>CAVPKZ010000150.1:0-86871 GCA_963705755.1 uncultured Acidobacteriota bacterium | reverse complement strand
TCATCACCGTCTTCGAAAGCGCCGACGCTGGCGGCCGCCGCGATAAGCTCTGGATCCGCGATGTCGCTGAAGTTTTCTTGCAGCCTGATCCGCAACAACCGCGCCGCTACAAGGAATTCGAGGTAAGCCCAAACGGCTTTTGGATCGATCTGGAAATCGCAAACGGATCGCTTCAACACATAAAAAGCGGTCTGCAACGCCGCGTAAGTATCGATGAACCTAAAAAAACCTGGACCGCCGAATTGGCCATCCCCATGAAAAGCCTCACGCAAACTTTCGACCCTGCCTCCCTCTGGCGCGCCAATTTCTTTCGTGTCGAGGGACCAACCGAGCCACGATTTTATTCTTCCTGGCAGCCCACCCACACTCCTCAACCAAACTTCCACGTCCCCGACCGTTTCGGATACTTAAAATTCGAGCTTATGTCCTCAGTAAAACCGCGGAAAAAGAACATATCTAAATCGAAGAAGTAATCCTCAGTGGAATAGCCGCTAGCATTAACACCAGTTTTTTCCTATTCTTCCGGCGTGAAGAAATTTTGCCCTCGCCGTATTATCCCGTCTCAAACCTTAATCAGCACGGAGGGGCGCCCAGGTTCGCAGTTGAGTTGTGAACCTGGGTCTTGGGTTAGTTTTAGGTTTTATCTTCGATTTTATCCTTACCATCCATTTGACCTTCTACTCTTCGTCGTCTTGTGCTGCGCACTGATTCTTTCGCCTTGCGCTAGCGCTGCTGCTCCGCAAAACCCGGCACAAGACCAAACTGGAATTGAACCCGCCGTCACCAAAGTTGAGCCACCCAGCTGGTGGATTGGTTTATCGTCCGAAGTCATGCTGCTGATCTCCGGCCACAACCTGCAAGCCAACGAAGTCGCCTGCAATCTTCCAACGGTCACCGTCACGCATACTCAGTCTGCCGCCGCCGGAACTTATTTATTTGTATGGCTGAAAATTGCCACCGACACCAGATCAGGTACCGCGGTCTGCCGGATCACCACTCCCACCGGAAAAACCTCCTTTGAATTGCCGCTGGCCCCGCGCAGCCCAACCGCCGGAAAGTTTCACGGCCTTTCGCAAACGGATGTGATTTACCTCATCATGCCGGACCGCTTCGCGAACGGCGATCCCACCAACGATCAGCCCGCCGACGCGCCCAATTCCTATGACCGCGCCAATCCTCGCGCCTATCACGGTGGCGACTTGCGCGGCATTCGCGAACATTTGCCCTATCTGAAGGACTTGGGCGTGACCACTCTCTGGCTCACCCCCGTCCTGAAAAACGGCGCGCCGCAGGATTATCACGGCTACGGCGCCGTTGATTTATACGCGGTCGATCCACATCTGGGCACCATAAATGACTACCAGCAGCTCGTTGCCGCAGCTCACAAGCAGGAAATGAAAGTTTTGTTCGACGCGGTCATCAACCATGTCGGCCCAAATCACCCGTGGGTAAAAAATCCGCCCTTGCCCGATTGGTTTCACGGAACATCCGCACAACATACAAATTCCGCCACGCCGCTTGATGGAACTTTCTACGGAAAAAACAACCAGTGTTCCACGAACGATTCCTTTGAAGCGCTCGTGGACCCACACGCGCCTCCGCGTCTTTCAAAAAATCTTACCCAAGGCTGGTTTGCCAATGTATTGCCCGACCTCAACACCGAAAATCCGGTCGTGGCGCAATATCTTTTCCAGAACAGTATCTGGTGGGCGGAAACGACTGGGCTCGACGGATACCGCCTCGATACATTTCCGTATGTGCCGCGCAGGTTCTGGGCCGCCTGGCATCTCGCGTTACGCCGCATGTATCCCAACCTCACCACCATCGGCGAAGTATTTCATCCCGATCCCAGCGTCACTTCATTTTTCATGGGTGGACAAAGACGCTACGACGGCATCGATTCAGGCGTAACTACGCTCTTCGATTTCCCTTTGTACTTCACTCTTGGCGATGTGTTGCAGCACAAAGCGCCGGCAGGACAAATCGCCGAGATCTCTGCGTCACGATTCCCTTTACAACCGCCCCGATTCGCTTGTCACATTCTTTGGCAATCACGACGTTGTGCGTCTCTCCGGCGCCGCCTCGGACGCCACAGGACATTCTCAGGATGAAGGATTAAAAACCCTGCAGCTGGCCTACGGATTGGCGCTTACACTGCGCGGAATTCCGCAGCTCTATTACGGCGACGAGATCGGAATGCCCGGAGGCCCGGATCCAGACAATCGTCACGATTTTCCCGGGGGCTGGAGCAACGACCCCAACAACGCCTTCACCGCGGATGGCCGCACACCACAACAACAAAGAATATTCTCGTATGTTCAGACATTGTTGCGTTTGCGCCGCGAACACCCCGTACTTGCGCAGGGCCACCTATGGCACTTGGCCTCCGATGATTCCTCCTACATTTTTGAGCGCGACTCGGACGAAGAACAATTGATCGTCGCTTTTAACAACTCCAAAGAATCTCGCCAGTTGAAAATTCCTCTCAAAGATACGCCCGCGCAAGGCGCCGCCGGACTCACCACTCTGCTCGGCGAAGCACATGGAAAGATTGTCGAGAACCAATTGGAATTGCTGATGCCGCCTCAATCATTAACAATTTTTATCGCGGATTAATCTCAGGTAGAAATCGGAATGGAGCTTCGTCGTTCGAACGGCGGCGCCGACAATTTCTAAAGTCATTCGAACGCGCGCGATTCGAACGTCGGGCAATATTACTTTACTATTATAGGTACTGAATAATTAACGTTTTACTTTAAATGTCGGCGCGCCGACATTTTCTTTTCCCGCGCGGTCAATAATTGATTTGCAGCGACCACTCTCTAGCCGCGCCCGGCACCGTCAACATGACTGCATGCATTTGATTGTCGTATCTAAAATCGCTTGTAACCTGATCCCCGATGCGTACTTGTTTCGGGGCTGATGCAACTCCGTACACCGTAACATCGGCGCTCTTCCACCACGGTTGAAATGTGCCGTTTTCCACTTTGCTGTTCACCGTTACGGAATTCCCCGCCACCTGGCAACTATATTGAATGCGTAGAAATTCATTTTTTTGATAGGCGTAGGAATGCCCATCATCCATGTACAGCGACCCGCGGCAATCGGCGCCCGGATAAACGCGCAGCTTTAGTCCGCCGCTCGGAGTGTCCGACGTGCTCTGCACTACGGCCTGCATGGGCACAATCGCTCCCACGCGAACGTACAGCGGCATTTCATCCAGTTGCGGATGCAACACCAGATGGGCGGCCTGGCCCGCCACTTAGTGCTCGTCCAAAAATCGTACCAATCGCCAGGCGGCAGATGAAAATCTTTGGCGTCCAACATTTCCGTATCGACGGGAGCTACAAACAAATCGCACCCAAACAGAAAATTGTGATCGTCGCCTTCCATCTTCGCTTGCGGATACTCGACAAACAACGGCCGCATGAAAGGTATCCCGGTGCGGGTCATCTCTTCAGTGCCGGTATAAATATAAGGCAGCAACTGGTACCGCAATTCAATGTACCGCCGGCGAATCATTTCCTGCTCCGGTCCATGCACCCACGGTTCCTGATCGCCTGTCCCTTTTGCGGTGTGGTCGCGATAAATAGGATTGAACGCTCCCACTTCGATCCAGCGCGTCAACAAATCCGCAGGCGGTGTTCCGGCAAATCCGCCGATGTCGTCGCCCACCAGCGAATAGCCGCAAATTCCCATGCTCAATAGCATTGGGGTGCTCATCGACAAATGGTTCCAGGTGCTGCTGTTGTCTCCCGTCCATGTCGCCGCATATCGCTGAGTTCCGGAATACGCCGCGCGTGTTAACACAAAAGGCCGCTCATCTGGCTGCAATTTTCGCAAGCCGTCGTAAGTAGCGCGAACGTTTTCCATTCCATACACGTTATGAATGGCGCGGTGGTCGCGCGTCGTTCCGTCATCCAGGCGGTGCCGCGTGTCTAGCGGCATAGTCTTGTCCGCTCGCTGAAAAACCGACGGCTCGTTCATATCGTTCCAGAAGCCCGCCACGCCCATGCCCACAAAATCTTTGTATTGTTCGCCCCACCAATCCCGGGCTCTCGTCAGCGTAAAATCCGGGAATACGCTGTCACCCGGCCACACCGGACCAACGAAAACGCTGCCGTCGGGATCTTTAACGAAGACGTCCCGCTGCATTCCCGTTGCGTACGGCGTATACGCGGGATTCAGATCCTTCTTGATGTGCAGGTCGGTGATCAGCACGGTGTGCACGCCCTGCGAGCGAAAATCAGAAATCATTTTTTCAAACGTTGGAAAATATTGACGGTTTACCGTGAACGGCGCATATCCCTGTTGGTAATCGATATCGAAATAAATTGCGTCCAGCGGGATTTTCTTTTGCCTATAAGTCGCGACAATCTCGCGACCTCGCGCTTCCGGATAATAACTGTAGCGGCTTTGCTGAAATCCCAGGGTCCAAAGCGGAGGCAACGGAGTACGCCCCACCAGCGCGGTATAATTTGCGATAATCTTTTTTGGCTCCGGGCCAGAGAAAAAATAATAATTCAGCTCCCCTCCCGCGGCTCCGAACAAAAATAATCCGCCGATTCTTTTCCGAAATCGAAGCTGCTGCGATAGGTGTTATCGAAAAACAATCCGTACGCCGCGCCGTTGCGCATCCCGATAAAAAACGGAATGGTCTTGTATAAAGGATCGCTGGACTCCTGCCAGCCAAACTCGTCGGTGTTCCACATCGTAAAAGAACGATTGCGGCGATTCATGCGGCCGGCTTTATCACCCAGGCCAAAGTAATTTTCATCCGCGGGCATACGCTTCCAGACATGCACGCTGTCGCCGTCAAAAGCCATTGGCAGCGTCGGTTGGTCCTCGAGAATTGCGGCGCCGGTTGAATCCACAAAATTGATGAGCAGCGGCGACTTGAGCACCACCACGTTCACGTCGCCCGCGGTGATGCGCACTTCTTTCGGCCCGTCTTGAACTTTTACCGCGGGAGGTTGCGGCGACTGAATCACCGCCCAGGAGAAGCCCTCAGGAAATTTTCCTTGGGGCGCGACTCGCACGCGCACAACCCCATCGCGAAAAGCAGCGATGCGAACTTTTGCGGCGCCCGCAGTCAGTTCTGCGCCATTCGGTAACACTTCGACGTGTTGGACATTGCCGAGATGATGCCAGCCCTGCGCGTTGCTTCCCGCGCCAAGCATCGCGCAAAACAAAACTCCCACCAAGATACGTCGCGCGAAGGCTGACATAGAAAGCTCTCCAGAAGAAAGTAGATGTGCGGGCGGAATGAATTTTATCGCTTGCTCGGCGGTCTGTTTCAAGCTGCCAGCCACTGTTCAAAAAACGCCGAAGCCTTGGCGCCTTCAACGCGGCGGCGAACTGCGTCCATCACCCGGCAACGAACAATTCCGCCGTTGGCATAAAAGCCGAGCCAATAAGGTAGATGCACGATGTCCGGTTTGCGGGAAAAGTGCAACGAAGCCTCGCGCACCTTGAAGAAACCTTGCTGGAAAATAATCCGCAGAGCCTTTTCCCGCAGCAGCTCATCCGCAGCACCCGCTGACAGTGATGGCTCGACGCGGTTGCGCGTATCCATCGTTACCAATTGCTGACAGCTCGGCAATTGCGGAAACTCAAACAGATCGAGTGAACCGTCCACTGCGTCCATCGCGAACAAGCGCGTCTGCGGCGCTCGCGCCATAACATAGCTTACCTCGTAGAATTGATAGGGCACATACGCTTCGGCGATTTGCTGCAAACGGCCAGCGGTCATTCTCCAATACATCGACGAAAGCCCGCGACTCGAAAATTCGCGAACGGCATCTTCCTGCGTGACGCTAGGCCGCATCGCGACAATGGAGGTTGATCTCATTTTTTTGGTCGCTGTGTCAGCGGAAATAAATCCATAAACCAAACACCGTGGCGATCAGCACCAGCGTAAACGCCAGGTTCACCCGATGTTCCGTAGGCGTCTCGCGCTTCAGATGCGGCGTTTCCTTCAGATCGGTGGTATCCAGTTTGTCTCCTACCGTTGCGAAAGTTAAGCCGGCGATTTTCTTTCGCTCTGGCGCGGGATACATCATGCTCACCGCGATCAGCACGATGGCGCACACTACGAACATGAGCACAGCGTAATGAAGGAAATTCACGTCCACCAGCCAACGCAATGTTGGTGAGCTGTAATGCCTGGTTTTGTCCAGCACTTCAAAAATAAAACGCACTGCGCCTAAAACAAAACCAACCAGCAGCGAACTGATGGCGCCTTCGCCATTCAGCCGCGGCCACAAAATTCCAAATATGAAGCACACCGCGATCGGCGGGCTGATGTACGCCTGCACGCTTTGTAAATAAATGTACAGTTGCGCGCTGAGCAAATGAATGAAGGGCACCCACAAAAGTCCAAGCAGCACCATGGCGCCAGTAGCGATGCGCCCGAAGGCCACCAGCTGCTTTTCGCTCGCCGTGGGCCGGAACTTTTTATAAAAATCGAGCGTGACCATCGTGGAAGCAGAATTAAAAACAGAACTCATGGCGCCCATCAACGCGGCCAGTAAAGCCGCGATCAACAATCCCACCAGGCCAGTGGGCAAGAGATTGATCACCAGGGTAGGAAATGCGATGTCTCCATTGCTGACTTTGCCGTCCACCACCGTGAACAATTGCGGATACAGCGCATAACAAATCAAGCCCGGCAACACCAGCAGAAATACCGGAAGAACCTTCAGGAAGCCGGCAAAAATTGTGCCCGCCTTGGCGTGGCCTTCATCGCGCGCGGATAAAACGCGCTGCACAATGACTTGGTCAGTGCACCAATACCAGATGCCCAGAATTGGCGCGCCAAACACGATGCCGGTCCAGGGAAATTCCGGATCGGAAGCGGGCTTGAGCATATGAAAAAAACTGTCGGGCAGCGCGGCGCGCAAGCCTGCAAATCCGCCAACTTTGTCCAGGCCGATTAAAGTGAGTGCGATCGCGCCCGCCAAAAGAATCAGGGTCTGCACCAAATCCGTGTAGATCACCGCAGCGAGGCCGCCGGCGATGGTGTAAACGCCGGTAGCGATCACGAGAATAATGGCGGCGGTCCACTGATTCCAGCCGACCACGCGCTCCAGCACAATGCCCGCGGCATAAAGATGGACGGAAATTTTTGTGAAGATATAAGCGATAACAGAAATGGTGGCTAGATAGTTCGCGCAATTACGATTAAAGCGGCGCTCCAGAAATTCGGGCATGGTGAAAACATTGGAGCGCAGATAAAACGGCACGAACACCCAGCCGAGCAGCAGGAGCATCATGCAAGCCAGCCACTCGAAATCCCCGACGGCGAGGCCCGAGGTGGCTCCCGATCCCGCGAGGCCTATGAAATGTTCCGTGGAAATATTGGAAACGAAAAGTGAAGCTCCGATGGCGAACCAACCGATGTTGCGGCTGGCCAGAAAATAATCCTCGGAGGTTCGGCCCTTTTTGGCAAAATAAAAACCGATTCCAAAAATAATGGCGAAATAAATTCCTATGATTACCAGGTCGGTGGGAGCGAGAATGCGATGCGTTACCGTCACGATTGCTGCCGCCAGCATCGCACCCCCTTGTGCAGACTGCATGGAATAAACGCGTGGCCTGCGGAGTCTATAACAGGGGCAGCCCACGCTCAATAACCGATTGGCGGTAATCCTGGCGATAAAGTCAGGACCGCTGCAACCATTGCGGGCGCGGACGTAACGGCGTAAAACATAGTTGGAGGAAATATGATTAAGTTGTTTTGTTGCATTTTTCTTTTGGGGGCGAGCGTGATGGCCGCGGATAAGACGGTGTACGAATTTACTTTGAATTCCATCGATGACCAGTTGGCGCCGCTGGCAACGTACAAGGGAAAAGTTGTGATGCTCGTGAATGTGGCCAGCCGTTGCGGTTTCACGCCACAATATTCAGCGTTGGAATCGGTATATGAGAAATATAAAGATCGCGGCTTTGTGATCGTGGGTATCCCCGCCAATAATTTCGGCGGACGGGAGCCGGGATCGAATCAGGAAATTAAAACATTCTGCACCACGAAGTATCACGTGAGTTTTCCGATGATGTCGAAAGTTTCGGTGAAGGGCGACGACAAAGACCCGCTGTATCAATTCCTGACGGACAAATCCGCCAATCCGCAAACCGGCGGCGACATTAAATGGAATTTCACGAAGTTTCTGATTGGCCCCGACGGCCGGGTCATTACTCGCTTTGAGCCGGACGTCACGCCAGATTCGCAACAGGTCACAGCGGCTATAGAGAAGGCTTTGAGCATCGAACGGGCATTAGTTACGTCTAATAGAGCGAGCTTCATGAACACTATCAGTGTCAGAATAACGATTGTTATTGCCTGCGCCATGATTCTTTCCGGCTGCCGTGTTAGCAAACCCGGAGCGATGGAAAGTGAAATGGCGAAGTATGTGAAGCACAAAATTACTGTAGGTGGAAAAAAAACTCCCAACCCCATTCCGGCGACGCCGGAAAATATCAAGGATGGACAAGAACATTTTGGGCATCACTGCGGGATCTGTCACGGACTGGATGGCGAAGCCACGGGAGTACCGTTCGCGCAGAAAATGTCGCCGCCAATACCTTCTCTCAGTTCGGCTGACGTGCAGGAATATAAGGATGGGCAATTAAAATGGATTATCGAAAATGGCATCGACCCTTCCGGGATGCCTTCGTGGAAAGGAATTCTGAGCGATGAAGAGATGTGGAAGATCGTAAATTTCATGCGCCACCTGCCGCCCAAAGGCAGTCTGGGGATTCCTGCCGTCTATAAAGAGGAACAGGAAGAGCACGAGCAGATGCACGAAAAAGACTCAAAAAAGTAAAATCTCCGCCCGCCGCCAGTTTGGCGCTAACACGTGTTAGCGCGCAATTCACGCATCTTGCACATTTAACAAGACTTACGTTAGTTAACACAAATGGTAGTGTGGGGTCTTGGTGCCTCACCGGGTGTAAAACTATTCAACCCGTAGAACGCGCTAATGGCATCCAAGAACTGCTCGCGGAACGATCAACGGGAGAGACATCCTGTCCGTCCACGCACAGTGATCGAGAAGACATGACGACAATTCTGACCAGACCCGTAAGTGCTGCCGCAGATGAACAAATCGATGTTGGAAAGTTCATATGCAAGGGACGGAGTTTTGGAGGAGCGCGCTTTTTTGAGTTTCACGATCAGAAATGGTTTCCGAAGTGTCTTCGCGACGGAGTCACGGATGCGCTGCAATTTATTTTGAGTTTAGGCGGGATCTACCGGCCCATCGTTCCATTACTAAATAAAGCGGTGGAAGCCAGCGGCGCGGAACGGATTGTGGATCTATGTTCCGGCGGCGGGGGACCGTGGTTATGGCTATACCGTTTGCTGCGTGATGGTAGTGGGCGCGGTATTGAAGTTTGTTTGACCGATAAGTATCCGAATGTGACGGCGTTTGAGAATGCGCGGCAAAAGACTGGCGGCCAGATTACGTTTTATGGTGGACTGGTAGACGCCGCCTCGCTGCCTCGCGAACTGTCGGGATTTCGGACGATTTTCACTTCATTTCATCATTTCACGCCGGACGAAGCGGTAGCCATCCTGCAGGGTGCAGTGGATGATGGCCAGGGAATCGGCGTATTTGAAGCAGCCAAACGCGATCCGCTGAATATCTTATTGACGGTGCTGATGCCACTGGCGGGATTTTTAACCGCGCCATTTGCGCGCCCGGTTCGGATTTCGAGATTATTCTGGACTTACATTATTCCGGTAATTCCATTTGTGCTGTTTTTTGATGGAGTCGTTTCCTGCCTGCGAGCCTATTCACAAAAAAGAGCTGTCCCTGTTAGCCGCACAGGTGAGAGCGGGAAATTATGTATGGCAGATTGGAGAGCGACCCGGCAGGTTGGCTCCCGTTACATTTCTCATAGGCTATCCCGCGCCTGCGAATGCAATTACACAGACAGAGTCAATTTCCACCGAGCTCAGGCTAGTGCAATGAGCCACCAGACCATTCATCGCATTTACACCGAGGACAAACGGCGAGCCACGATTGTGCGCGCCATCACCAAACAATTTGAGAGCTTCACGCGCAACCCACCACCGGGTACTACCGCGGTAAGCTAGAGAAATCCATCGTGCTGGAGATCGTGGGCGCGAACGAATCGCAGGTGAAATGGCTAGCCGCGCACATTCGAGAAATAAATCGGCAACCGTCCGTACTGGTGATCACGCTAAACGGAGGTTCAAAAAAGATTACCGCCAGTCAATTGTAGAGCTCGATAAAACTCTCCTCGTATTCTTACCGATTAAGCTGTATTGCCGTGAGCAAGCAAAGGCTTCTATGCTTGTGGTTGTGAGTCGCGGGTAATATAGCCATGCGGGAACAAACGCAGCCCGGAGTTTGTGTGCCAAATTTCAGTGCCTGGGGAATCGACGAAAAATATCGGGACGATTCCGGGCAATGGTACGAGGTTTCAGAGGCAACCAAAAATAAATTTTTGACGGCCATGCACGCGGGGCAAGAAGGCCCTGGCGATTCGGCACTGCTAGTCTGCCGTCAAGGCGCAGATGTAAATATTTCAGAGTCCTGCGAGTTGCAATTAGAAGACGGCACCCGCTTACGCGCGACCGGTAAACTTCCACGTGACTTGCCGCTTGGCTACCATTCCATTTTCGATCGTGAGGGTCGCGAAACCCGGTTGATCGTAACGCCACCGCGCTGTTTTCTTCCAGCGGACCTGCATACCTGGGGCTGGGCGCTGCAACTTTATTCAGTGCGTTCGGAAAGCAGTTGGGGAATCGGCGATCTGGAAGATTTGCGCCGTATTTGCGAATGGTCTGCTGAACTGGGAGCCGGAGTAGTTATGGTGAATCCGTTGTGCGCGACGGCTCCGGTGTTGCCGCAGCAAGCGAGTCCCTACTATCCAAGCAGCAGGCTATTTTTAAATCCGCTGTATTTGTGTATTGAACACATTGCTGGCGTGAAAGAGGCGCTTCCGGAACTGGAAAAACTCCGCGAGGAGGGACGCGCGCTTAATGACAAGCCCTTGATCGAGCGTGATGAGATCTACCGTTTGAAAATGCGGGCGCTGGGAAAAATCTGGTCGACGGTGCGCGATAAAATATCTTTTAGCGATTTTGAACGCAACAGGGGTCGCAGCCTGCAGCTGTTTGCGAGCTTTTGTGTACTTGCCGAACAATTCGGTGCGAACTGGCGCGCGTGGCCACAGCAGTATCGTTCTCCGGATAGCCCGGCAGTATTGGCTCTGATTGTGGAATTCGGCGATCGCATCCGCTTTCATAAGTGGCTGCAATATTTATTGGACGGGCAATTAAAAGCGGCTTCGTCGGCGGGAAATATCATGCAGGATCTTCCGGTGGGAGTTGCGCCAGACGGCGCGGACGCCTGGATGTGGCAGGACGTTTTTGCGAAAGATGTAAGCGTGGGAGCGCCGCCCGATTTATTTAACTCCAACGGACAAGATTGGGGACTGCCGCCATTTGTGCCACACAAATTGCGGGTTTCCTGGTACCAGCCGTTCATCCAAACGGTGCGGACCGCGCTGCGTTATGCGCGAGGACTGCGCATCGATCACGTGATGGGATTATTCCGGCTGTTCTGGATTCCAGTTGGAGAGCCGAGCGCGCACGGGACTTACGTTCGTTACAACGCGGACGAGATGCTTTCGATTCTTGCGCTGGAAAGCGCGCGAGCCAAGACTTTTATTGTGGGCGAAGATTTAGGAACCGTGGACGAAGGTGTGCGAGAGAAACTTGCGGAGTACGCGGTGCTCTCTTACCGGCTGCTGTGGTTTGAGGAAAAGCAGCCGGAGCATTATCCGAAGCTGGCGGTCGCGGCGGTGTCCACGCACGATTTACCGACTATCGCGGGAATATGGTCGGGAGCTGATTTTGATGAACAGACCCAGCTGGGGCTGAAACCCAGTAGAGATAATTGCGAACAAATGCGCTGGTATCTCAAGCGCGCGACGAACGTGCATGACCACGAGCACATTTCTGACGTAATTGTTAAAACGCACCAGGCGCTGGCGCGATCCCCGGCGGCAATTACGCTGGCGTCTTTGGAAGATGGAGTGGGCGCGGACAAAAGGCCGAATTTGCCTGGAGCTCGAGAAGATGTTCGTGCGAATTGGTGTATTCCTCTGCCGAAGAAACTTGAAGAAATTGAAATGGATCCGACGGTTCTAAGAATTGCGGCGAGTCTGAAGAGATAAGGAAGACCGTTTTCGCGGCGTTTATTGCTGAAGCTGCTTTTCCAGGTCTTGCAGAAGAGTGGTATTGGTGTCGATGGCTTTAGCTAGAATTTCAGACTGACGCTGCGTCTCATCCCACTTTTGCGATTCGACGGCCTCGGTTAAACCGGGAAGCTCGAGGTGCGCGTAGGTGTAACGTGCGCAATAGAGCAGATGTTTGAACCACGGGCGGCCGGGGATGCCATCGGGATTCAGCCAGTTACTTTCTACCTTTAGTATGGATTGGTTGAAATGCTCAGCGCTTTGCGGGTCTATTTTTCCGGAAGCAACCCTGCGATCCAAAAGTGTTTTGACATTTTTGCCAGTGGCTTCGAAGGCTACGGCGCTTTTTTGTAAATTATCGAGATTGATTTTGTTCGCATCGTAGCGGGGATTCTTTTTTAGATCGTCGATAAAACTGTTTAGCGTGCGGCCGTAAAATGCAAAATCGAAGGGTAAGATGTCCGCTTGCGCTAATCGTAGCGCGGTAACGCCCCACAATGCGGACATGGTGGCGTGATATTTGTAGCCAGGATCGCCGAAGTGGTTCATCCAATAAAAATCGTCGTACATGGAGTGATAGACACCGTAGGGTCCATCGAATTGCAGGGTGATGACCGGACGTCCGAGGAAATTTAGAAATACGGTGTGGTCGGAGCCGCTGCCGATACGGGTGTTTACTAAATTTTCGTCTCTGGGCGGCTGAGTGTGTTTCTCGTTTTTTCGCGCGGCGGCCGTGGATTTAATCCAGGCATCATGCAGGCTGGTTCCGCTGGGATCGGCGATGGAATAGCTGGTCTCCACCAGCATGGGAGCGAGCGAGCCGACCGCGCCGCCTTCGAAGTTCGGGTCCGGATGCCGAGGAATCCACGTTGATATAGGCGACTAATTTTTTTCGTAAGTCATCCGCGAATTGTTCGCCCCACTCCGTCGAGCCGGTCAGACCTATTTCTTCGCCGTCCCAACTGCAGAAAACCAGTGTGCGCTTGGGGCGAAAGCCATTTTTCAACATGGTTCCGAAGGCGCGAGTAAGTTCCATCATGGACGCGGTGCCACTGCTGGGATCGACGCCGCCGTATTCCCAGGCATCATGATGATTTCCGAGAAGCACCCATTCGTCGGGGAATTGCGCGCCGCGGATGCGGGCTTCGACGACGTAATAAGGCTGAATGGAGTTGTCCATTTGCACTTTCAAGTGAGCTTGCACGGCTCCGGTGAGACGGTAGGTGATCGGCAATCCACCTTGCCAATCTTTTGGCGCGGTTGGGCCATTCATATTTTCGAGCAGCGGCTTGGCGTCGTGCCAGGAGAGGGGCAACGCGACAATGTGAGGGAGCGAGCGAGCTTCACTTTCCGGAATGCGCTTTGCGCCGGGCACCGAAGCCCAACCGGGAGTGAGTGGATCGCCGGGCACGATGAAGTCGTAAGTGATCGAGCCGCGCTGAATGTGGGTTTCAGGACCCCACGGGCCGTCGGGAAAGACTTTGCCTTTTACGTAGCCGTCTTCCGCGGGATCGGAATAAATAAGCAAGGCCGCGGCACCGTTTTTTTCCGCAGTAAGGGCTTTGAATCCACGATAGCTGTAAGGATTGGAATAACGCACTAGAACAATTTTTCCTTTTACGTCGATGCCATCCTTACGCAGCAGTTCGTAGTCTTCCGGATTACCGCTGTGGGCGTAAACGACGGGAGCGGTAACTTCTCCACTGGCGGAATAACCGAGCCAGGCGCTGGCGACTTCGGGATTTTTTGTGTCGGGGTCTGCATCGTATGGAGCTTCGCGTAGGAGAGCTTGATAGTGAGTGGGCGCGACCATTTCGAGACTGGTCGAGATGGGCCTGGTGCCGAGGACGTCGTACTCACGGATGATTACATCTTCGAGACCTTGGCTTTTCCATTGATCGGCTATGTATTCGGCGACTTCGTGATCATGAATGGAGCCTGCGGGATGTGGGATGGAGGTGAAATAGCGATGCTGCTTGCGAATTTCATCGGTGGAGATAAGTTTTTTCAGGCGGTCTTCGAGACTAGATTGTTCAGCGGCATGTTGCGATGAAAAGCCGGTGATTTTTGTGGTGGGAACTGCGCTGAAGGCGCGCTGGGCAATTTCGTTGGCCACTAGAAAAACTACCACGCCCAAAATCGCAACGGCAGAGACTCGTTTCACAAGCAGCGATGACGGATTTTTCGATTGAATGGTGATCTCCAGGGATATTGAGAGCGGGCTGCTAAAACTGCGGTCAGTTGCACAGGGCGGCTCCGCCAGCGATGCCGGAGTTGGCGCCGTAGTGAGCGGAGAGCAGAGGAATTTCGCGGCAACGAGAATTGATGCACCAACTGGGAATGCGCACGCGAAGTTCATCAAAGAAAGGCCGCAGCACGCCGGCGACTCCGCCGCCGACTACGATTACGTCGGGTTCCAAAAGATCGATGGTATTGCCCAAATAAACTGCCAAGAGTTCAACAGTTTCGAGCAACGTAGCGGTGGCGATGGGATCACCGCCTGCGTGTGCTTGATTCACGAACTCAGTAGTGACTGCGGCGATTTTCCCGCCCGCCAAATCGAGCATCGGCGAGTGGGGCAAGTTGGCGGCTTGCAATTTTGCCTGAGCACGTTTGGCGATAGCGGTTCCTGAAATAAAAACTTCGATGCATCCGCGTTTTCCGCAGCCGCAGACCGGGCCGCGATAATCGATGCTGACGTGGCCGCCCTCGGTGGCGGCGCCAGTGCGGCCGTTGTAAATGCGGCCGTCCAGGATCAAACCTGTGCCGATGCCTGTGCCGATAGAGATGTAAAAAACTTTCGCGTAGCCTTTGCCCGCGCCCCACAGAACTTCTGCCAAGGCAGCGGCATTGGCGTCATTTTCGATTTTTACAGGGAGGTGATAGCGCTTTGAAATTTCCGCGGCGAGAGGAAAATTTCGCCAACAAGGAAGGTTGGGAGGATTAATGACCACGCCGGTGTTGGGGTCGAGAGGGCCCGGAGCGCAAATGCCGATGGCGCGAATGGTCCAATGGTTTTGTTGAGCCTTGGACAAGAGAGAATCGATGGCCTCGACTACGGAGTTGAGGCCCGCGGCGGCGTCACCGTCGCTCACCATGGGAACACGGGCAACGTGAGTAATTCCGCCGGCGT
The DNA here is from genome assembly GCA_963705755.1 of uncultured Acidobacteriota bacterium. Taxonomy (GTDB): domain Bacteria; phylum Acidobacteriota; class Terriglobia; order Acidiferrales; family UBA7541; genus Acidiferrum. The sequence goes on along the minus strand of CAVPKZ010000150.1, from coordinate 71,507 downwards.
GGTCGACAAAACCAGCGGCCACCTTGGTTCCACCAATATCCACACCGATTAGATAATTATTTTGGTCGCTGGTGGCCATTGACGATTATTTTTGGCGTGTCACTCACTAAAAAGTATCAATCACTCAGCAACAACCACTGGGTCAACGACGACTGGAGTCGGCCGCGAGCCCCACAGTGCGTAGTACAAAATATAAAGATAACAAATAGCGGGGATGATGAAGGCGTGGTGGATGCCGATGCGATCGGCGAGAACACCCTGTAGAAGCGGCAATATCGCGCCGCCGACGATGGCCATCACCATCATTCCGGAACCGTCGCCGGTCAGGGGGCCGAGCTCGGCGATCCCGAGGGTGAAAATGCTGGGGAACATAATGGAATTGAAGAGACCCACGGCAATGATGCTCCACATGGCAACGTGGCCGGTCGTCAGCATGGAGATGCAAACCAGGGCACAGGCAGTGATGGCGGCCACAGCGAGCACCGTGCCCGTTTTTACTTTCTGAAGAATAGCGGAGCCGATGAAGCGGCCCACCATGGCGCCTCCCCAGTAGTAGGTGACGTACTTGGCGGCGGCGAATTCGGGCAGACTTCCGATCTCGGGCTGGCCGAAATAATTGATGAGAAAGCTGCCGATGGAAACTTCCGCACCCACGTATACGAAAATACCAATCGTCCCGAAGACGAGTTGGCGATATTTCCACAAGCTGGCTTTCACGCCGGAGCCGCTGTGACGGGCAGCTCCAGGGATGTCCGGCAGCTTGAACATGGCTATGATGATTCCAAAAATAATCAGCGCCAGTCCGATGACGAGATAGGGGAGTTTTACAGAGGATGCCTCCTGAACGCGATAGGCCTGCAAAACGTCCGCGGACATTTGGCGAGTCTCGCCGGTGGCTTTGAAGTTGGCGTTCAAGATCCAGAGGCCGCCGAGGTACGGACCTATAGTGGTACCCAAAGAATTGAAGGCCTGGGTGAGATTTAACCTGCTAGATGCGGTTTCCGGCGGACCCAAAACAGCGACGTAGGGATTCGCGGCCACCTGTAACGCGGTGATGCCCGCGGCGAGGGTCATGAGGGCTACAAGAAAAAGTGGAAATGACGCGGCGCTGGCCGCCGGAATAAATAGTAGTGCGCCTGCGCCCATGGTGAAGAGGCCGGTAACCATGGTTTTTTTGTATCCAATAGCATCGACGAGTTTGGCGGAGGGGATGGAAAAAATAAAATAAGCGGAAAAGAAAGCGAACTGAATGAGCATCACTTTGGCGTAATTCAAATCGAAAATAGACTTCAGGTGCGGGACCAGAATGTCGTTCAGAACCGTGACGAAGCCCCAGAAGAAGAACAAGGTAGTGACCATAGCCATGGCGGCTATGTTGGTGGAGGCTGGGGCGGGGGAATAGGACGGCGCGACTTCTCCGGGGTTGCTGCTCACATTTACCATCAGGTGGCCTCCGTGTGCATTTTTGGTGGGTGCTTAGGCCTGGGCGGCAGCGAAATGCAAGTTGCTGGCCCGCCAGAAATATAAGCGCAAAAGCAGGTGCTGGCGAATAAAACTCACGGCGCATGATGATGCCACAAGAGAGGGTCTAGAAAAACGATATTGTGGTTATGCGATGTTGGTTGCCAGAGCGGCGCGGAGGATGGCACCTTTCAAAACCAAAGAACAAATGCGAGCAGCGTCGGGGGCGAATGCGTGACGTAAACATGCACTTAAATCGTAAATGATCCGGGCGGCGGTCCGAGATGGCCCCATGACCATTGCGCGTCGAGAGAATCACTTTTGAACCGAATCCCGTAACATTGCCTATAAGGTGGCTTAAGGCGGGGGAGAGCATAGGCGAATGAAGACGACGAAACAAATTGCAACGATCATCCTGATTATATTGCTGGGCGTCATTGCCTACGGATTGTTCCGAACAGGCAGGTCGAAGACGGGATCGCAAATTGCCGGAAGAAGCGACCAATCCCAAGCGGCGCATGGGCCGGCGATTGATCAAAGTGCTCTGGATGCCGCTCGCTCGTTGGCGCAAATGTCAACTAGTGCGGAGGAATTGCCATTGGCGCAGGAGGCCCTGCGGCTGGGCGATCGCGAGATGGACCTGGCATTTGCGGCAGCGGTGTCGGACGCGCGGGAGCATCCCGCGGTATTGAGCGCCGAAGCGAAACAGATCCAAGCCAGGTTGCAAAACTCGGAGGCAGCTCTCGACAGAGATAAGGCGCGAGTTGAGCAACTTACCGCAACGGTGGCAAAGGCGAGCGGCGCTAAAAAGGACAGCCTGGACGGTCAACTGCAACAGGCGAATGTCCAAGTCGAGCTCGATCAAGACGAAGTCGATAATGCAAAGCAGGAATTAAGCGATGCCGGTGGTGAGGCTCAAGGGCGGATTGAGGAGTTGAGTAAGGAGCACGAGGCGGCATCGAAGGTCGCGGATACCACAAGCGTTAACACTTCTACTCCGCCTGATTTACACGGGATGATCCACCATTATGTGCGCTGGTCGGAACTGCACAATAAGAAGAAGAAAATGCTGCAGGCGAAGCAAGATGCGGAAACAGCAGCAGCCGCGTTCACAGCGAAGCGTGCCGCTCTCCAATCGAGCATCAACACAAAGACACAAACAGTTCCGGAGAAATCTCAGAGTGCGTCTGCAAGTGGATCTGGACCTCCCTCTGGTGAAAAAACTGCCAGCGCTCCCAACGAAAGTTCGGGCGAAAGTTCGGGCGATGTCGTCAGCGCCACGAGACACCGTTCCTTCGCCGTGAAAGCACTTACCAACGTTGACGAGCGCATCGAGGATCAAACGCGCTTAGCCGAAACGTATCGAAAATGGATCGACGTGGTTAACGCGCAGGAGGGAGCTGTAGTTCATAGAGGGTTGGGAGGCGCGGCCATTATTGTAGGTATCTTGCTGATCGGGATTTTTTTCGACACCTGGTCAAAAAGCCTTCTCGGCAAGTTGAAACTGGACACGCGTCAGGCCGAGACTCTTCATGCAGTGATCAGCACGGCGCTGCAAATCATTGCTTTGGCTTTTATCCTTCTCGTTATTTTCGGGCCACCGGGCCAGTTGGGGACTTTCCTAGGACTTGCCGGCGCAGGTCTTACGGTGGCGCTGAAAGATTTCATCGTGGCCTTTTTTGGTTGGTTCGTGCTGATGGGAAAAAATGGAATTCGCTTAGGGGATTGGGTAGAAATTAATGGGGTGACCGGAGAAGTGGCGGAGCTGGGAATGTTTCATACGGTATTGTTAGAAACCGGCAACTGGACGGATTCGGGGCATCCGACCGGACGACGTGTTACGTTCACCAACAACTTCGCGATTGAGGGCCACTACTTTAATTTCTCCACTTCGGGGCAGTGGCTTTGGGATGAATTGACACTGGTAGTGGACTCGAGCCAGAGTCCGTATCCGATCGTTGACGCGATTCAAAAGACGGTGCTCGAAGCCACCAAGGAGAGTGCCGGCGAAGCTGAAAAAGAATGGAAGAATGCCGCGCAGTCGCGAAACGTGGGAGCGTTATCGGCTGCGCCGGCCATTAATTTAAAGCCGATAGTCGGCGGAGTTGAAGTTGCGGTGCGCTACATTACGCGTGCGAACGAGCGCTATGCCATGCGGTCAAAGTTATATCAGGCTGCGGTGAGTTTAATCAGCAAGAAGAGCGGGCAAGAGACTGTGTCCGTTACCGAAAAACCAGAAGCGAAACCTGCCTGACAAGGCGAAACCGGGATTGCTTCTACGTGGATTTGAGGGGTGGCTCCCCGGGGAAGATTCGAACTTCCAACATTTCGGTTAACAGCCGAACGCTCTACCATTGAGCTACCGGGGAATCTTGTGAGTTTACTTCACTCTACGGATGGTTTCAATTTGCGGTTTAGTGTTGGTAGTGTTGTTTTGAATTGAGCCAATAATTTAGTTGAACAAAGATAGAGTCCCGTTCTCGCCACACAGACAGTGATTCTCTTTGTCACCGAGTATCTTGGTCTTGAAGAATTCGCTCATGGGCTTATTCAGGTCCGCGAAGTACATCGCTGTCGCGACCGCCCCATTTAGAGGGTCTTTTGCACTGGTCATTTGATCGAGTTCTTTGCCGTCGTAGATCGCGTCAATGCCGTTGAGAAGCTGACGAAAAAGAGGGTCATTTAGATTCGGATATTCTTGCACGGGACCTGGGATGTTGCCAGCGTAATCCTCGTATCGAGCGAGCATGGATTGCCAAGAACCCCATCCCGCATGCAGCCTGGGCAGCGCGCAAAGTGGTAACCTAGGTTTTGCAGTGTAAGTTGTTTGGATTCAAGGGGACGGACGCATGAAAAATCCTGGTTTCTATAGATCAGGTTTAATTCTCATCACGTTCTTGGTTTTGTCCGCTTTTGCTTGCCCAACAGCCCGAGGCACCGAGCCCCACTCCCTCTACTATCCGCGTCCGGACCTCTTTGGTGCTCGTTGATGTTTTCAGTCAAGATCCAAAGAGCGGGCTACCTGTTCGTGACTTTAAGAAAGAGGACTTTCACCTGTTTGATAACGGACGGGAAGTGCAGATCGCTTCGTTCGATTCGGGAGCCGGTTTCGGCGCTCGCCGTGTCGTTATTTGGCTTGTGGTGATTTGCAATGAGACGGAAAGAGTTGCAGGATCGTCGCAGTTCGTGGGGAAAGAATCGTTGTTTCGGCCGGCGCTAAATTATCTCGACAGATTGGACACCGTCGGAGTGGCCCACTGGTGCGATAACGGACAGATAAAACTCGATCTGCTACCTACAGAGAACCGCGACAAACCAATCACGGTATTAGCTGAAACGATTAAACCGATTGGCTTACATCTCGATGCCAGTACCAGTCAAATGGGCGAAGCGGCTTTTCGCAAAATGGTCCGGCTAATTATCCAAGATTCGTATCGCAGAAATCCGCAGCCTCTACCTGTGGTTGTGTTCCTCGACGGTGACTATACAGGCCAACCGCGCTCGGAACTAAACAGCTTGGTTGACGATTTCCTCGAGACCTCGGGAGTTGTGTTTGGCATCAAAGACGATAGGTTCCCGAGATTACGACCGTTGGAGCATGAACAAGGAGAAATCAAATCATGCACTACATGGCAGATCAGACTGAGGGCCAATTTTTCGGCCGCGCCTCCGGCGCTCTATTCAACGGCGCTCGAGTCGATCATAATTCAATTGCATTTTCGATATGAACTAGGATTTGTGCCGCAGGCGATTGACGGCAAGCGTCACGAACTTAAAGTCGTATTGGCAAACGAAGCGAAGGGGAAATACAAGGGAGTGCGTTTAAGATCACGTCCGGATTATATTCCTTCGGCTGAGCCGCCGGCTTGGGCTCGCTGATGCGAAGGAATATCGGTTGGCAGCGAAGCAGGCAAGACCAAGCGGAATTACCGATCCGGTATTCCATTTAGCCCTATGAAGAAACTCTCGGTGTCGTTTAGGCGCAAACAATTCCCGCAACTCCTTCTGCCTATTCGGCCCTGCGCGATTGAACTGCAACCCTTGTTAGCTGCCAAGCAAGCTATGGAAGCTTCCGAGCGAGAAGCAAGATTACGGCCGTCCCCAGTCTGCCCAGGCCAGCTCTTTGATTCGAGCAAATTCTGAGAGATTTGCCGTAATCAATGTCAGCTTGTTTCGGATCGCTTGTCCGGCAATCAGAAGGTCATAAGCGCCAATCGGTTTTCCGATGGACTCCAGGTCAGCTCGGAGCACGCCGGCGATTTCAGCATCCTGATCCTCAAAGGACAGCGGATGAATAGGGCCCGCAAAAAAAGTCTCGAGTCGCTTCTTGTTAAAATCTCGTCGCGAACTTTTCGCGACACCGTACCAGAGTTCGAACAGAGCGATGGACGACACAAATACCTGGCCCCCGAGGTCAGTCGCCTTCCGAAACTTGGCACGGACCGAGGGCGGATTCCCATTGATCAGCGCGATGCAAGCATTAGTATCCAGCAGATAGTTCACTTGAAGATCTCGCGACGCGGAGTGATGGGTTGATTGCGTCTCTTGCCCATGAACTGTTTCTGATTGAACCGGTCCATCTCATCGAACCACTTAGCAGCATCGGGAATCAGTGGTTCTAATATGACGCCATGATCGATTCTCCGAATGCGGACTCGATCTCCTTCGAAGCGAAACTCTTGCGGCAGCCGAACGGCTTGACTGCGCCCATTGCGGAACAATTTGGCGATCCCGTTTTTGCCCATCGCAACCTCCAATAGGGTATATACCAATAGTATAGATCGACGGGCGAATCGATGACCAGATGTTTCTCGATAGAGCGCCGTCATGGTAGTCACGGCGACTAATCGGAGGTTGGGCTGTTTACGAAGGGCTGGCCTTGGAGCCGCTGACGATAAGGACCTCAGCTGGGAAGCTCATGCCAGTGGCGGTGGAGTACTCGGCGAGGGAGGAGAGCATCCCCTGGGTCACTTTGAGTTTCTGCGCTTCTGAGAGTGTTGCGAATTTTTCGCTGAGCTTCTCTGACATTTCGCGGCGGAGATTCCAGAAGTCTTCTACGGAGGCGGCCGCCGCTTCTATTTTGAACTGCAGCAGACGCTCGGATGGGGCTGCGACGCCGGCCTGAGAAAAAACTTTGAGCAATTTGCCACGAGGCGCAAAGCGAAATGCGTCGAGAGCGTCGGGCTCAAGTGGCGGGGAGTCAACGTAGCGATCCATGACGCGAGACAACGCGGAGTGGAAAGGATTTCGCTCGGCGAAATGCCAGACTGCAAAAGCCAGCTTTCGTCCGGGCTTGAGCACTCGTAACATTTCGCGGACGCCGTCCACCGGGGAAGGAAAGAACATCACGCCGAAGCGGCTGATCACCGCGTCGAAAGTGTTGGCGGCAAAGGGCAGATCGTCGGCGAAGGCCACCTCAAATTTTGCGTTCTGTAAGCGCAGACGTTGTGCCTCAGTGCGAGCGGCTGCGATCATCCCGTGAATGGCGTCAACGCCGAAGACCTTTCCGTTAGGACCTACCACAGCCGCTACGCTTAATGCAGGCTCGCCGGGACCGGTGGCAACATCCAGAACGGAGTCCTGGGTGCCGATCTCCGCATCTTCAATAAGTGCTTGCGTAATCGGCGCGAACATTCCGCGAATGATGTCGCGGTGCTTCTCCCAGAAGGGAGCTGAAGTGCGCCATCGCTTGATGACTTCTTCGTCGGGTCGCATTACGCGGAATTATAGCTGCTAATCTGTGGTTCCACCCTCTCAAGCTCACGAAAGTGAGCAGCGATTCTGAAAATACAGAATAGACAAACCGCCAGCCGGTAGTAGACTTCCCCAATCCCGAAAGGGATATCGGAACTAGGAGAAAAAATATGCGACGTAAATTCTTGGCTCAGCTGTCGGCCTTGCCTTTTCTGGCATGGGGCACGAGGGCCGGGCGGGTTGAGCCGTCGAAGAAGTCGTTGAAGATTATGATGAAAAGTGCGTGGGGACCAGATGACCCAACCAGGGCTGCATTTCCTTTTGCGCACGGATTGGCACTCGCGGAAGCTGGCCACCAAGTACAGATCTTTCTGCTGGCGGAAGCTACTCTACGTCCTTGTTAAGAAAGTCCATGGTGAGCGCGATTCTGCCGGTTGGCTGGCCGCCGTTAAGCGAAACGCTCGACAAGGTTGTGGCGAAACATATACCGATTTTTTCTTGAGGAGCCTGTTCCCAGGGGCCCGTGGGGTCACGGAAACAGACCTGAATCAATGGGGCGCAAAATTTGGGAATCCGGCGATTTTTGTCTCGCTCGTGGAGTGGGCAGACCGGATTATCGTGGAGTGAAGAAATCCGTCGTATATAGCGATACGCCCAGGGCGTTCTGCGTTAATCACGGGGTTGTGGCTGATGCGCGGCGGCGTTAGCGATGGCGCGACGACTTTATAACGACTAATGCAAATGCACGCAGGAAACACTGACACGTCTACAGTGGCGGGAAATGAACAACTAGTTGAGCGTCCACGGGATGGGGTTTTCCGTCGCACACGCCTGGGGAAAAAATCCATCCAGAGACAATTTGAACCGCCTGTCGTTCAAGTTCGGGTCTTCCGTTGGCCAGCACCGCGGCTTCATATACATGACCATCCGATCCGATAACTCCGTGGACATGTACGTCGTACCAGGGTCCGGCGCCAGCCGAAGTTGGTTGTGGCGCGGACTGAATGATGGGTCGGCGGTATTGCTTGCAGTGGTGCAGCGTGGTCGGATTCGGCGGCGTCAGCGCGGCCCAATCGACGGAGCCATCGATGACGCTGAACTTCTGCTCCACCTCCATGCGCAGCTTGCCATTGATGTAGTGACGAATGTGGGCCGGCAGCAAGACGCCTTCGAATGCCGAATAGTCAGTGGTCTCGACAAGGTCTTCTCCAACATTCCAGCGAATGACATAGCCCAGTTCCTCATCGACGCAAATTTCGTTTGATTGACGAGACCTTCCATTCACCGTCTCGAATTGAATACACCGGGCACGGCGGCCAAAAAGTGTTGCCGGTTTGATGGAATGGATGGTATCGGACGCATCGAATCGACCGAGGACCAGAGGAATCAAAGCTCCCAATTCCGAAGTTTCTGGCGGAGGTGGCTGGTAATCATTCTGTACGATGCGATCTGGAAAATGGAGAGCGATGCCGTGGTAGCTGCCAAAAACCGTTTCATAACGTTCGCTATCCAGAGAATAAATAGTATTGAATGTGCCGTTTTGAATGGTTCCATCCAGGCCGTAGGCGCGAAAAGTGCCGTCTAGTTTGTAGTTGGGCATGATGTTTGCGGAGCGGCTGACAGCGTTGGCGCGCTCCAACAGTCGGACAGCTTCGACACGGACAGGCATGTCCTGAGCGCACAGTTGAAAGGTGGATGCGAGCAGGATGACGGGAAAAATCGCGATTGGTCGAAGAAGCGCGAACATGCTCTCTCCTGGAAACTGCAAACGGCGAGTGTACTACAAATCAATAACTTACATAGGTGATTAATGGCCGGGAAAGGAGCTAAGAGCGGCGGAGGAGGTTGCGGGCGAAGAAGACTACGTTGGCGGGGCGTTCGGCGAGGCGGCGCATGAAGTAGGGGAACCAGTCGCGGCCGTAGGGGATGTAGATGCGCAGGCGATAGCCGTCTTTGACGAGGCGGCGCTGCAGGTCGGTGCGCACGCCGTAGAGCATCTGGAATTCGAAATCATCTTTGGAGATTTGTTTGGCAGCGGCGAAGCGGATGGTGGCAGCGATCATGGCGGGATCGTGAGTGGCGATTCCGTGATAGAAGCCGCTAGCCAGAAGCATTTGCATCAAGCGAACGTAATTGGCGTCGACGTCTTTCTTTTTGGGGAAGGCCACGTCGGGCGGTTCTTTGTAGGCGCCTTTGCACAGGCGGATGCGGCAGCCGTAGGCGAGAAGATCGGTGATGTCGGCTTCGCTGCGATATAGATAGGATTGAATTACGGTGCCGATGGCGGGATTTTGCGAGCGCACGCGTTTGACCAGCTCAACGGTGCGCTGGGTGTAGACCGAGCCTTCCATATCCACACGCAGAAAATTGTCGTAGTCCGCAGCGCGCTGCACGATGGAAACAGCCAGACTTTCGCAAAATTCCGAGCTGAGGTCGAGGCCGAGCTGGGTGAGCTTGCAGGAGACGTTGGCATGCAGTCTTTCGTTGGCGATGCGGTCAAAAATTTCCAGATAGGCGTCGCGCGCGCGTTGCGCGTCTTCCTGGGTGGCAACATTTTCGCCCAGATAATCGAGGCTGGCGAACATGCCGAGGTTGTTGCAGTCCCGGGCAGCGGCGATAGCTTCGTCAAGAGTTTCGCCGGGAACAAAACGGTGGGCCATGCGGCGAGTGCGGTCGTTGGAAACGACCCAATGAGCAAAAGATTTGCTTTCGGAAAGTTTTAGAAGGCTCGCGCGGAACATGCCAGACAATTATGGCAGCGCGCGAGGGAGGAAACTAGTTTGTGATGGTTACTTGTGCTCTTCCAGGAACTTTTCCGCGTCCATGGCGGCCATGCAACCAGAGCCCGCGGCGGTAACGGCTTGGCGATAACGATGATCCTGCACGTCACCGGCGACGAAAACGCCGGGGATGCTGGTCTTGCTGCCGTTGGTGGAGAGCAGGTAGCCATTGGCGTCGGTGGGAAGCTGGCCGCGAAAGGCGGCGGTGTTGGGATCGTGTCCGATGGCGACGAAGACGCCGTGAACTTCGAGTTCGCGGGTTTCGCCGGTTTCGGATTGGCGGAGGCGAACACCCTCCACACCGGCGCTATCGGCGAGAATTTTTTCGACGATAGCAGGCGTGACGAATTCGATTTTTTCGTTGGCGCGGGCGCGATCGAGCATGATTTTCGAAGCGCGAAATTCGTTGCGGCGGTGAATCAGATACAGCCTGGAGGCGTAACGGGTGAGGAAGTTGGCTTCTTCCATGGCGGTATCGCCGCCGCCGACCACGGCGATGGCTTTGTTACGAAAAAAGAAACCGTCGCAGGTGGCACACGTGGAGACCCCGCTGCCTAGCAAGGGGCGCTCTTCGGGAAGGCCGAGAAGGCGCGCGGAGGCACCGGCGGCGATGATGAGAGTTTTTGTCTCGTAGGTATCATTGCCGGCCGTGACCGTGAACGGACGCTTGGAAAGATCGACGTCGGTGACGATGCCGGCGTTGAATTCGGCGCCGAATCGTTGCGCTTGTTTGCGCATATTTTCGATGAGCTCGTGGCCCAGAATGCCGTCGGGGAAGCCGGGGTAATTTTCGACCATGGTGGTGAGCGTGAGCTGTCCGCCCGGTTCATGGCCGTCGATGACGAGGGGCTTCAAATTGGCGCGCGCGGCGTAGATTGCGGCGGTGAGTCCGGCGCAGCCGCTGCCTATGATGACTACGTTATACATTTTCATTGCTCCTATTTGATTCTCGCACGTGCCCGGCGGATACAATGGCGCAAAGCGGTTTATTGTACCTGACGATTTGATGTTGAGGTGGTGGAGAGCAGATTGGAGAGGGTTTTGTCGCTGGCGGTTGCCTGGTTTTGAAAGGCGAGACTGAAATTTGGCAAAGTTAGTTGGGGGGCTGCCGCTTACCGGCTGCTTGCCAGAATTTGTGAAGGAGATAACGAATGGATGCGCGATATCCGATTGGGAAGATGGAAATGCCGAAGGAGATTAGTGGCGCGAAACGGGCGCAGGCGATTGAATCGATTGCCGCAGCGCCTAAGAATTTGCGGGAGGCGGTGCGCGGGTTGAACGACGCACAACTGGACACGCCGTACCGCGAAGGCGGTTGGACGGTGAGGCAGGTGGTGCACCACGTGCCGGACAGCCACATGAACGCGTATGTGCGATTGAAGCTGGCGCTAACTGAGGTTGCGCCAACGATAAAACCGTACGAAGAAAGTGCGTGGGCGGAACTGGTGGATGCGAAGGATGCGCCGATCGAGGCGTCGCAGAGACTCTTGGAGGCGCTGCACGAGCGATGGGACAGGGTGTGGCGGTCGCTGAAGGCGGAAGATTTTTCCCGCGTGCTTGTGCATCCGGACCATGGCGAACGCACGGTTGATTGGCTGTTGTTTGTTTACGAATGGCATGGGCGGCATCATGCTGCGCATATTACGGAGTTGAGGAAGCTGAAAGGCTGGTAAAGAGCAGTAGCGAAGACGCGAACGGCCCGTGATAAGCGCGGGTGGCGCGTGCGATGACGGGTCGTGTACGATAAATATGTACTTGGGAGAAGAAAACTAATGAGCAGAGCGGCAGGAACTTACGCAATTTTTGAAACTTCGCAAGGCGATATTGTGATTCGTTTGCTGGAAAAAGAGGCGCCGAAGACGGTGGAGAATTTTGTGGGGTTGGCGGAAGGAACCAAAGAATTTACCAACGAGAAGACCGGGAAGAAAGAGAAGCGGAATTTTTATGATGGGCTGACGTTTCACCGGGTGATTCCGCAATTCATGATTCAGGGCGGATGCCCGGAAGGTACCGGACGCGGCGGACCGGGTTATAAATTCGCGGATGAGTTTCATCCTTCGCTAAAACATTCGAAAGCGGGAAAGCTTTCGATGGCCAACGCGGGACCGGGCACGAACGGCAGCCAGTTTTTTATTACCGTGGCGGCGACTCCCTGGCTGGATAACAAGCACACGATATTTGGCGAGGTTGTGGAAGGGCAAGACGTCGCGGACAAGATTTCCAACGCGCCGCGCGATTCCGGGGACCGGCCGAAAACTCCGATTACCTTGAAGAAGGTGCGGATGAGCGGATTGCCGCATAGCTCCAGTTTTTGTAGACGCCGAACTTTTTTCCAGTGTGGTAAATCGCGATGTTCACTCCTGAGCGGCTGCTTCGACTGGTGATCGAAATTATCTTTGTGCTGCTGGGGCTGCTGGTGGTGTGGCTGGGGCTTACGGGGCACATTTTTTTTGACCGGCACAAATTGCCGTGGTTGATCCTGAGCGTGGCGTTGATCCTGTGGGGGGTTGCGGGATTTACAGAAAACCGGGGAGCAAGCCGCCGCAGCCGGAAGATTATACGCGCGCGGTTTCGCTGACGGTTTTGGGTATCGTGCTGCTGGCGATTTCGCGGGTGCCGTTTGCGTGGGTGGGGCCGCTGCTGGCGTGTGCCGGGTGATGCTGGCGGCGCGAGGCATCGCGGGACCGGTGCTATTGTTACGGCCCGCTGGGGCGCAACGACAAGGCTCCAGGTGATGGCACTACGCAATGGTGTTACGCCGGGGATGACGCGCGAGAGGAAATAGATATGTTTAAAGAATTCAAAACTTTTGCGATGCGTGGGAATGTGATTGATCTCGCGGTGGGCGTGATTATCGGCTTGGCGTTTGGAAAAGTTGTGTCGTCGCTGGTGGATGACATCATCATGCCGCCGATCGGGTTGGCGCTCCGTCACGTAAATTTTTCGGAGCTGTTTATAAGTCTCAACGGGGCGCATTACGATACGCTGGCGGCGGCGAAAGCAGCGGCGGCGCCGACGATCAATTACGGATTATTTTTGAATACGATCATTAATTTTGTGATCGTGGCGTTCGCGGTATTTTTGCTGGTGCAGCAAGTGAATCGTTGGGGCAAGAAGCCGGCGCCTGCTGCAGCGCCGACCACTCGCGACTGTCCGCAATGCGCGATGCCGATTCCGTTGGCGGCCAAGCGTTGCCCGCACTGCACCACGCAACTTGCGTAGCTCCGATTACGGCTCTAAAAACCTATACGTGATTAATTTAATTTGTCCTGTGGCGTCGGCTTGCGCTTGCTTTGGTTGGCTTCAAGGTGGGCGCGCAGGCGCTTGACCACTTCGTCTTCGTGGCCATCGTCCAATTCTTTCTGAACTTCTTCCAAAGCAAAGTGTACGACGTCGTGATGATGGAGCTCCTGCGGAGCGAGCATTTCGCTGAAACGCAGCCACAGACGATGGAGGAGATTGACTTCATTGCCGGTCAGGTTCGGGCGCGTGGGGGCCGAGTACTTTGTAAACTTTGTCGCCATTGGCGAGATGGATTTCCAGATTGAATTGCGGTTTTTGATCGCCTAGTTGTTCCCAGGCATCTCCGATCTGGCGAGCTTGTTCTTCCGTGGTTTCCTTGGCGGAATGTCCCAAGACGATGGTGCTGGATTTCAGCGCGGTAGCGGCGCGCAGGATACCGTCCCACAAATCGTTGGCGGCGACGACAGCGAGGCGAATGGACTTGCCTCTTTTTCGGCCATGGACAAGGCTTGAGAGAAAAGATGCTGCTCGATGCTGCCGAAGAGTTGGTCGACGTCTAATTCGTTTTCGCCGGAAGCAGAGCGGCGCAGGAGGCGGATATGGAGGACGACAATGTCACGGCGGCCGGGCTTGATGCGGTCAAGGACGTTGCCCAGATGATAGAGCGCGTAGTGGTTGCTGACCGGGACGAGGATATTTCCTGGGCGCGCGCCGACGCCTTCGGGGGTCAACTCGCCTTCGAGAGCGAGATTGAACTGATCCATTTCCACGCGCGCGGCGTTGGTGTGGTGGCCGCGACGTTCCGAGATGGTGAACACAATGTAAAGCAAAACGGAGAAAGTACCGCCAGCGACGGTAGCGACGGGCTTGGTGAACAAGTTGACGAAAGCGATCAGGAATAAGGTGAGAGTGATGAGACCGAGGCCGACAGGAACCTGCACACCGTTGATCGTGAAATTGAGAGGGACCTGAAAATCGCGCTGGCCGGGACGGGTGTAGCGAAGAACGAGCACGGATAGACCGTTCATCGCAAAACTCCAGATGACTCCAAAGGCATAGAGGTTGGCGAGGAAGGTGACATCGCCGCGACTGATGATGATGGTTACGACCTGGAGGAATACAACGATATTGATGATGCGGTAGCTGGTGCCGAAACGGGGGTGCGGCTGGCGGAACCAGTCACTGAGTACGCCGTCTTCGGATACGCGATTCAGGACGCCGTTCGAACCGACGATGGCAGTGTTCACGGCGCCGGCAAGAATTAACGTGCCAACTACTACCACGAAGGCGTGAAAGAGAAGGCGGACTAAAATGGGGCCTTCCAAACTCATGGCCAAGCCGCCAATTAAATTCTCGAGGAAGTGCTGGCGGACATCGTCGGGAATAATCATCACTGCGAAGAAGGAGACCAGCGAGGTGAACACCAGGCTGTAGATGAAAATTACCAAGCCGGCTTTGCGAAGATTCTGCAGCTTGGGGCTTTCGATTTCGCGGTAAACCTGCGCAAGCGACTCTTCGCCGCTCATGGCTAGAACGGAATGGCCGAGAGCAATAAAGATGGCGATGATGCCAAACATGTGAGGAAGACTGCTGTGGGCCAACCAGCCCAAGGCGCTGGGGCCGAGCCGGAGATTGCGAGGATGCGGCCACGGCGGCAGGGCGGAATGGCGCACGATGACGGTGTAGGTACACCAAGCGATCAACATGACCACCATGACGGTGACCAGCTTCATGATGTGCAAAGCTTTTTCGCTGGATTCCGAAACGCCTTTGGTGTTTTCCCACCAGAAATACGCGGTGACGACGACGGCAAAACCGGCGGAGATAATACTGATGCCCGCAGGGGATAACGGACCGCTGAGATGGGTGTACACCAGCAATTCGCTGATGAGCCCGGCAAGATATTGGCCCGCGGCCACGCCGCTGATGGGGCCGGTCAGAACGTAATCGAACATTAAAGCGGATACGCTGAATTTAGCGAGCGTGCCACCGAGAGCGCTCTTGACGGCGCGATAAACGCCGCCGCGGACGAACATGCTGCAGCTTTCGACGTACACCGCGCGAACGGCGTACGAGAAAAGCATGATGGCGAGGATGAACCAAGGAGCGGTTTTGCCGATGAAGGCTTCGGCTTCACCGCCCGCGTAATAGGCGGAAGATGCCAGGTCGTTGAGAACGATGGCGGCGGCGCGCCAGAAAGAAATGAATGTCAGGAGGGCCGTGGTCGCGACAATGACACGCGGAACCCCTGCTCCCCGGCTGCCTGCAGCAGCAGGGGGATTAGAAATCGTACTCATGAATGGATATCGATTTAGTCCGAGACTAAAATCGTCGCACTTTTTGCGGGTGAAGTCTAGCGGCCGGGGCAACTAAAAAATCGATTATTTAGCGAGATTACGGAAGGTTGCGGCGCAATCAGTGCAGGGGCAAATGGTGCGGAGGTAGTTCGTAGCTGAAGATGCCGGTATTGTGGCCGTCATTGAAATTGATCTGCACCGCGTAGTTGCCGACTTGGGTGGCGGACTGAGCGCGAATTTTGGGTTTGAACATGGGCAACGCCGGCGAGGAGATCGCGCGGCGGTTTTTGCAGCGGAGGAGTGTTGCTGCTCCTGGTCGCGCTTTTCGTTGCAGGTGGCGCAGGGGCATTCTTCGCGAAGGTAAGCAAAATCGTAATGGCTGGTGTGATTGTCGGCCCAGGTGATGTCCACACCGGTTCCGCTGGAGACGTGAATTTTGATGGTTAGAGGTTTTTTGCGCTGATCAACGGGAATGGGCATGGATTCGATTAAGGAACGGCTGAGTTTCCATTTCCGTCGCAGCAATCTCCGGGCGGGATGGGATTACCGTGCGGACAGGTCTTTGGGTGACCGAGAAACGTGCAGATGCGCTGATCGAGCTCGGGGCTGATGATGTGTTCGAATTTGCAGGCCTGGGTGTGGGCTTCGGAATCATCGATGGCGAAAGTGTCTTTGAAAAGACGCTCTGCGAGGCGATGACGGCGCACTACGTCGCGAGCGCGACGGCTGCCGGTGTCAGTGAGACGCACATCGGTGTCGCGCATCTCGACGAGTTTTAGATCGGCCATGCGGCCGAGAGTGCGGGCGGAATCGAGTGCACCGGCCGCTCCTGGAACGTTAATGCTGTCGAGTTGCGCATTAGTGCCCTCTTCGCCGCACATCCAGATGCGCTCCAGCAAATGATCGAAGCGAATTTCGTCGTCAATGGAGATGGCGGCATCGGACTGTGTGGTGTCGAGACTGAGATGGCCGTGGGCAAGCTCGATGCGGCGGCCGGCCTGGCGAGCGATGTCGGGATCGTGGGTGACCATCAGAATGGTGTGGCCGGCATTGTGCAAGGCGCGAAAAATATCGATGACCAAGGCTTCGTTAGCTTCGTCGAGATTTCCGGTGGGCTCGTCGGCGAGAATTAATTTTGGCTGGTTGATCAGAGCGCGAGCGATGGCCACGCGCTGTTGTTCGCCGCCGGATAATTGCGCGGGAAGATGGGTGAGACGGTCACCGAGGCCAACGCGGCGCAAAGCGTCTTCGGCTTGCTTCTCGTCAGTGATGCTGTGGAAGTATTGCGCGAGCATGACGTTTTCCAGCGCGGAGAGATATGGAATGAGATGAAATTGCTGGAAGACGAAGCCTACTTTTTCAGAACGATAACGAACCAGCTGACTTTCGGTGCGCTTGGAAAGGTCGACATCATCAACGATGACGCGGCCGGAAGTGAGACTGTCCAGCCCGCCGAGAATATTGATCAAGGTGGTTTTGCCGGAGCCGGATGGTCCCATGAGGGCGACCCATTCGCCGGGAGCAACGGTGAAGCTGACGCCATCGAGAGCGCGTAACGGGCCGTATTGCTTGACCAAGGATTCGACCACAACTTGTGGCGCGTTCGGCGTGATTCGTTCCGACGAGGATGAATCGAGCGGGCTCACGCTTCCCCCGGAATACCGAGGCGGGAGAAATATTGGCGAGGCGGCGAAGCGGATAGGAACTGACGATGGCTACAAGAATAGTGAGGGCCACAGAAACAGGATACACAATGAGGCGCGGCCGCGCTGCGACGCCGAATACGGTTTTGCCAAGCCAGATGGAAAGTAAGAGGCCCGCGGCCGCGCCGACGATTCCGCCCGCGAGGCCGAGGAGTGCGGCTTCCGCAAGAAAGAGGCGGAGGACGCGACGGGTGGCGCCGCCGATGGCTTTCATCAAGCCGACGTCATTTTTGCGCTCCATGGCGACGTTGGTCATGGCCGCCATGACGCACAGCCCGGTAAGAGCCAGCACCAGCGCGGTTGTGGCGGTGAGTAATCCGCTGACGCGGGTATAAATTTTTGCTTCGGCGTCGGTGAATTGGCGCAGGCCGTGAACGTCCGCGGCGGGAATATTTTGCGCGAGGGTAGCGATGTACTCGCGAATTTGGCGGGGAGTTCCTGGGACACTTACCTGGATGAGGCTGACTTTGCCGGGGAGCGAGGCGAGACGTTGTGCGGCATCGAGATTTACGACGATCTGACTGTCCTCGGCGTCGCCACGGGAGTCGGCAATTTCTGAAGTACAGACTTCTTCCCTTTTGTCGTTTTTCAACGTGAGACTAGCGCCGGATCGGAGATTTAATTGTTGCGCAGCTTTGAAGCCTACCGGGCAGAGATTTGTGTTGTCGCGCGGAGTGGCGATGGTGGATTTCAGGGCTGATTGATCGATGCGTTCAATGCGTTTGCCTGCGATTACGGCGTTTACTGGCGGAGCGGAGTTAGCTGCGGAGACGGCGGCTACCAAATAGAGATAGGAATCGGCGGAGGCGTGTATTGGAAGCGACTGACGCACTTTGTCGACGATAGTTCGTCGAGGGTGACAGCGCCAGTGGTAGAAGATTTGGTGTCTCGGGGAGCCACGATAACATTGGCACCGAAGACGCGAAATTCTTTGGTGAGACGGTCGCGGGCATCCACTTGGAGATTCAGGAGAGCGGCGGTGAGTGCGGCGCTGGCTCCGAGCGCCAGGAGGATTACGAGGAGGCGGCCGCGCTGGGCTGCGAAGAGCCGGCGAACGATGCGCCAAAACATTTTGCGATCGGGCATTTATTCGCCTCGCAAAATGGGCGCCGGTTCGTAGCGCGAAGCACGATGAAGCGGAATGGCGCTGCCCAGGAGGGTTACACACGCAGCGAGAACCAGGATGACGATGAAGACGAGGATGGAAGGCTCGGGAGCCACGCCAAAAATTTTTTCGCCGAGGAAGCGGGCGAGAACAATGCCGAGTGCGTAACCGACTCCGCCGCCAACAAAGGCGAGTAAGAGTTGTTCGGCGGCGAGAAGAAAACCGATGGTACCGGAGCCTGCGCCAATGGCTTTCATGAGACCAATTTCGGAGCGGCGCTCGATTACCGCGGCGGCAGACGATGCGCCTACGGCGAGCGCAGCGGCCAGCAATGCGGCGAAGGATGCAAGCCATAGGAGCGTACGCACGCGCGTGAGTATGCTGCCTTCACCTTCAGCCACGCGGCGAATTACGTGAGCGTCAACGGCGGGCAAAACTTGTTTTATCTGATAGGCGATGGAAGAGGCGTAGGGGCTGCAAGACCGACGCTCGAGATCCGCGGCGTTCATGGTGGTGGGATTGCGGCGGCCGAAATCGTCTTCAGGTTTGGTGAGCGCGCTGATGTACAGACGGCGGTACTGGCCGGGCTTGTCTGCGAGTTGCTGGGCGATTTGCAGGGGCGCGACGATGGCGTCGTCTTCGGGGCCGGCTGCGGAAAGAATTCCTGTGACCGTCAAGGCGATGCTTCGATCTGAAGAATTAATGTGGAGAGTATCGCCGGGCTTGACGTTGGTATGCGCGGCGAAGGATTTGCCTACGATGCACTCGGCCGCATCGTCGCGGAACCAGCGGCCGTCAACGTGCCACCAGGAATTGGTTTGATCCATTCCGGTCGCGTAGGTGCGGCCGTCCGGAAGAACAACGGAGTGATGAGCCCAGGTTCCCAGGAGCGTCGTTTTGACGGGGGCCGCGGACGATGATGCGGTCGAGACTTCTACGGGGACTTCCATTACTGGTGCAAAGCCGACGATATTGTTGCGCCAGAAAATTGTTTTGATTTTGCCCAAGTCCTGCTCGGGAAGATATGCGCCTGAGTTCACCGGTCGATAATCGACGCCACCAATTTCTAGAGGCAACGAGTCGGCTTGCGGGGTGATGAGGAGATTCGCTCCCAAGGCGCGAAATTCATGCGCGAGGCGATCGCCGACGTCGAGCGAGACGCTGAATGCCGCAGTTACTACGGCCATGCCAAGAGCGAGGGCCGCGCCAGTGAGAAGCTTGCGGCGGGGACGGCGTCCAAAGGAATCGGCAACGAGGCGGAGGAACATAAATGGTGGAAGAGATGCGCGGCTAACGCGGAACCTCTTGAGCGGCGTGACCCAGACTGGAAAGATCCATCACGATGTCGCTGCCATCGATGCGAGATGCGACACCGATGGGATTGCAGCCGCCCTGATCTCCGATACTCGGAACGTAGATGGCAGAGCCGCAATGACGACAGACTACGTTTTGGCCGTCCTGGCGATAGCCTTCGGCGCCACAGATGCGGCACGCATCGAGAGCGGTGCCGTAGCCATTGGGTTTCTTGATGATCATGAAACGCAACGTCTGATTGGCGACGTTTACGGTGAATAGATGCAATTTTCCGTCGTCCACTTGCGAAAGTGGAACGCGAACTTCCTGGCCGTTGGCGGAGACCGGCGTGGACGATGGTGGGGTTGAATTGGCGCGGGCATAAATAAAATCGGCAGTGAGGACAAGGATTACGACGAGGCATGCCGTGGCAGCGGCCATCATCCAATTACGTTGGCGACGATTTTGCGACTGCAGCAAGCGTTTTTCTGCTTCGCCACCGGCTTGCTGCGACCGATTTTTCTGAGCGGCACTCTGCCATTCGCGGAGAACCATCAGCGCGGCAGCGCCGAAGATCAAGACAAAGAAAAATAATTCGTTGCGAACGACCGGGCCGATGATGGCCATTTCAGTTTTGCTGGAGGGAATCCATTGGGCTTCGCTGAGTTCGTGCAGGCCGGTAATGGCAAGCTGGAAGGCCACGAGCATGAGAATCGCGCTGGTAACGGCGAAGAAGCGATGCAAGGGCACGCGCAAGGTGCCTTTGAAGAAAAATAATCCGACGGCGACGGCGGCGGCGATACCTACTAGCGTGCCGATCCAGGTTTGCAAACCTGCGCTGGAGAGCTCGACGGCACGAAGAATGAGCGCGAGTTCCGCGCCTTCACGCAAAACCATAAGGAAAACGAACAGAAATATTCCCCAGCCCGCGGCAGTGCCGGCGCGAGCCGCGTAGGCTTCCACTTTTTTTTCTATTTCATTTTTCAAGTGGCGCGCAACGCGGTTCATCCATACGATCATCGTAATGACGAAGAAGGCAGCGACCAGCATCAAGAGGCCTTCGAAGCCGTCCTGGTTGATATGCCAATTTTCGAGGGCGATGGCGACGGCCAGGCTGAGAGCGGAAGCGGCAGCGACGCCAAACCAAACGAAACGCGCGAGATGGGCGCGACCGGTACGCGACAAATAAACGAGGATAATGCCTACTACCAGAGAGGCTTCGACGCCTTCGCGGAGGGCGATAAGAAAGGCCGAGAGCAACGGGACTCCAATCTCCAGTTGTGAATCATTTGCAACTGAGATCCAGTGTACGCTGGCGAGCAATTACGGTCAAGCCGCGCGCATTGCTGCAGATACCTCACGGTAGAATGGATAGACCAACGTTGACGATGATTCTTCGTGTGACACAACGGCTGTTTAGCTCCATTTGTCTGTTCGCGTTGCTATTGGCTGCGCGGTCTGAGGCCGGGAACCTCGCGTTAGGTGCCGCACGGGCCGGGGAACAGGAAGAGGCGCGACCGTCCAAGGGCGACGTGCCGGTGCATCTGGATTTGAAACGGGCGCAGAAGGCTGCGCAGCACGGTGACCAGGCGGAAGCTGAGGGGCATATCGATCAAGCGCTGCTCTATTATCAAGAAGCGACATATTACGCACCGAGAGACGCGCGCTACATCGCAAAAGAAGCAGCGCTGCGTTCAAAACTGGTGCGCTCGCATGTGGATGTAGCGGAGAAGGCGGCACTCGAAGGCCGAATGGAAAAGGCTACCGAAGAACTGCGGCAGGCGCTGCACATCGATCCGGGAAATACGATGGTGGCCGAACGGCTTACACAGATGAATTCCATGGAGGATGAGCCACCAACAAAAGAGCAGCTGGAGATGACCGGGCTGCCGAGGTTACAGCCAAGGAGTGGAAAACAAGACTTGGATCTGCGGGGAGAAACCAAATCCGTTTACGAGGAATTAGGCGCGCGATTTGGAATAAAAGCGTCGTTTGATCCCGATGTGGCGGGACGGCAAGTGCGGCTGCGGGTGGAGAACGTGGATTTTTACACCGCGCTAATGTTGCTGGGGACGCAGACGGGAACTTTCTGGCGGGCGCTGAATCCCACGCTGATTTTCGTGGCCCCAGACAATCCCGAGAAGCGCAAAGAGTATGCCCCGGAAGGGCAACAAGTGTTCCCGTTGCCGGCGTCGGTGGCGCCCGACGAAATGACGGAGCTGTTGCGGGTGCTGCGAGATATTACCGGCGCGACGCATGTTGAACTGGACACGCGAAGCCGCACGATTACAATGCGCGACACGCCGGAGAGACTGGCGGTGGCGGGACAGTTGATTCATGAAGTGGAGAAGGCGCGCGGAGAAGTTTTGCTGGATATCGAGTTGCTGGAAGTGGATCGTGCCGCGATGCAAAAACTGGGGATCACGCCGCCAACGTCCGCGTCGCTGATTTACTTGACACCTAACATGGTGCGGACGCTGGCGAGCTCCACGGACCTGGCGAATTTACTTACCAACGCGCAGCAAATATTCCAAGGGCAAGGATTCTCGAGCATCCCGCCGTTTGTGCTGGTGGGCGGCGGATTGTCGACGTTTTTGCTGACGACTCCGGGAGCCACGGTGGACTTTTCGGATTCGCTTTCACTGGTGCGCAGCGGGCGAGAAGTTCTACTGCGCGCGCAGGACAACAAACCGGCGACGTTTTTTGTGGGAGACCGCTACCCGGTTACGTTGTCGCTGCTGTCGAACAGTTTGGGCTCTGGCGGAAGTTTTACGGCAGCGCCTTCGGGCGCGGTTTTTCCAGAAACGAGTTTCGCGGTGGGGAGCAATCCGACGGCGCTGGTGGCCGCGCCATTTACCGGTGGGGCGCTGCCGGACCTGGCGGTGGTTTTTAATAATGTGGGGACCAACACGTTTACGGTGCTACAAAATCAGGACAACGGGAACTTCTTGCAGGTGGCCCCGCCGCCAATTGCTCTCAGCAGTACAGAAACGGGGCAAGTAGCGATCGGCACGGGAGTTTTTCGCACCGACAGCACAAAATTCCCCACCGCACAGCCGCATGACGTGATTCTGGTGAACTCCACGTCAGATAACGTTTCGGTTTTGCTGGGCAACGTGGACGCCAACGGGGTGCCCAACGGAACATTTACCGAGGCTCCAGGCTCGCCAATTGCGGTGGGAAAAAATCCCAGCTCGATTATAGTGGCGGACTTTAACGGAGACGGGATTCAGGATTTTGCGGTCACGAACAAGACGGACAATTCTATTTCAGTTTTTCGCGGCCTGGGCGATGGAACGTTCCGGGAATTTCGGGGATCGCCATTTTTGCTGAATAAAAGCGGGGTGGCGGAAACGGGTCCAGTGGCCATGGTGGCGGGAACTTTCCGGCAAGGGGATGTGACCGATCTGGCGGTAGTGAACCAGACTTCCGGAAATGTATCGATTCTCTTCGATACGATCGATCCGAGTTCCGAGATATCGTTCACGGAAGCCCCGAATTCACCGATTGCGGTGGGAACGTCGCCTGTTGCTATTGCTACGGGAGATTTAAATGCAGACGGCGTAGGGGATCTGGTAGTGGCAAATCAAGGCGACAACACGTTGTCGGTTTTGCTGGGCAGCACTACGATCAATGGAACGTTCACGCCCGCGCCAGGGTCTCCGTTACCGACGGCGAACACACCGGCAGGGGTGCAGCTCGGGAGTTTTGCGGGTGGCGCTTCACCCGATATTGCGGTGACTAACCAAGGGCAAAGCACGTTGAGCGTTTTTCTAGGGCTTGGCGGAGGAACATTTCAGACCGGAGTGGAACTGAACACGCCCGCGAGTCCCGGGGCGCTGATCGTATCGCAGCTTACCAGCAGCGGACTTCCGGACGTGGCGCTGGTGGCACAAGGATCGACGACCGGGCAAGGAGTGGTGACCGTTATTCAAGATTCGGCCGCGCTGGCGGCAGCGGGGAGCGGTTCGGGGCAAACTCCATATCCAGGCGCGGAATACATGGATATCGGTTTGAAGGTGAAGGCCACGCCGTCGTTGCATCCGAATGGCGAAGTTACGCTGCAACTGGAATTTGAAATTCGGGCGTTGGCGGGGGGAAATATAAATGGGATTCCCATTATCTCGAACCGCACGCTGACGCAAACGGTGCGGGTGAGGGACGATCAGCCGAGTTTGATCGGAGGATTGACAGATCGCGAGGAGACGCGCTCGATTACGGGGCTGCCGGGATTCGCGGAGCTCCCGGGGATTGGGTATGCGTTTGGCGGGCGAAGTAATAGTCTGACGGATACGGAACTGATGATTTTGATCACGCCTCACAGGTTGCGATCGCCACAGCATGAGACTGGGACGATTTTTGCGGGGCATGGCGAACGAGGAGTTACGCCGAGTACGTTGCCCTCCGAGCGGGTGCAGCCGCCATGATGCTTGAAAGGAGAAGAAATCGTTGAGCGAATATTGGCCTTTTATAGTTCTATTCGTATTGGCAACTATTCTTTATATAGGTACGATTCTGTGGACGGAAGTTTTCTTTCCAGAATAAAGACCGTATTGCTCATCACCTTTTTAGAGAGGCTTCACTGCCTGTTATGGCAAGGGGTCGAAGACTACGACGGGCTGGTAGGTGCGAGGGACGACAGCTTCAGCGATGGCGATTAGTTTGTCTTGTTGGCTGAAGACGCGGAGACGCGGGGGGCGAGGCTCGCCGCCATCGAGTTGAGCGGTGGCGCCGGGAGGCAGCTCTACGCGGCCCAGTTGGATTTGGGCGACGGAAATATTAAATTTTGAGCCGTGTCGAACGCGGCGCTCGATGACCGGTAAGACGTTCATGCGCGGAAAATTGGGGAGCAAGTTTTCCAGGCGGATGAGGCACGATTCGATTTTGCCTTGGCGCGCGGCGGCTGCTAGTTCTTCAAGTTGAACGGCTTGCTCCAGTGAAAATTCTCCCACGGCGGTGCGGGTAATTTCCGCAAGGTGCGCGCCGCAGCCCAGCTTCTCGCCCATTTCGTGAGCGAGTGCGCGAATGTATGTTCCCGAAGAGCACTCGATGGTGAAGCGCGCGATGGGGACGGCGATTTCCGTAAGACGGTATTCGAACAATTCCACTTCGACGGGTTTCAGCTCGACGGGCTGTTTTTTTCTGGCTAGTTCGTAAGCGGGGCGGCCGTGGATTTTTTTGGCGGAAAAGGATGGAGGCATCTGGGCGAAGCGGCCTACACGCTCAGCAGCGAAACGCTCTAGAGTGGCGGCATCGAGAGTGGGCGGGGAATCCGGACCCTGGGCTTCGCCGTCGGAGTCGTAGGTGTCGGTAGCAAAACCGAAACGGAAGCCGGCGTTATAGCGCTTGCGGCGGCCATTGTAGAACTGCACGAGGCGGGTGGCTTTGCCTAGCAGTAACACGAGAACGCCGGTGGCTAGCGGATCGAGGGTGCCAAGGTGACCGATCTGGCGAAAGCCGACGAGATGACGGACGGCATCCACTACATCGTGAGATGTTTTGCCTTGCGGTTTGTCGATGACGAGGGCGCCGTCAAACGGCGGTGGTTGTGGCTGCTGACGCAAGATAGCTTCCTATTCGGAGTTTGAAATTTGAATTGCTAATTACTTAGTTGGAAGCAGACACACCTACAAGCTAACCCAAGACCCAGGCTGAAAATCGAGCCTGGGGCACCGTCCGCGTGGGTTTAGTTCGGGGAGTACGTTCGGAACGTGAAATGCCGGCGCGCCAACAATTTTATCAGCTTTGCGGGGAGGGATTCGGTTTCTTTACTTCTTTCAGGAGCTGTTCGATGCGCTGAACTTTTTCCTGGGAAAGATCGAGAGTGAAATGGAGCTCCGGGACGCGGCGCAATTGCAGGCGCTCGATTAGTTCGCGACGGATGTAGCCAGCGGCATGCTCCAGAGCTTTTATGGCTCCGGCTTGCTCCTCATCGGTGCCGTCGATGCTGACGAAGACGCGGGCGTGCTTCATGTCCTGCTGCACGCGAACTTCGTTGGCGACGACCATGCCTTCAAGACGGGGGTCTTTGAGCTCGCCGACGAGCATGGCGTTGATTTCGTGAGCGATTTCTTCGCCCACGCGGAGGTGACGATGATTCGCTGGACTCATGGTAATCCTGTAAGACGCTTACAAGTTTGAAGCAGTTTGAAGCACTTTAATCGGATGCGGCTGCGATAGCAAACTTTGCTTCCGGCCGGGTATTTCGCGAACAAAGGCAAAACAAATTCAAATTATCTCGACGGCATGGCTGACTAAAAGCGGGCCTAGAATATTGTCCGCTTCGGCCAGGACGTGCTGCAAAGATTCCTGCACCTGATGTTCTTCGTTTGAGAGGGTAACAACGCCAACCACAGAACGTTGCCAGGTATCCTCGTGCTCCAGCTCTGCTACGGCGACATTAAATTTTGCGCGCAGGCGGTCTTTCAGGCTGCGGAGTACCTGGCGCTTATCCTTGAGCGATTGCGCATGCTGGATGTGAAGCTCGAGAGTAAGCAGGCCGACGGGCATGCGCGGCTCCGGAGACGAAAGGTACGGCTACCTGCTGCGCGAGGTTGCGGCGGTATTGATGTTGCGTTCGGCGGCGGCTTCCGCGGCAGAAACCTTGGTTACCTGGAAGCATTCCAGAACATCGCCGACCTTCACATCATTGAAATTGGCGATGCCCGCGCCGCATTCAAAGCCGGTGCGAACTTCGCTGGCGTCGTCCTTGAAGCGCTTCAAAGAACTGAGCTTGGAGGTGTAAATCACGGCGCCGTCACGCAGCACGCGAATTTGGCCGTCACGTTTGAGCACGCCATCCACGACGTAGCAGCCGGCGACAGTGCCGGTGCCCTTGACGCGGAAGGTGTTGCGAACTTCGGCGCGGCCGAGATAGGTTTCGGTGACAACGGGTTCGAGCAGACCTTCCATGGCCTTTTTAATTTCGTCGGAGACTTCGTAAATGATGGTGTGAGTGCGAATGTCGACATGCTCTTGTTGCGCGAGGTCGGCGGCCTTACGATCGGGGCGGATTCCGAACGCGATGACAATCGCGCCGGATGCGGAAGCGAGCAGCACGTCGTTTTCGGTGACAGCGCCAACGCCTGAGCCGATGATTTTGAGCTTCACCTGATCGGTAGAAAGCTTGGGCAACATTTCGCTGAGCACTTCGACAGAGCCCTGCACGTCGGCCTTGATGACGATACCGAGTTCCTTGACGTCGCCAGCTTTCAGTTGCTCGTGGAGTTGATCGAGGGTGATGCGCGCGCCGCTGCTGCGAGCCATTTGCGCGTCACGCTGCTTGCCCTGGCGGTATTCGACGATGTGGCGAGCCTTGGCTTCGTCAGTGACCTGGAAGTGGTCGCCGGCATCGGGCACGCCTTGCAAGCCGAGAACTTCAACCGGTGTGGATGGAGGCGCGTCAATTACGGGACGGCCGCGATCATCGAACATGGCGCGGACTTTGCCGAAGACCGAGCCGCAGATGAAAAAGTCGCCGGGTTTTAGGGTGCCATTTTGTACCAAGATGGTGGCGACCGGGCCGCGGCCTTTGTCGACACGCGATTCCAGAACGGTGCCGCTGGCGGGAGCGTCGGGATTGGCTTTGAGCTCGCGAAGATCGGCAACCAGCAAAATCGTTTCGAGTAACTTGTCGAGACCAATTTTTTGTTTGGCGCTCACTTCTACAAATTCGGTGTCGCCTCCCCATTCGGCGGGCATAAGTCCATTTTCGGTTAGCTGGCGTTTAACGCGCTCAAGCTGCGCTTCAGGCTTGTCGATTTTGTTGATGGCGACGATGATCGGCACTTTGGCGGCCTTGGCGTGATCGATGGCTTCTTTCGTTTGCGGCATCACGCCGTCGTCGGCAGCGACGACGAGCACAACGATGTCGGTAACTTTTGCGCCGCGAGAACGCATGCGGGTGAAGGCTTCGTGACCGGGAGTGTCGACGAAGACCACGCTGCGATCGTTGACGACAATTTTGTAGGCGCCGATGTGCTGGGTGATTCCGCCAGCTTCGCCGCCTGCTACATCGGCTTGGCGAATAGCGTCGAGCAAACTGGTTTTGCCGTGGTCCACGTGGCCCATAACGGTGACGACCGGCGGACGCGGCTTGAGGCTTTCCTTGGTCTCTTCCTTGGCAACTTCGAGAACCATTTCTTCTTCGAGAGAGACTACGCTGACTACGCCGCTGAAAGCTTCGGCGAGGGTCGTGGCGGTGGGCACGTCGAGAGCCTGGTTGATGCTGGCGAAGACGCCGCGATCGAGTAAATTTTTGAGTAATTCCTTGGCGCGCACGTCGAGTTTTTCGGCGAGCTCGCGAATGGTGATGCCTTCAGTGATGGTGACTTCGCGCGGGGCGCGTGGCTCCGGCGGCGCGATGACGGCAGCGGCGGAGCGGCGATCGCCCATGCCCGGGCGTTGACGAGTGGGGTGAAGCTTGCGCTCGCCTTCCTGCTCGCGCTTGTCGGCGACGGGTCGTTGACGTTGAGGCGGTTTGCGGGTGTAAAGCGGCTTGCCGGGCTCGGCCTTCGGCGGAAGCTTTTCCGGGAAAGGCGGGAGCATGCCCGGACGGCCGGGAGCACGTGGGCCGGGGCGCGTGCCGGTGGGCATGGGGCCACGGCGTTGTTCGAAGGGGCGAGCTGGCGCGCTGCCAGGGGCTCCGGCAGGACGCGGGGTATAGGTTCTTCCCTGCGCGGGCTGCTGCGGGCGCATGGGTTGGCCAGGGCGGGGACCGCCCGCGGGACGCTGGGCACCCTGACCAAGGGGACGCGAAGCTCCATGTGTAGTGCTGGGAAGTGGGCCGCGGTTGCCTGAGGGCAAGGGCGGGCGCGCGGGCATGGCAGGGCGCGACGCAGGGGCACCGGTGCGGTTCGCCGGAGTGGTAGATGATGCCGCAGGGCGCACAGCGGGCGGCTGCGGACGAAGGCCCGATGGCGAAGACGCGGCTGGCCGTTGAGCAGCCGGGGTGCCCGATTGGGGTGCCGGCGGTTGCGGGCGAAGCGGTGTTGCTGGGGACGCGGACGGACGAAGTGGCGCTCCAGGCTGCGGCGCGGCAGGTCTGACGGTTTGCGGCGCCGGCGCTGTAGGTGTTGCAGAAACGGATGGTGTTGCCGGCGCGGCTGAGGCTGTAGCCACTGGCGGAACAGGTTTCGCCGCTGGAACCGCTGCCCCTGGCGGGGGAGCTGCAACGGGCGGTTTAACTGGTGCCGGAGCTGATGGCGCTGCTGCCACAGGCGCGGGCGCGGTGGGAGCGGGCCGGGTGCGTGCTGTTCTTGCGGCCGCTTCTTTTGCCTGGGCCTCGGCTTTCGCGGCATTCTGTGTGGCGGATTCGTCTTCAGATTCGCCTTTAATTTTCGCGCGAACTTTTACGGCGACGTCTTCGGGAATGGAACTCGAGTGAGTCTTCTTTTCCGTGACGCCATAGCCGGGTAAAAGATCGATGATGGCCTTAGCTTTGACTTCCAGCTCGCGGGCCAGCTCATTAATACGGACTTGATTTGCTTCGCTCAGGACTTAGCCTCTTCCGGTTGCTCCGTATCGCCCTCGGCGGATTCGGAGGCATCCTCTGCTGCAGTAGCATGTTTTGATTTTTCAGAATGTTCGGTGGTTGAGTCAGTGGACTCCGCGTTGCCCTGTTCCACACTTCCGCTATTTTGCTCGGTATCAGGGGCGGGTGTTTCTTCCGCGTCAGTTTCGGTTTCGCCGGAAGCCTCAGAAGTTCCTTCGGCAACTTGCTCTGATGCTTGTTCGCCTTCGGCGATTGGTTCAGAACCCTCAGCGGGTTCAACGGCTTCCGCGCCTTCTTCGGTCGCAACCGTGGCTTCGCCGCCGCCTTCGTAGAAGCGATTCACGGCCTGATAAATCTTGTCGACCATTTTTTCGCCGATACCGGGAATTTCCATCAACTGCTCGGGAGTCATGGCAGCAAGGGCCTCGACGTTGTTGATGCCGGCGGCTTCCATTTTCTCGATGGTCTTGGCGCCGACGCCGGCCAGAGAAGTTAGCGGCGTAGCTGGCGCGGTGAGGCGCGTCATCTGGTCTTCGATTTCGCGGCGCTTTTCTTCTTCGCTCTTGATGTCGATGTCCCAGCCGATGAGCTTGCTGGCGAGACGGACATTCTGACCTTTTTTGCCGATTGCTAGAGAAAGTTGCGAGTCTTCGACGATGACCTCGAGCTTGTGAGCTTCGGGATCCGTAATCTGCACGCGGGTCACTTTCGCGGGACTCAAAGCTTTTTGCGCGAAGGCCACGGTTTCTTCGCTGTAAGGAATGATGTCGATTTTTTCTCCGCGCAATTCACGAATGATGGATTGAACGCGCATGCCCTTCATGCCCACGCAAGCGCCGACGGGGTCGACATCTTTGTCGCGGCTGGCGACGGCAACTTTGGTGCGCTCGCCGGCTTCGCGGGCGGCAAAGCGGATTTGCACGGTGCCATCGTAAATTTCGGGAACTTCCATTTCAAAGAGGCGCTGGACGAGAGAGGCGTCGGCGCGGGAGACAATGACCTGCGGGCCCTTGGCGGCGCGGTCGACCATTTTGATGACCACGCGAAGACGCTCGCCGATGTTGTAGGTTTCCAGCTTGGATTGCTCACGCTTGGGCAAGCGCGCCTCGGTGCGGCCCATGTCGACGATCAAGTCGGGGCCTTCGGCGCGCTTGACGATGACAGTGATGAGCTCACCCACGCGAGTGTGATATTCGTTGAAGATGGTATCGCGCTCGGCTTCACGGACTTTTTGCAGAATTACCTGTTTGGCGGTTTGCGCAGCGATGCGTCCCAGCACTTCGGTGGGCTTGGCAAGAATAATTTCCGAGCCGACTTCTACCTCGGGATTTTTTTTCTTGGCGTCGGTGAGGCTGACTTCCTTGTTGGAATCGGTGACCTGCTCGACGACGATGTGCACGGAAAACACATCAATCTGGCCAGTGACCTGGTTGAACTTGGCGCGCAGATCTTCTTCGGTTTTGTAATACTTTCGCGCGGCCACAACCATGGCGTCTTCAATTGCGGACACCACGACCTCAGGCTCGATGTGCTTTTCGCGACTGAGCATTTCAATCTGTTGGTAGAGCAGATTCGCCATTTCGCGTTCCTAAAGTCCCTTGTGACGCGAGAATAATGTTCAGCGCGTCAACGATTCAAATTCGCGTATCTAGAATTCGACAACCAGGTTCGCTTTGCGGATGGCATCGAGCGGAATTTCAACCACTTTCGCTTGCTTGCCTTGCAATTCGATGCGAACTTTTCCGGGCGCTACTCCCGCCAGGCGGCCTTCAAAAAACTTGGCGTCGCCGACAGGCTCGGTGGTTACGATCTTGGCCTTGCGGCCCCGGAAGCGTTCGAAGTCGGCCGCTTTTTTCAACGCCCGGTCCATCCCTGGCGAACTGACTTCCAGGGTATAGCTCGGTCCAGGAATTAAATCCTCAACGTCGAGGATGACACTTAACTGCTGGCTGACGCGCTCGCAATCCCCGTGAGTAATTTTTGGATAGGGGTTGCTTGGCGGCGCCTCCTCAATATCGGAAGCGATAGTGCCATTTGAGTCTTGGGCATCGGTGGCGTCGGGAGCAGCAGTTCGTTCCGGGAGACGGTCTATATACACCCGGAGGAAGCGTTGTTTTCCAACCTTCCATTCGACGTCGGCGATTTCCAGACCTTCCGAACGCGCCACCCGCTCGGCAGCCTGGCGGACTTTTTCCAGATCCAAGCGAAGACTCCCCGGCCTATGCCGGTCCAGCTAGCGCTGTAACCGCGAGCAACAAAAAAGTGGGCTTGCGCCCACCCAATCGTGCGACCCGCTTCAGAGCGAAAGAAGAGTATATTCCCGTGGCAAGGTAAATGCAAGATACGGCCTTTGGTGGTGCCCGGCTAGGGATTCCATGCCCGGATTGGCACGCATTGCGGTGAAATCAGCATCAACGCCGCACCAAGGGGCTTGCGCCAGACCAAGGTAGATTGAGCGAGGCGATGGCGGTATTCTATAAGGGCGTCCTGACGCAACCATCTCCAATTTTGAATCATACAGTCGAATTTTGAATCGCACAGCGTGTCCTTACTTGAAACGCTACGGGGCCATCCCGATGAACGCCAGTAAGCAATTGTCCGTCTCTTTAGTACCCGGCCGCATTATTAGCAAACTTTTATTTTGTGTGCTTGTATTCGTGGGACGAGCGGCAGGGCAAGCGGACCAGGGACCTGCGCAACTCGGGGGAATAAACTCGCACCCGGGGGATTCCGTGGTTGGGGCGTCGGCTTCCAATGTGTATGTGAGCGTGCGCGAGCCTAACGGATTACCGGTGACGGAGAGCGCGACGGTGCGATTGTCATGTCCGCTGGCGGGCGTAAATCTGAGCGGGCCTACGAAGGATACGGCGTTGGCACAATTTTCGAATATACCGGCGGGGGATTGCGTGATCGAGGTAAGTGCTCCGGGTTATAAACCGGCGCACGAGCGCGCATTGGTGGTGGACTCGCTGATGTCCCGCAATCAATACGTGTACGTTTATCTGCATCTGACATCGGAGAGCGCTCCAGCCGGCAGGACGCAAGTTTCGCTAAATGTCCTGAAAGAGATGGACAAGGCAACTGAGGCGATGCACAAGAATCGTCCGGACGAGGCGCGAAAACACTTACTGAAAGCCGCGGACAGCGCGCCGCAAAATCCGGATGTGCAATATCTGCTGGGAACGCTGGAAGCCAGCCAAAAGAACGTCGATGCGGCGAGTGCACGATTCGAACGAGCGATTGCGTTGTATCCAGGGCATGAGCACGCGCTGCTGGCGCTGGGGGAAATACAGCTGCACAGCAAGCAGGTTCCCGAAGCTACCGCCACGCTGGAAAAAGCGGTCCACGCGAATACGATGTCGTATCAAGCGCAGTTCTATCTGGCGGCGGCATTTCTGCAGCAGCGGAATTATACGAGTGCCAAGCCACATGCGCAGAAGGCCGTCGAACTCGCAGGAGAGAAAATTCCCATGGCGCACGCGCTGCTGGGGGAAATCCTCGCGGGAGAAGGCAACCGCGATGCGGCGCGACACGAATTTGAAGTTGTGATTCATGACTTTCCGAAAGACCCGGCCGCAGCGGTGGCCAAAGGCGATCTTGGAGATCTTGATAAGCCAGCGGACGCGGTGATTTCGCATGCGAGCGCGGCGATGTCCGCGCCGGGTGGCGAGCGGCCGAGTGGCGAGCGGCCAGGTGGCGCTAGCCTTACAGCTGGTGGTGGTGGCGATCTGGGCGCCGGGCCGGTACGCCCCTGGGGACCATCGGATGTAGACAGCATCAAGCCGGGAGTGGCCGGGGACGTGAGCTGTTCCGCGGACGATATAGTGAAGCGCACGGCGCAGGCCTCGACGGAGGAACTAGAAAATTTTGAGAAGTTCATGGCGTCCGAGCACATCGAACATGAAGAAATCGATCGCAACGGAAAACCGGGCGCTGTTCGAACACGCGATTTTTCTTACCTGGTTTTTATCGATCATGCCAAAGACGGGCAGATATTCCTGAAAGAGAGCCGAGACGGGGGAGTAGGGCTAAGTTCGTTTCCAACGTCGCTTGCAACGGTTGGATTGATGGGACTGGGCGTATACGTGTTCCGCCCGGGATTCGCCAACACGCTGGATTTTACTTGCGAGGGGCTGGGGCAGTGGAGAGGCAAAGCAGCGTGGCTCATGTATTTTCGCCAAAAGCCAAACCAGCGCTCGTACCTGCGATTGTGGGAGACACAAAGACAAACGGTAGAGATACCGCTGAAGGGCCGCGTGTGGGTGGCAGCCACGACATACCAGGTGTTACACATCGAAACGGATTTGCGTGACCCGATGAAGGAACTGGAACTGACGCGGGATCATCTGGCGATTGATTACGGCCCGGTTGATTTCCAAAACGGCAAGACCGAGCTGTGGCTGCCATGGTACGCGGACATGTATATGGAACTGCATCACCATCGCTACCATCACCGGCACACGTTATCGAATTACGCGATTTTCGGCGTGGATACCAAGAACGACATCGGCAAACCTAAAGGGGCCGAAGAGCCGGACGTTCCTCCGCAGACTCCGTGAAGCGGCTGAGTGTTAAGAAAAAAATCGCCTCCGGGCTTGAGAGCCGGAGGCGATTTTTTGTTGCTGCCGTAGCTTAAGGCTTAGCGGCTGGCGGTTGAGACGAAGCCGGCTTCGGAGTAGTGGATTGGGCGGCGGGCCGGGATGCAGGCTTGGGCGTAGTCGAGCCAGTCTTGGGAGTAGCGGAGCCAGCCTTCAAGGGGTAGGCCTGATCGTATAAGCGAATAATGTCCTGGGTCACGTCGATTTGGTTGGAAGCATACAAAATCGGGGTGTTTTGCGCGGAAGAGTCCAGAATCGCCACGTAGCCGTTTTCACGGGCGTAACGGTCGAGGACGTCAATCATTTTGCGGCCGATTTTGTCGATCACGTCGCCTTGCGAAGCATTGACGTCTTCCTGATATTCGTCCTGCTTGCGTTGGAGCTGGCGAGCCCAGATTTCGCCCTGGCGGGTCAGACGCGCTTGTTCTTCCTGACTCAGTGTGGACTGACCGGCGGAAAGACGCTGGCGCAAGTCAGCGATCTGCTTGTTCAGATTTTCCAACTCAGTCTGCCGCGGAGCATATTGCGACTGCAATTCCGCGGAGGCCTGTTTGCCTTCCGAAGTGGTCACGATAGCTTGACGGACGTTGATCACCCCGATTTTTGTTCGCTACGGCGGCCGCACCGGAAGCTCCGGAGCACCCTGAGCCCGAAGGGCCGATACCGAAGTGCCGAATACGAAAGCCCCGGCAAGAATGGTGGTTAAAATACTTTCTCAATTCACTTTATTCTCCTTATGATTGCCCCGCAAGGGGCCTTAACCGCGCCAACTTTTGCATCGGCAGTGATCTATGTTGCAGCAGCGATTGTCCAGCAGCTATCCAAACCCTGAAGTATAGCGAGCCGTTTTCTTACCTGCAACGAAGAAACATGTCTAAATGAAATTACCGACCGTTCGCATTCGCTGTTGCGCACTTTTGGACCTCGATGCTTGAGTGATGGACCGTGGTTGAATTCGGCTATGGTTGCAGCCTTCCGGGGCTAAAGCCCCGTATTTCCCGGTTCAATTATGTCGCGGCCTGCCTGCGGCGGGCAGGCTAAAGCCGCGACCTACAAAACAGATGCGCGAAAACCAGGCCGGACTGACTCACGGCAAAGGCAAAAGTAGAACACGGTTGTTGGCTTGATCGGCGATGACCGCCAAGTTTGTGAGCGGATGTATGGCGGCGGCAAATTGCGACGACCCGCTGATACCGAGCGTCGCTCTGGTCTTAAAGGTCTGGGAATCCACGATAGATATGGTGTTACTTAGAGCGTTGACGGTGAAAATGGTGCTGCTTTGATAGTTGAATGCCAAAGAAGTGGGATTGACGCCCACGGCTATGATCTGAGTTAGCCCGTTGTCGGGGTTGAGCGCGGTGATCGAATTGCCTTGACTCGAGGTGGCATAGAACAAGGTAGTGGAGGGATCGAAGACCATGCCAGTGGGCGTAGCCTGAATGAAGGCAAGGGCACTGAATGTTCTTGTGGGCGGCGAACACCGAGATCGACTATGTCCAATCCGCCAAACGGCGCGTTAGAGCCATTCAAGATTAGAGAAGTTACTACTGCCAAGCCAAGATTATTGGTGCCGCGATCAGGGTCGATGGCCACGGCAATGGGACTCTGATCGACGGCTATGGTCGAGGAGGAGACAGTGCCAGCGGTGAGGCCAGCAGGGACTGAAGTCAATGGAGAAACCGTGTTCGAGCCGGTGTTGGCAATAGCGCAATCCCTTTCGCTTGATCGATGGCGACGCCGTTGGGTTGTGTGCCCACGGTGATGTCCGCGGTGGCTTGGGTATTCTGTCGCAGATTCAAAATTGAGCGGTACCGGCGGTGTTGTTGGTCACTACTGCGAAACCGAAACGCGGAATTACAGCGACAGCAGCCGGTGATCACCCGACCGGAACGCGATGAGTCAATGTACCGAAGGTGGAGTCAGTTCTTCAGGCTGATGATGGCCGCATCTTTGCAGTCAGAATCGGTGACGACGGCGATGTTGCGCTGGTCATCGATCGCCACCGCATTCGGCCCGGCAGCGGTGCCCGAACATGCCGGTATAGGAACAGATTCTATCACCGTGAAATCCGTGTTGTTGGAAACCACGCCGGCACTGCTAACGACGTCCAGAGCATAGCGTGCGGGGCGTTGAGGAATGAAGCGAGGGATGGTCACATCGAGTTCCCGCGGGCTCACATAGGTACGCTGGCGGCGAGCGATTGTCCATCCAAACGGACCTGGGAACCCGCATCAAATCCAGAACCCAAATTCTGACGCCGGCGAGAGTCCGGGTGAACTTCCGCTGGTGGTGATGACCGCCTGAGGAATAGAGCACCGGCTACCGGCGGGGTGATGACTTGTTCGATGTTAACGGGCTTGAAGGTCTGGCTCAGGATGAAAAAAGACAGATTATCGCTTCCGGAGTTAGCGACCAGCGCTGTATTTGAATTTGAGTCAACCTGAATTGCCCCAGTAAAGTTTCAAATTGACGCTCACGCCACCGCTGGTGAACGCAATGGTTTTCAAACCATTTTCCGAGTTTTACGATGGCATCGCGCTGCAACAGAACCGGGTCCACCATGGAGACTTCGTTGAGTTGGGGTTGAGGATTACCGCGGTATTGGTGAACGGTTGGATACGGATGTCCGCAGCCACCCCAGATTCTGGGTCGGGACCATTGGTGGGAGAGGTCCCATGGTTTCCGCATATAACGTGAATGAGGATACAGACTGATCCAGCGAGTCGATGAAGCTGATCTGGCGGCATCTTGATTGGGATCCACGAGTACCGCAGCTGCGAGTGATCGGGTTGATGGCGATGCCTTGGATCGTGGGACTCAAAGCATAGGTCAGGAATGCCGTTCCGTAGGTCACTATCCGGGGTTCGCGGTCGTGCTGGTGCCGTATCGTCAGCGGCTGTTTGCGTATAGGTGAAATTATAAGCGTCAATCACGCTGGTAACGCTGAAAGTGCCGTCGAAAATGGTGCCGCCCTTCCCGGACGGAAGGCCGCTGATCAGCACCGTCCCGGGATTGCCGGGATTCAGATTGTGCTGCGTGGAAGTCGTGACGGTGACGACATCGGACGCTCTGGAGGCGCTGGCAATGGGATGCGGGCCTGTGCCGCGACTTCTGCAAACCGACCACGGAAAGATTACCAGCCCCTCCTGGCGTGACGTAAGCGAGATCCACGTGAGGCTCGAGAGCTACCTGGGGATTCGACCCGGTATTGAGAGTTACCGAGCGATCGGACAATATGCCGTGCCGGCGGCTGGAGGCTGGCCAGGCAGACACACCGAGGCGGGCTGCGTGGGTCGAAGTTGACGATGAATCCCACGTTAGTGGAAGCAAAAGCGACAACGGCGCGATGAGTTTGGGAATCGATGCCCATGAATAGGGAAACGGTGGGGCGTCGGAGGCGTTGTGGGAGCGGTTGCCGGGATCAACGTGCTGAGGTCGATTTTGCCGAGGGGGTCGCAGACGGGGCGCCGGGAGGGTGGGGATCTGGAAAATCCACAGGCTTCGGTCTGCATAGTTAACCACGGCGGCGATATGGAGATTTTCGTCGACCGCGACACCGGTCGGCAAACTACCCGGCGCGGTCGAAGCTGGAATGCTGCCTGTTGGGATAGGGCCGCCGAGAAGGGCCAACGTTCCGGTATGAATGTCGACGAATTGAATGGAGCTTGTGCCAGTTTCGGCTACGACCTCGACGCCCAAAACATTGTCCAAGGCGATGGCGCTTGGTGCGGAACCGGGTGGCAAAGCGATAGTGGCTTGTGTACCGGCGGGTTGGTGTTTGCGTAATCGGGAACGACTGCCATGTTCGAATACTTGGTTGAGGGCGTCGCGTTGTTGTTGGTAACGCTGACGGGATAAAGGCCCGGACCACTTGGAAGATTCGCCAAATTCGGCAGCGTGATGTTCAGGCGCATGGCGTTGAAACATTTGGATTCGTGGGACTGGAGACGATCGCCACAATCCCGCCATTGAACGCGGCGGAGACAACTGGTAATCTGGGGGACCGTAGTAACCGCCGTCAAGGGTCATCGAAGGCACCGTTAGGAGTCTCAAAACCTGGCACTACCTGGGAGTCTCTGAGGAAAGCTCGGGGATTCGAAGCCACCACCGATGGAGGACTGGAACAACGTTTACAGTAAAATTTCCACCGGGAACTTGGTCACCGGGCTCGCGGGATTCGTACTGGTGACACTCACGGTGAAGGATCCGGCCACGGCAAGCTGTTGAGCATTAAGGCGAACACGAGCACCAATAGAATTGGACGAGTTACCGGGAGCAAAATGACTTTCACTTGAGAGAGTTGATCGATGGGAGGGGTAAGGCACTTACGGTGACGCCGACGCCGCTGGAAGTGAGGTTCGTAGCGTTCAGGAAAATATCCTGAAACAGGCCGCCCTGAGGGGCGACAGAAGGAGAAACGTTTGAAAAACTGATGGGTCCGGCCTGAACGATGGTTACGGTGGCGGTTGCAAAGCGGCTGGTGTCGAGTTTAGAGGTGGCGACCACGGTTACCGCATTCGTGGTGGGAACGGTAGCCGGAGCGGTGTACAGACCGGTGGTGGCAATTGAGTCCGCATCCGGGCGAACAAGCTTGTAGCTGAGGGAGAAATAAGTTGGCCGTAGTGGCCTGCGCCAGCAGCCAAGTTACGTCATTGGGGATCGTTGTCGGTGGTAAGGGTAGCCGTGAATTGAAAAATGGCGCCGGTAGACACCGTGGCGGCAGCGGGAGTTACAGTAACGCGAATTCCGGAGTCCAAGGCGATCAGGGCGGTGCCGGTCTTGTTCTTGTCTTGCATGGGATGTCGCGGTGATGGTGATGTTGGGGGGAGGGTTAGGAACGGTAGCTGGAGCGGTGTAGGTCACGGTTGTGGTCTTGCGTATTGGATAGTACGCCTTGGGCGGAGGTGCAGGGAGCAGCGGCCGAGAAGTCACAGGAGTGGTCGCCCAAGGTGTGGTGGTGGTCGTGAAAGTGCAGGTCCACGTGACGTTAGACGTCCGTTGCGCCGGTAACAATGGCGCTGAACGTGAAGAGCCTGATTGACGACCAAGGTGGCCGACTGCAGGACTAACGGCCACCACCATGACGTTAGCAGTTGGTACTGCCGCCGCATCGGCGAGCCACACCCAGACAAACGGTTATGCAAAGGCCAATCCGGCAAGTTTAAAAATATTCGCAAACTTAATTCCCACTGTCTCCCCCAAAAAAATTTCGCCATTTGCCGCAAGATCAAGTTCGCGCAGCTAAATTGCCGCGCCTAGCTATAGTGCAATTCGCTAAGAGAATAATCTCAAAATGTCCGGCTAACGGTAAACCGGAAACGTCCGTAAAGGCTCGAAATAATTCAGACGGCCGGGATTGGCGATGTATTGATTCAGATGTCGGCGAAAATTGGAAATTATAGAAATCCTTAAGGAGGGATTATTTTTAATGAGACTGATCTCGCTGGCTTCGATGTAATCGGGCGGCGCGACGATCTGGCTCGTGCAGCCGGTCAAATTGAACGCGTAATAGATGCGGAACGGCGCCTGGATGATGGGCAATTGGACCACGAGCTCCGGGCCAACGGAGGCGCTCGTACCCGGAAATTTGTGCCCGCACGCGATCTTAAGCTGCCGCGTAAGCCGGCTTGCGACGGCATCGGGGAACTGCGTGAGCAAGACTTTGATATCCGGTGGGGTCAAGCTTCAAGGGCATCCTGACGGAGATACCCACAGTTCCTACATCCAAGAAGAGCCGGCAGTGACCGGACCGGCGATGGGAATGCGATATTCGAAGTTGCTCTAATTTGCAAGTCGCCACCCGGGAAGGTAATGGTGTAACCGAGGACCGGCACATTCAAGAAACGCGTTGTCTGGCGTCCCATTGGCGTTCAGCGTAGTGGATCC
Source organism: uncultured Acidobacteriota bacterium (assembly GCA_963705755.1). Taxonomy (GTDB): domain Bacteria; phylum Acidobacteriota; class Terriglobia; order Acidiferrales; family UBA7541; genus Acidiferrum. The sequence goes on along the minus strand of CAVPKZ010000150.1, from coordinate 31,954 downwards.
AGTATAGATGAATGACTGAGTGGTAGCAGTAGGAATAAAGGTAACCGGCGAGATGGAACGAATATCAAATCCGCGAATATCGTTTTCGCCGCCCATGTAGAAGCGGCTGAACGGCGGGACTTCCCGCCGCCATAACCAGTGATATAGCCAGCGGTATAAGGCACCCGATGACATTTCGCCTTTTGCGATGCGGACGGTAGCTGGTCGATTGGAAAATGTTGGAGATGCTGTTTACGTTGCCGCCCAATGGGCCGCCCGGAAACACCAGACTATAATAGTAACTTTTGCCGTTGTGGGATTTTGCGGATTGTTTATGGTGTTGTAGGTAATGCTAGGCGTAACCGTGCTGGACACGATGCCGTTGAGGGCGCTGGGCCCGGCAACGCTGCGGAATTGAAGTTCTTCAAACAAAATGGAAGAAGCCTGGTTGAAGGCGGTGATGTTGGTGCGGGTAAGGCCATAGGTCAAGGAAACGCGGGTGAAGGGGCGTTTCTTAAGAGGATAGCTGGCGAAGGTAGTGAAACCGGTGCTGTTCTGGTTGTAATCCTGAATAAATTGCGGATTGATACTGACAGACTGGCCGGTGATCAGCGCTTGCTGCTGGGCTTGATCGAAATTGTAGCGGCTGGAGAAAACGGTAAAGCCGGTCTGGATGGGGCGGTCAAAAAGATATGGCTCGGTAAAACCAAACTGGAAGACCCGTTGGAGGCTCCCGAACTGGGCGGAGAACGATAATGTTTCGCCGAGGCCCAGGAAATTGTTGGTCTGGTAAGTCAGGCCGATAAAGGTACCAGATAAGCCGCTGACGCCGCCCTGCAAGCCAATGGATTGCTTGCCCTTTTCCTTGACCTTGAGATTGATGTCGACGGTGCCTTCTTTGGTGTTGCGCTTTAGTTCCGCGGCTTTGTCTGCTTCGATGCGATCGAAATAATCGAGTTGGTTGAGGCGCAGGATACTCAATTCCCAGGCGCGTTTGTTGAATAGCTGGCCTTCATCGAGAAGCAACTGGCGGCGGATCACTTTGTCGCGGGTGGTGGTATTACCGCTGAAGTCGATGCGGCGGACGTAATACTGCTTCTCTTCGTTGAACTTCAAAGTCAAATTGATAATTTTCTTGTCGTCGTCGATGTCCATGGCGGGTTCCGCAGTGAAGTCAATGAAGCCGTATTCGCCATAGGCGTTCTTGTAATTCTCGAGGGCTTTGCGAAGTTTGTCGGTGGCGAAGATGTCGCCCTGTCTTCAAGGGGAAAATGCTCTTGAGGGCTTCGACCTTGAGGGACAAGGCCTTGTCGGGGTCGGCGCTGACAATTTTCAAAGTGCCCATGCGGAGCGTTCCCCTTCTTCGATGGGGATAGTGATGTTGACGGCTTTTCCGATACCTTGGGCGGTGAAGGGTAAGGGAACGCCGAGCTTGTAGGAGGGGGTGTCGACATTTTCCAGGATGGGCTCTTCGACGATGACTTTGAAGTAGCCGTTGTCCTGATAATGCCGCGAACGCCTACTTCAAGGTCTTCGGTTAATTTGTCACGGTCGTAGGTTTTCGAGAGCACCGCAATTTCGGTGAGGTAGAGCGGGATGGCATAGGGACGATCGTGACGCATGGCGCGAATCAACTTGCGATCGCTGAAAGCGTGATTGCCGGTGAATTTGATGTGACCGACTTTAACTTTGGGGCCTTCTTCAATTTTGAAAACGAGGATGACCGGCGTTACTGGAAGCGATTCTTTCATATTGGGGGGTGACCTTGGCGAATTGGCGGCCGTGTTCGCCGAGCAACTCGCGCAGCACGACTTCGGCTTTTTTGATTTCGTGCGGATCAAACTGGCTTTCCACGCTGAGGCCGACTTTGCGCTCCTTGAAACGATCGAGAATGTCGGACTCGGAAATCGAATGGATGCCGTCATAGCGAATGCGGCGGATGACCGGACGCTCTTTTACGTCGAAGATAATTATTTTGGCATCGGCGCGGTCGGGGAATCTTCGACGCGCAACTTTACGTCTTCAAAAAATTGAGTATTCCAGAGCGCCTGGAAGTCGCGGCGCAACGTTTCTTCGTTGTAGTTGTCGCCGTCGCGGCTGAAGATGCGGGCTTTTAAGGTGTCGCTACGGATGCGGCGATTACCGAGAACTCGATGCGTGGATGACGGCGTGGGTTACCGGAACAGCTGGGGACTGGGCAGTTGGAGTCGAAAGTGCTTGATCGCCAGGAGTAGATTGCTGCGGGGGGGTAAGAGGGGACGCGTCTTCGCCGGAATTGTTTCGCGAGGCGGCGGGTGAAGTAATCGCGAAGAGCAGCATAAGTATCGCGAGGCATTGGACCGGGCCCGTCAAAACTCCGTGAGAAACACAGACTTCTTCTTTGAGCGGCCGTTGAAGTCATCAAGGCCGCGCCCCCAAACCCAAGTTGTTCATCTCCTACCGGACCAGGTGTGGGCCGGCTAAGCCGAGCACTTAGCGGCCGCCAGGAAGGTCAACCCTTACTGCGACGCGTTTGGTGTCAGATTCGTTAGTGAACGACTGGGGTTGCCTCGCCAACAGGCCGGAACGAGAGACCTTCCCCGGCGACGTAAATCTGCAGCGTTGCGGGTCTCTGAATTCCACCCCTGGATCAGTGCTTCGGAGAGCGGATCTTCCACGTACTTCTGTAAAGCCCGCCGCAGCGGCCGCGCCCCGTAATTGCGGTCCGCACACGTTTTCTCGAGAATCCACTGTCGTGCTTCCGGTGAAACAACGATCTGTACTTGCCGGTGAATCAGAGTGTCATTCAACTGGCCAACGAGCAAGTCGATAATGCGAAGCAGATCGTCATCGCCGAGAGGATTGAATATTATGACTTCGTCCAAGCGGTTGAGGAATTCCGGATTGAAAGCGCGTTTCACTTCGCCCATCACCAGTTCTTCCATGGACTTGAGACTGGCTTCATCGGCGCCTGATTGGAATCCGATGGAAGTACGCCGATGCAGATGGCGAGCCCCAAGATTGGAAGTCATGATGATGATCGTGTTCCGGAAATCCACGGTGTTGCCGAGGCCATCGGTTAACTGTCCGTCTTCGAACACTTGCAACAAAATGTTGAAGACGTCGGGATGGGCCTTTTCGATTTCATCCAGAAGGATGACGGAGTAAGGCGTGCGGCGAACGCGTTCGGTTAACTGGCCGCCTTCTTCATAGCCGACATAGCCCGGAGGCGCGCCGATCAATTTGGAGACGGAGTGCTTCTCCATGAATTCGGACATATCGAAGCGCACCAGAGATTTTTCCGAGCCGAAAAGAAATTCGGCGAGGCGGCGTGCCACTTCGGTTTTGCCTACTCCCGTGGGCCCGAGGAAAAAGAAACAGCCGACTGGACGCAGCGGTGACTTCAATCCGGCGCGGCTGCGACGAATGGCGCGGGCCAATGCGGTGATGGCTTTGTCCTGGCTGATGACGCGCTTGTGCAATTCCGGTTCGATGCGGAGCAATTTCTGTTGTTCGTCTTCCTTGATGGAGGAGACCGCCGATCCCGGTCCAGCGTGAGACGACTTCTTCGATGTCTTCGCGGGTCACGATGCCGGTGGAAGCGTCATCCAGTTTGTAGCGCTCGCGAAGGCCGCGCAGGTTTTCTTTTTCCTTGCGCTCTTCTTCGGAGTAAAAACGCGCCTTTTCAAATTCGTGATTGGCGATGGCGGTTTCCATGCGGTGAGTGATGAACTTCACGCGCTTTTGCACTTCGCCGACTTCTTCGGGAACGGTGGCCTGGCGCAGTTTCACGCGAGCGCCGGCTTCGTCGATCAAATCGATAGCCTTGTCCGGGAGGAAGCGATCAGGAATATAGCGGTTCGAGAGATAGACGGAATACTTCAGCGCTTCGTCGGTATAGCTGACAGCGTGAAATTTCTCGTAACGTTCGCGCACGCCGCTGATGACCTGCACAGCTTCTTCTTCGTTTGGCGCGGGAACTTTTACGGACTGAAAACGGCGCTCGAGAGAACGATCCTTTTCGACGGACTTGCGATATTCGCCCGGGGTGGTGGCGCCGATGCACTGAATTTCGCCACGGGACAGCGCTGGCTTCAGAATGTTTGCGGCATCCAGTGAACCTTCGGCAGAGCCGGCGCCCACCAGGGTATGCAGTTCGTCGATGAACACGATGGAGTTCTGGCTCTCCATCAATTCCTTCATGATGGTTTTGAGGCGCTCTTCAAACTGGCCGCGATATTTCGTGCCGGCAACGATCAAGGAAAGATCGAGAGAGAGAATGCGCTTGTCGGCCAGGAATGGCGGAACATCGCCATCGGAGATGCGCTGAGCAAGGCCTTCGACGATGGCGGTTTTGCCAACGCCGGGCTCGCCGATCAGCACAGGATTATTTTTGGTGCGGCGGCACAGAATCTGGATGACGCGCTCCACTTCGCCTTCGCGTCCGACCAGCGGATCCAGCGACCTTCCGACGCGGCCTGGGTAAGGTCGCGGCTGAATTCGGCCAACAGAGAAGTTTCCTTGGGGCGCGCCGCAGTGGTCTTTTCACCGGAAGTGCGCGCCAACTCTTCGCGAAGCGTGGAGAGGCGCAGTCCGCGCTCCATCAAAATTTCAGCGCCAAAACATTTTTCTTCGCGCAAAATGCCGAGCAGCAGATGTTCGGTGCCGACGTGTTTTACGCCGAGACGTTCGGCTTCCTCACCAGCCATATTGAGGATGCGTTTGCATTCCGCGCTGAGCGGCACTTCCACGGAAGTGGAGATGCGCTCGCGAATGGTGATGCGAGCTTCGATCTCTTTGCGGATGGACTCGATGGAGCCCTGTTGCCGCAAGAATCGATTGGCCAGGGCTTTATCCTCGCGCATCAAACCGAGCAAGAGTGCTCGGTCTCGATGTAAGGACTGCCGTACTGGCTGGCCTCATACCTTGCAAAGAAAATAACGCGACGTGCTTTTTCGGTATAACGTTCGAACACGTTAGCTCGCTTCTCCCCCGGGGGTCTCACTCGCAGCGGCCGTAGCCTTGCGAGTGGTAAGAACGCCATGCTCCAGCGTTAGAACCCGATCACATCGCGCGGCGAGAGCCAGATTGTGCGTCGCGATAAGCGACGTCAACCCGCAGCGTGCGATGCAACCGTACCAACAACTCGAACACGGCCCAAGCATTCTGCTCGTCTAAATTTCCCGTCGGTTCATCTGCCAGCAACACCGCCGGCCCAGTGACAAGCGCCCGGGCAATCGACACGCGTTGCTGTTCCCCGCCGGAGAGTTCCCCTGCGCGGTGGCCGGCTCGAGTTTCCAAGCCAACCTCCGCAAGCCACTTCCGCGCCATCCCCAGCGCAGAAGCGAAATTTTCGCCGCGCAACAACAGCGGCATGGCCACGTTCTCTTCGGCCGTAAAATCAAGCAGCAACTGGTGCCGCTGCCAGAGAAATCCGACGGCCCGATTGCGAAATTCCGCGAGCAACGAATCCTGATTCGATTCAATAGCTTTCGTGGCGAAGTATACTGTACCGCTTGTCGGCATGTCTAGCGCGGCCAGCAAGTGCAGAAGAGTACTTTTACCCGCGCCGGATGGGGCCACGATGGCAATCATCTCTCCTTGATGCAAAGTGATGTTGGCGTCCACCAAAACCGGCAAAACTTTGGGACCTTGACCGTAACTTTTCTTCAGATTGCGACCTTCCAGCACCACTGGAGCGAGCTGCGGCGCGGTGTCCACAACTTGCGCAACGCCAAGACCCGAGTTGGATTCTGCTGTGGTCATTTCACCTCTGCGTGGGTTGCTGCTTTACGATGCTCGCCACGCCCCGTAGCTAGTTAGATGCGTCAATGTTGCTGTTTGTAGCTGACACTCTAAACCGCGAAATGCTTGCCAAGATTGTCTGCACAACTGGACAAAAGGGTTCCTTTTTTTGCCCTAGTTGGATGGTTCGCGAAAGGGCAATTCCCGAGTACCATTTTGGTACATTACTAACATCCTTTGTTTCAACTGATTGAAGAGCGCTTTTTGGGAGCTCACCGGCTTGAGAGTTGCACCGGTGCGGGCCCGCCTCGCCTTGCACTACTCTAGGAGCAAATTGCGCACCAATCGAACACGCTTATCATTCGTAACGCAGTATCTCCACAGGCAAGAGACTGGCGGCGGACCAGGCTGGCAAGATAGTGGCACCAAACGAAATAGCCATGGCTATTAGGGTGATCCACACGCCGTCCCATAAGCCTGGATGAAAAGGAACGTAGGGCACGGCATAAACCTGGGGATCAAGCGGAATTAAGTGGTAAAAACCGGCGATAAAAGCGAACAGATAGCCCACACATAGACCAACAAGTGTGCCGACGGCACCGATGGTGATTCCCTGCCAAAGAAAGATTTTTCGAATCTGGGTGCGGCGGGTGCCGAGAGACATCAGCACGGCAATGTCATGGGCCTTGTCGGTCACGGTCATGGAAAGCACGACCAGGATGTTCAGGCCGGCGACGAAAGTGATCAGCCCGATGAAAATCGCGGTGACCAATTTTTCCATTCGCAAAGCGCGGAATAAGGCGCGGTTCTCGTCCATCCAGGTGGAAGTCGCAAAACCGGGGCCGGCAATTTGCTGAACATGTTGCGCGATGGCCGAGGCTTTCTCGGGATTATTCAGACGAAATTCCAGAACATTTACAGCATCGCCGCCACCGGAAAGATTTTGCGCGTCGGCGAGGGTGAGGAAACACCAGTTTTGGTCGTAATCGTAAAAACCGGAATCGAAAACGCCAGCGATGCGAAATCTTCGGGAACGCGGAAGCAATCCGAACGGAGTCAAGCGGCCCTGAGGACTCGTGAGGGTCACGTAGTCGCCAGGTGAGAGTTTCCACTCTTCGGCGAGTTGTTTCCCGATGAGCAGCGCGCCGATGCCGTCTTGGTCCGGGGAGAAATCGAGTTGACCGGCAACAATGCGCTGGAGCGCTTCGTCGGCGCGACGCTCTCGCTCGGGGTCGATGCCTTTGGTGACCACACCGCGCGATTGACGGGCAAAGGTCATAAGCACGGTTTGATACACCGCTGGAGTGACGGAGCGTACTCCGGGTATCGCGGACGAATTTTGTGGCGAGCGATTCGTAATCGCGAATGCCGCCGGAACCTGGACGCGTGAGGGAAATATGGGCGGTCACACCAAGCAAGCGATCCTGGAGCGTTTCGCGGAAGCCGGTGTTCATGGACAGAGCGATTACCAGGTAGCGACGCCCGCGGCTACACCGATGATCGAAAATAAAGTGACCAGACGAAGAACCGCGGGACGGTGTGGTGACCGCAGATAACGCCGGGCTACAAACCATTCAAAGCGCATGGGAGGCCCTGCTCGTTACGCTTTCCCGCTGGGATCGGCGGCTGGTGAATCCGATTGAGATTCTGAAAGCTCCGGACGTAATAAAGGAAATAAAATAACGTCGCGAATGGATTTGGAATCGGTTAGCAGCATGGTCAGACGGTCTATCCCGATACCTTCGCCGGCGGTGGGGGGCATGCCGTAACAAAGGGCCTGAATGTAATCAACGTCGAGACGCTTGGGAGACTCATCGCCGCCTTCGGCGATTTGCGCCAGGAAACGGCGCTCCTGTTCCGCGGGGTCGTTTAACTCGGAGAAGCCGTTGGCGATCTCCATTCCGGCAACGTAAATTTCAAAGCGCTCGACCAGCGAGGGGTCGTCGGGCTTCTGCTTTGATAGCGGCGAAATGTCGATAGGAAAATCGTAAAGGATGGTGGGCTGGACCAATTTGTCTTCGGCGATGGTTTCGAATAACAGGCCAGTCCATTCACCGGGAGTCAAATTTCCCTTTGCCGCGGCATACGGAGCGCCAGTGCTTTTGGCCCACGCGTTGTAGCGCCGGGCGATTGCAGCGGGACCATCAGGTGACGAAAATTCTCCCAGCGCCGGTACGGGCTGCAGTTGCGCGGGCCAATATTTAATGATGGCTTCGCGCATGGAAAGACGCTCGAACCTTGCAAAATCGAGTTCGTACTCCCCGTACTTTATGGTTTTAGAACCGGTGATGTTGTTAGCCAGCAGCGCAAAAAGCTTTTCGTTGAGGTCCATCAAATCGCGATAGTTGCTGTAGGCCTCGTAAAACTCCAGCATGGTGAATTCGGGATTGTGCTGCGTGGAGATCCCTTCGTTGCGGAAATTGCGATTGATCTCGTAAACGCGGTCAAAACCGCCAACGGTTAATCTCTTTAGGTAAAGCTCCGGCGCGATGCGCAAATAAAGATCCATGTCCAGAGTGTTGTGATGGGTTACGAACGGACGAGCGGTAGCGCCTCCGGGGATGGGATGCATCATGGGAGTTTCTACTTCTATATAACCCCGGGCGTCGAAGAATTTGCGCAACTCCTGAATGATGCGAGCGCGGGTGGCAAAAACCTGACGGGACGCGTCGTTGGCAATAAGATCCAAATAGCGTTGGCGATAACGCAGCTCGACATCGGTCAAGCCATGCCATTTTTCGGGCAGGGGCAAGAGCGCCTTAGAAAGCAGAGAGAGTTCCTCCACACATATGGATAGCTCGTTGGTGCTGAGTGCGAAACAGATGGCCGCGGACCCCAACGGAATCGCCCAGGTCCAACAGGTGAAAAAGCTCGAAACCTTTTTCTCCTACCACATCTTTCTTTACATAGATCTGGATGCGGCCGCCGCTGCCTTGCAGATGGGCGAATCCGGCTTTGCCCATGAGGCGATAGGGAAACGATGCGTCCGGCGACGCGAATTCGCGGCGGTTGGCCTCCAGTTCACTTGCGGATGACTGGGAATATGCGTGAACCAGCTCGGCGGGGGTGTGAGTCCAGCGAAATTCGCGAGGAAATGGATCAAAGCCAAGCTGTTGAATCTGCTCAAGCTTTTTCTGGCGCTGCTCAAACTGGTCGCGGGGCTCAAATTGCAAACGGTAAATATCCTTTCGGGTGGTTGGAGGGCGAGTATAGCGGCCAATGCCGGAATTGAGCAAGGAACCATGGAGTGGCGTAGCGAGAATTCCGGCGACGCAGCACATTTCGGCTGAACTGGCATGAACACGTAAGCGAGTCAGAATGCGGACAATGAAGCTTAATTAACTAACAAATGAGCCGTTGCGGGTATAAGCCAAAGAACTCGTGGTTCGCCGCCCTACAATTGATGAGGTAAGGGGGAACTAATAAAAACGGGCCTCGGCTTGGGTAGTTTGCTATACTCCCTCTTTGTCCCCAGGAGACCCAACTTGAGAGACCCCAACAGCCCACTCTCAGGTCGTCGTGGCACTGTGCAAGAGGACTGGCGTGCCCGCCTACCGGAAGAAAAATTAAAAGTTTTTACCGCATACGTGAGAAGGTTGGATTGCGCGTACGGGATGCTTAGCGTTTCCCTGAACGAAGCTCTAGCACTACGTCGCGAAGGCCCACTGATGATGTGTTGCCAAGCGGTGAACGTAACGCCGAGCCTTTGCGCGCGGCTGACCGAGCCGCTGGCATCTTTGATTCGCGTGCTGAGCGAACATGCCAAACATTACGGCACGGTACCGAATGCCGCTCCGCTCGACCCGCAAAACTTTCAAACCACAAAAGGGCAGCGGTCTGCGCGCATGAGCGGGCTACTGAGTCGAGTTTTACTGTCGCAACGCACGCAGTTCCTGCATAAATTGGGCACATTCTGGAAATGGTAGAAAATCTGGGGAAAGAGTATTGCGCCAGCGCGGAAGAGTTGGGTACAGGATCGTCCGCTGATCCCTTCCTGCTGTGGCATACCATCGATGCCGCCCATTACGATCTCAATACTTGTCTGAGGGAAACGATTGTATTGTTGAAGTCTTTCCTTGCGGGCCTCGCCAGATGATCAGCTGGGAGCTTTCAGAAATCTGTAATCGGGGGCATGGCGAGCTGCCACGCAGGAAAGTGAAATTATCGCGAATCATGATTTACGGCATAGCCGTATAGTCCACAGCGCGGGAAAATAGCCAAACCTGCCGGCAGCATCCCGACGCGTCACTTCGGGGAATAAAACCCGTGGAAGCGGGTTTGTACTTTAGGGCAATGCCGGCTACTGCAAGGACAACTCTAGGAGGGATCCGGTGCATCCGAAGGGGTGGATGCGCTGCTACTCGGACCGTTGGCGCGAAATCGACCAAGTCGATCCGAGCGCTGTCAGGTGTTGCACAATCGCCAAAACAAGCGACAAGGTTCGCAGTTGCCTAAGACGATGAGTGAGGCGGATGCTATTCGTCTGGCCCAAGGCGGAGATGCTGCGGCTTTTGAGTTTTTATACCGGCTTCATGGCCGCCGCGTATACGCACTGTGCCTGCGAATGGTGGGTAATCCGAGCGATGCGGAAGATCTGATGCAGGAAGCGTTTCTGCAACTTTTCCGCAAGATCGGAACTTTTCGAGGTGAATCAGCGTTTTCCACGTGGCTGCATCGCATGACCGTTAATGTGGTGCTGATGCGCTTGCGGAAGAAAACGCTCCCGGTAGCTTCTCTGGAGGAAACGACGGAGCCAGACGAAGAGACCGGAGGGCCGAGAAAAGATATAGGTGCGCCGGACTTGTTGCTGACGGGCGCGGTAGACCGGGTCAATCTGGAACGTTCGATTGAAAAACTGCCCCCGGGATATCGCACCGTGTTCGTGCTGCACGACGTGCAAGGCTACGAGCATAACGAGATTGCAGACATCATGGGGTGCTCGGTAGGCAATTCGAAGTCGCAGTTGCATAAGCTCGAACCCGGTTGCGTGACTTGCTGCAAGAGGAAGTACGAGAGCAAGCCAGAAATGAACGCCAGATCGCAAAAACGCAGACGGGACAGGCGGGTTGAGCTAGAATAGGGCGCAATTCGTGTTATGGACTGCGCACGAGAAGCGGGCGGAAGGCCATCCAGTGTCCTTTCCGCGGGGTGATGTGCAATGCAGTGCAGCGAATTAGAAGTATTCTTTGAAGAAGAGGGTTTGGCGCCACTTTCTGCAGCTGCTCGCCAACACTTGTCTGAATGTCATGCCTGTAAGCATTTTTTTGACGACGTAACAGGCATCGTGGCGTTGGCGCACCAACTTCCCGCCGAGCTTGATCCTCCTGAACACATTTGGATTTCCATTCGAAATGAGCTGGTACGCGAAGGAACTATTCGCGGACTTTCGGGCGACCGGGTACCGTGGTGGCAATCGTTCGCGGAGCTATTCCGGAATCGCAGGCTGGCTACCGCAGCAGTGGCTATGGTGATAATCGTGGTTTCATTTTTGTTGGGCAGTAAACCTCGCGAGCAGGTTCTGCAGGTACAAGAAGATCCTTACGCTTCGACGGTTATGGCTTTGAGCAACAGGAGCATGATCTCGCGAACATGCAGCTGGCCAGCACTGGGGAGAACTCGGCGGTGGATGCTTCGCTGCGACAAAATTTGCAACAAGTTAACGAGTTCATTGCTGATTGCGAGCGTCGCGTTAGGGAAGAACCCTCCGATGAACTGGCACGCGAATATTTAACTAACGCGTATCAGCAAAAAGCGCAGTTACTGTCCGCGATGATGGATCGCGGGGGGAGCCTGAACTGAAATGAAGCTATCGACGGTATTGAGGCGAAGTACAATTCTGCCGGTAATCGGCGCGGGCGTGCTGCTGTCGCCATGGATGGCGGCCAACGCGGCGCCGCAGCGAGTGGAAAAGCACTTCACCGTCAAAGGCCGGCCGGTGGTGGTGATTCGCAACGTTGGCAACGGACGCATTGAAGTGAAGTCCTGGAAAAATTCTGAAGTGGTGGTGACCGGTACGAAGGCCTCCGAGAAGATTGCCGTTGAGACGGAACAAGCCGGCGACCGCATCGACGTGACCTCCAGTATTGTCGATTCCACGGCGAACGCCAGCGAAATGGAAGCGAACTTTCAGTTGACGGTTCCGGAAGAAACGGAACTGCAGCTTAAAACCCAGACAGGATTAATTTACGTTGAACAGGTAACTGGCGACATGACCCTCGACAGCGTGGCGGGGGACGTCCATCTGAAAGAAGTTTCGGGCTACATTATCGTGACTACCACGGGCGGTTCGCTGGTATGCACACAATGCGCGGGAAAATTGGAATTCAGCTCCATCAGCGGGAGCGCTCAAGTGTTGCAACCAACCTTGAGTAACGTAAAGCTGCGGACCATGACCGGCAATATTTTGTTTGACGGCGATTTCGTGCACACCGGGCTGTACAGCATGCGCAGCGGCAAGGGCTTAGTGGAAGTGCGCTTTTCTGGCAACGATTCCTTTGACTTGAACGCGCAAACGGCAACCGGCACGGTGGACAATCAAGCCGCGCAATATCTGAAGCCTGATTCTCACGGCGTAAAACACATGGCCTCTAAATTTTCCAAGAGCCTTTTTGGCACCGTGGGCATGGGTTTCGCGAAGGTCGAACTTTCTTCCTACAGTGGTACAATCCGCATTCTGAAGCGCGATTAGTTTTTCGCGGCACACAAACGTGACACAACCTCCGCCTTTGCGCGGGCCGCGCGCCCGTGTACAGATTTTATGCCTTGCAGGCTTTATGGGCTCGGGCAAGACTACCGCGGGCACCTTATTGGCCCGCCAGCTTGCCTGGCGATTCGTGGATCTCGATGCGCGCATCGAAGAAGCGGCGGGATTGACCATTCCGGAAATATTTGAACGGCTGGGCGAGACGGCTTTTCGGCAAATGGAAGCGGATCAGCTGCGGGCCGCGTTGGGACGTGCTTCGGAACATAAAGAAGGTATGGTGCTGGCGCTGGGTGGAGGGACCTATGCGCAAGCGGGATGCCCGGAATTTTTGCGCGCCGCCGGCGTGACCGTACTATGGTTGGACACGCCGATAGAAATGCTGCTGTCGCGCTGCATGATCATGCCCGGGCGGCCGTTGTTTCGGGACGAGTCTAGCTTTCGAATGCTGCACGCGCAGCGGCTGCCGTCGTACCAGCAAGCAGATTATCGCGTGGACAGTTCGGCGGAGCCGGCAACGGTGGTGGCGGAAATATTGCGGCGCGGAATTGTAGGTGGCGGCCCGGGGGAAGAGCACCTCGTCGTGGAGAAACCGTGATGCTCAGGATGAGTTGGATGGAGATGCAGATGAAAAAAGCGTCCACAAGAGTGTCTCTGCTGCCGGCACTTGCGATGATTTTGCTCTGTAGTATTTTTGGGCTGGTGCTAACGAAGAGCAGTGCAGCTAACGGTGGGGCAGCAATTTTTAGTCCAGACAAAGGGAAGCTGGTAATTCAGCTCAATGGGGAAACGATCGGTAGCGAGCAGTTCGAACTTTCGCAGACAGGGAACAACTGGCTCGCAAAAGGGACGACGGAACTGAAAGTGCCGGGGACGACGGCCGCCACCAGTGTGAGCGGAACATTGATGTTGCAACCGGACGGCGCACCCATCAGCTACGAATGGACTTCGCACGCGGACAGAACCAACGGAGCACACGTGGTCTTTTCCAACGGCACAGCGAAAATTACTTTGCAGATGGAGGGAGCGCGGCCGTTCGAGCAGGATCTTTCGTTCAACGTCCCAGTGATTGCGATTCTGGACAACAATCTGTATGACCAGTATGCGCTGCTGGCGAAGTTGTTTGACTGGTCGAAACGCGGCACCCAAACTTTTCCGGTGCTGATCCCGCAAGATCTGACGCCGGGAACTATTTCGGTGGAAGCTACGGGCTCGCAGACGGTGGATGGAAAAGCTTATGAAGGACTGCGAGTGACTACGGCTGATCTCGAAGTGATACTGCTCCTTGATTCGAATCACCGACTGATGCGGCTGGAAGTGCCTAGCGCTAAAGTTTCGGTGGTGCGCCAATAATTCGACTGGCGTCCTGCGTGCTTCAAAGGCAAAACTTCAAAGACAAGTTCAAAACCTCAGAAAAAGCCCCACCCTTGCAAAAACCGCAAGAATGGGGCACTCAACTTCAAAAGCTAACTTCAACTTCAAAGGCTAACTTTGAAGACTTAGAAAAGAAAAACGGGATAAACAATTTTTGTTTATCCCGTCTGTTACGTTGAGCTGGTCGCGGTAAATCGTTTACATCTTAGCGAGCGAGCGCTGATAAACCGGCGCTCCGGGGCGTCGCATTGGATAGCCCTGGGGATTGCCCTGGGCGTGAGTGAGTGCGTGGCCGTTCGAATGGCCGGTGCCGATGTGACCGTTGCCATTGCCGTTGCCGTTGCCATTCGCCGACGCTTGCTGCTGAGGCAGGCGCGCCGGATTACCGATAGGGCGGAGCGTGGCCGGAATTGCAGCAACGTGATCGCTGATGGCCTGCAGCCTCTTCAGAATGGATTGCCACTGCTCCCAATCCAACTGCCGCAAAAAGGGGCGCAATCCCTGGATGAACGGATCTTCCAAGAGCGCTTCGCCGTCGGATTCCGGAATAAAGAAACGGTTCAAGCCGACATTGAGCGCTTCGGAAATTTTTTCCAAAGTGCCGAGGCTAGGAGTCATCTGACCACTCTCAATGCGCGACAAGTAGGAACGCGAGACTTTGGAGCGCGATTGTAGCTGGCTCTGAGTCATCGCACGCGATTCGCGCAACTGGCGAATGCGCTGGCCGATATTCTCAACCGTCTCCTGGTTAATGAAGTGGTCGGAGGCCACTTCCGCTACTGCTTCCTCCACGGGCGCGGCTGGAGGAATCAGGAACTCCAGACGCTGCGGCAGGGCCCGTACACAACGGCGGCAGTTACCGGTACGCGTCCGGTATTGCACGAGGCCACAGGTCTTGCAGCGAATGACTTCCCTGTCCATCTCGAATGAATCCAACGAATTCATAGTTTCTTTATCAATTTGTGAAGACACCGGCACTCCTTGCTGACTGTTTTTTCCGGCGTGCGGATGGGATGAGAACGCTGGAACGTTCTAAGGGGGGGAAGACAGTAACTGGCGCGAGAGGGAGTTTCTCGCGGGCGGCGGTTGGTGTCAAGAGTATTTTTAGTTTTTTTTAATTTTTTTTGAGAGGTTACGCTAGACGTTCGCCCTGTACGGAGGGACAGGTACCAAATAAATTAGGTACTTTTTATAAATTGATGCGGTCGCTTCACTGAAACTTGAACGATTTTTTGCGTTGTGATTTTGCAGCTGCGAAATTCAATTGCTACTTTTTGGCGAGAGCATCCTTAAGTAAGCACATGCTCAGATTTTTCTGTATGCTGTTTAGCTTTTGAGAGAGGTGCGAATGCCTACGCGTGAAGATGCCTGGGAATTGCTTTGCGAATATACAAGTTCTGAGAGCCTGCGTAAGCATATGCTCGCGGTGGAAGCGTGCGTTCGAGGGTATGCGCGCAAATTCGGCGCGGATGAAGATCTCTGGGGAATTACGGCGCTGGTGCACGATTTCGATTACGAGCGGTGGCCAAACAATGACCACGCCGCGGACAAGGAGCACCCGGCGGAAGGCGCAAAGATCCTTCGCGAGCTGGGGTATCCGGAAGAAATGGTGCGCGCGATTCTTTCGCATGCGGATTACACCAACGTGCCGCGCACATCTCAGTTGGAGCACACCCTTTTTGCGTGCGATGAACTAGCTGGATTTCTGACGGCATGCTCGTACGCTGAGGCCATCCAAGAGCATTCTGGATCTGGAAGTGGATTCGGTGAAGCGGAGGCTGAAGGATAAGGCCTTCGCAAAAGGCATCAACTGCGAAGACGTGCGCAAAGGGGCCGAAGAGTTGGGAGTACCGCTGGAGGAGCATGTGCAGTTTTGTATCGCGGCTTTGCGGGAAAACGCTGACGCTCGAGGGCTGCGCGGGAGATTGTAGATTGGCCGCAGCGCGAAGTGAAGTTTAATGGTTCAGTTCCTAGAAAACTAGGCATCCGCGGGATGCGGTTTCTGAGCGTAGGCCCCGCGCTCCACAATTTTTCGATGGGCTATGCGCCAAATGACCATGCCGCAATGCGATGCGCTGATTGGTAGTGGCGTCCGTGCCCGTCCAGTAATTGCGGACGACTACGCGATCGTCTTCAGCGATTATGTCTTCTATTTGGACGTGAATATCGGGGAAGCGTTTATCGGCACCGCCCACGTATTGTTTCGCACCTGCGAGGCCCGGAGCGGTACCGGGCGGCACATCGGCGCCGCGATCGATAAATTCGGCGGCAAAATTGACGTCGGCGATGTCCAGATTTTTGTGGTTCACGAACTGCTCAAAGTGGTTGCGCATAAAATCTTTCATTTGCTCCAGGGTCAAGCCGGTTTTCGGATTTACGGCTTCCCTGCCGGTTGCGCTCATGCTTTGGCCGCCTGTTCACGGAATTGGTCAGCATTTTCTTTGACGAAGATATCCATTTTTGTTGGGGCGCGATGGATTAGCGATTCAAGTGTGCCGTCGACCTTGGATGCTTTGCCGGACGCGTAGTATTCCTGCAATTCGAGCAAAGCAGTGACCAGAAAGTCAGCCATGCCCATGTCCATAAGCGATTTGCGCTGGGCGTCGGGAGGAATGTCAACGCACTGCACCTTGCGACCCGTGGCCTTGGAGATTTTTTCTGCGACTTCGGCGTAGGACAACGCCTCCGGGCCGTTTGAGTTCATAGATTTTCCCGACGTGCTGCGACGGGGAGCGAAGGATGCTGGCGGCAGCTGCGGCGATATCACGCAGATCGATGTGGCTGATTTTGGCATTTCCGGTGGATTGATAAAACACACCTTGGGCGCGGATGGAGGGGGCGAAATAGGCGATCAGATTCTGCATAAAACCGTTAGGCCGCAAAATGGTGTAGGCCATCCCTGAGGCTTTGAGTTTATTTTCCACTTTGCGATGCCAACTGGGGAATGACTTTGAGAAGTCTCCGGCTCCGAGCGCTGAATTCAACACAACGTGTTTGACGCCGGCTTGACGGCAAGCATCGATCATGTTGCTTTCCAACTCGACCAGTTCGCGTACCGGCGAGCAAACCAGATAAACAGTGTCGACGCCCTCCAGAGCTCGACTGAGCGATTGCTTATCGGCAAAGTCGGCAATGACGGCGGTGGCGCCTTGTGGCACTTTGGCGGCCTCTTCCTTCGAGCGAACCATGGCTCGCACTGCTGCGGTGCCGCTCTGCAGAACTTCACGAAGGACTGCGCCTCCCGCGTTACCGGATGCTCCTGTGATCAGAATCATGGCTATCCCTCCCGAGTTAGCGATCGCAGCGGCGCCTCAAAATTCCAGATGGCGCTCGCGGTGCGAAGGTCTCTTGCGACCGGATGGTATAACAGGGATTTAAACGCAGAGATCGCCCAATTGACTAGGTCGCTAAAGCATCTTTCGGGCTTCGATTCTGAAACTAGCATTAAGGCACGCTTCCCGAACCACACCAACAGAGCGCGGGATTCCCTGCAAGGGGTGAATCACGTTAGAATTGTTAAAGAATGTTTACTCAGATAGAAGGATTTGAAGCCAACGTAAGCAAACATCCGCGGCGCAAGACTTATGCCGTGAAGGTTGGTCATGTGCGCGTAGGCGGCGGCGCGCCGGTAGTGGTGCAGTCTATGACCAATACCGACACGGCCGACGTGGAGTCCACATTTCGGCAGACCGTGGAGCTGGCCGAGGCAGGTTCGGAGATTGTGCGCTGGACCGTAAATGTGCCGGAAGCGGCCGCAGCGGTGCCGGTGATCAAGAAGCGGTTACTGGAAGCCGGATGCCACGTGCCGATCATTGGCGATTTTCACTATAATGGGCACGTGTTGCTGACGAAATATCCGGAATGCGCGGCGGCGCTGGACAAATATCGGATTAATCCCGGCAACGTGGGGGCTGGACAGCGGCGGGATGAGCAATTTTCCACCATCTGCAAAGTGGCGCGCGACCACGGCAAGCCGGTGCGCATCGGCGTAAACGGCGGCTCGCTGAATCAAGAATTGGTCATGCAGAAGATGCAGGAAAACACCGACCAGAATCTGGGAAAAGAATCCGAGCAGATTATTAATGAATGCATGGTGCTTTCCGCGCTGCAATCCACGGAGCTGGCGTTGGAATCGGGAGTAAGAAACGATCAGATTATTATTTCGTGTAAGACTTCGCGGCCACGGGACCTCATTACCGTTTACCGCGACTTGAGCGCGAAGACCGAGCAGCCGCTGCATCTGGGTTTAACGGAAGCGGGGATGGGCACCAAGGGGCTGGTGTGGTCCGCGGCTTCGCTGGGTGTGCTGCTGTACGACGGGATTGGCGATACGATTCGCGTTTCGCTCACGCCGCGTCCAGGCGGCGACCGCCGGGAAGAAGTGTACGCAGCTTGCGAACTGCTGCAATCGCTGGGTCTGCGTTCTTTTTCTCCCAGTGTTACGGCGTGTCCGGGATGCGGGCGGACGACCAGCACGACGTTTCAGGAGCTGGCAGAAAGCGTACAAGATTACATTCGCAATATGATGCCTATCTGGAAGACCCAGTACGACGGCGTGGAGGAATTGACGCTGGCGGTGATGGGCTGCATCGTGAACGGGCCGGGTGAATCGAAGGCTGCGAATATCGGTATCAGCTTGCCGGGAACGGGCGAAGCGCCGCGCTGCCCGGTATATATTGATGGGAAAAAAGACGTGACGCTGGAAGGTACTTACGCGGAGCTGGCGGTGGCTTTTCAGGCTTTGGTGGATAATTACATTCAGAAAAAATACCCGCGCAAGGCAGTGGAAGCGGCTCCCGCGGGGCGCTGAGGAATCCAGTGAAAATTACCCGCGAAGACGTTGTACGTGTGGCGGAACTTGCCTACCTGGACTTAAGCGAAAACGAGCTGGAAAAGTACCGGCGACAAATCGACGAGATTCTCGATTACATCGGCAAATTGAATGAGTTGGATACATCCGGAGTGGAGCCCATGGCGCAGGTGTTGGCGGACGACCAAACCGCGGATGCCACTCTGCGCGAAGATCTGGTAGTGCCTTCCGCGGTGGCGGACGATGTGCTGCGCCAGGCTCCAGATCCGGAGCCACCTTATTTCCGCGTGCCCAAAGTGATTGAACGGTAGACTTCAGGAGCCGCGAATCTATTTAATTGGATTTAGCTAGACTTACCGGGCGAGCCCTATTTCATTTCAATAAAAAAATTTCGCGAAGGATGTGCTCTAACTTTGACGACAGCGTGGACAATCGATGGAGTTCGAACCGCGCTTACCGAGAAGAAGATTTCCGCGCGCGAACTTACCGCGGAATTTTATAAGCGCATCGAAGCGCGCAATCCGGAATTAAACGGCTTCCTAGCGCTGGCTCCCGAGCGGGCCCGCAAGCAAGCAGACAAAATAGATGCGCTGATCGCATCCGGCAAACCGTTGCCTGCCCTGGCTGGCGTGCCCATTGCGGTGAAGGATGTGATCAGCACACGCGGGATCGTCACCACTTGCGGATCGCGGATATTGCAAAATTACGTGCCGCCGTACGATGCCACGGCCATCGAACGGCTGGCTGCCGCTGGGGCGATTATCCTGGGCAAGACCAATTGCGATGAATTTGCCATGGGTAGCTCTAATGAAAACTCGGCGTATGGGCCGGTGAAAAATCCCGCCTCCACGGACCGCGTGCCGGGAGGGTCGAGCGGTGGCTCAGCGGCGGCGGTTGCAGCCGGACTAGCGGTAGCGGCGCTGGGGACGGACACGGGCGGCTCAATACGGCAACCGGGGTCCTTTTGCGGGGTACCTGCGATGATGGGCAGCTACGGGCGGGTGTCTCGCTATGGATTGATTGCTTTCGCGTCGTCGCTAGACCGCATCGGGCCTTTCGCGACAAATATTAAAGATGTGGCCGCGGTGTTAGGCGTTATTGCGGGCCGAGATCCGCACGACTCAACTTCAACTACGGAGGCGGTGCCGGATTACCAAAACGAGATGACCAAACCCGTAAAGGGATTACGTCTAGGTGTTCCCAAGGAATATTTCGGCGAAGGCATGGATGCCCCGGTACGACAAAAAATTGAAGCGGGTCTGAAGATTTACAAAAAACTCGGATGCGAACTGGTGGAGATTCGCATGCCGCACACCGATTACGCCATTGCTACGTATTACATCATTGCGACTGCCGAGGCGAGCTCCAACCTGGCGCGATATGACGGCGTGCGATTTGGATCGCGGGTGGACAGCGATTCTTTGCTTGCGATGTATCGAAAAACTCGCGGGGCAGGATTTGGTGATGAGGTAAAACGGCGGATTGTGCTGGGGACGTATGTGCTGTCGGCGGGATATTACGACGCTTACTATTTGAAAGGGCAGAAGGTCAGAGCGTTGATCGCTAAAGATTTCAGAGATGCTTTTGAGAAGGTGGATGCTATCGTGACACCCACCTCGCCGGTGCCGGCGTTTCGGTTAGGGGAGCGTTCGCAGGATCCTCTACAGATGTATCTTGCTGATATATATACAGTTACAGGGTCATTGGCAGGGGTTCCGGGGATTTCCGTTCCGTGTGGAAAGGTCTGTGGCAAACTTCCCGTCGGATTGCAGATCTTTGGCGCGCCGTTTGACGAAGCGCGAGTGCTGCAACTCGCGTACGCGTTTGAGCAAGCTGGTGGCGCTACCGTTTAGATGCACTCTTCTGGATTCCGGGCAGCAAAATAATTTTGGCGACGAAACGGCAAGTTTGAGATGCGCAACGCAGCCGGATGAATAACCACAGGCGATCCAGTTCTGGCCGCCGATAATTAGTGCCAAAATAACGACACGGCGTCCCACCACGTGGACGGAATTTTGATTCACCGCGTCAAGAAATCTGTCCTCAATATGAACCTTTCGTTAACGACTCAGCAAAATACTGTATTTTGACGCTTGTTTCGCCACTTCAAAATTTTGCGGCTACCGAAAAGTGTAGCGACTTTGCAAAATGGGGACATTTTTACGCGCGGGTTTTCACTAACGCACTGCCGCCAAGTCCTGAAGTTCCTGTAAAAGGATGCGAAAAACAGGCGAATTCACTGCATATTTAAGGAAAGTACCAGCCGGTAGTTTTAAGGCCATAGAACGGAACGACTATTGCTCTGAATTTCGTGCAGCCGATATGATGCTTTCAGCATCTCAGTAATCGGAGCAACTCGACGGAGAGATCGAGGGAGCCATGGTTACCGTAAAATCGAGTCAAAAAATATTCACCGATTCAGAAGTGGCCACGCTAACGGGCATTTGCGTAGATCACCTGCATAATTTCGCCAAGAGCCGTCATCTCGGTTTCATCGCGCGTGCCGCCGAAGCCGCCAGCATGACCGCGGACCAATGGCTATTCACGCTCTCCGACTTGATGGTGCTGGTAACTTTATTTCCGAAGTGCACGCACTAAGGAACGATTAACGGAAATTTGTTGCGGACTGTGGCTCCCGGCTTTGGCCGGGAGCTTTTTTTTTCTGCCGTTTGAGCCTCGCTATGGGGATTAGCTGGAAGTTGTCAGGGGAAAGTTGCGGGGTTATGCTGGCCGTGAGACAAACCGTTAGAACTCCGGGCGCATCGCACCCCTAGAACTCCATGCACACCGCAAGAACAACCACACTGGGCGTGTTATGTTTTATGGCCGGCACTGCAATGCTGGCAGTTACAGGCAGTTATGGCCAAACGGCGGGGAGTGCCGCGGGCGACCCAGGTAAATCTGGTACGCCGAAAACAGATGCGGCGAAGAGCCGCTTGTCGCACGGCACGAAATTGATGCTGAAGGACGGCAATTTCCAACTGGTGCGCAGCTACGAACGAAATGGGGAACGAGTACGGTACTTCAGCGTGGAACGTGGCGACTGGAAGAGATTCCGGCTGCGATGGTGGACTGGGAGGCCACGGAAAAGCGCGAATTGCGGACGAAAAAGCCGAGGCGGCGCTGGTAAAGAAGGTTCAGGCGCAAGAGCAAGCGCGGCAGGTGGTCTCGGTCGTCGACGTGGACGCGAGCCTGACCGTGGGCCAGGGAGTTTTTCTGCCCAGCGGCGAAGGCATGTTTGCGGTAGCGGGAAAAACGGTTACGCCACTGGAACAAGTGGGAGCACAAACAAGGAGCGACAAAAAACGCGTGCTGGCGCAGGTGATTTCGCCCATTCCCATCATTCCCGGCAAACATAATGTTGAATTTCCGGGCGCGGCTTCCCAGATTCGTGTATCGATCGCCAGTGGGCCGCCAGAATTTTATTTGCGGGAAGTAGCGCCCGATCCGGATAATCCAACGGCCATTTGGCAAAGCAGCCGCCCGGGTATGGATGGGCCGGAAGTGCAGCTGGTACGGGCCACGGTGAAGGGCGGTAAGAGACGGCTGGAGTCTATAAAGAGTATGTTTGGGCAGAAGGTTTTTCGGAAATGAATACCATTTCCATTCAACGGTGGGAAATCGCTAAAAATGTTTATCGTTTCACGCTAAGCGAACCGCTGCCTCCGGGTGAATATGCGCTGGCGGAAATATTGCCTGACGGGCTGAACATTTTTGTGTGGGATTTTGGGGTGGACGCAACGCCAGGCCACTAACGAGCAAGAGGTAGGCTGACTCTCTAATATTTTCCGCGGTCTGCCGACGGGCCGCGGGGAACCGTCAGTTAGCTCTTTACGTTCACGTTTTCGAGGCGCCTCGTGGCGCAAACTTCCTGCACCATGGTCAGAACATCTGAAATCCTGAAAGGCTTTTGCAAAATTCGAGACTCGCTCGAGCCTGCCGCGGATGCCTGTGCTTCGACAAAGTCTCCAGTCATGAAAATCGTGGCGGGCTTCTCCGGCCCTACCGCGGCGAGCAATTGATCGACAACATCACGACCGCTGACCTTGCCACCGCCCCCATGCCCAAGATTCAAATCGCAAAGCAACACGTCGTAGGGCCGCGCGGCCAGCAGGGCGGCAGCGGCCTGGGCTTCGGCGGCACAATCCACGCGCAGACCGAAAGCGGACAAGCCTTCTTCCAGAAGCACGCGAATACTTTCCTCGTCATCGATGACCAGAACGGCGCGGCCCCGAACCTCTTTGTGATTATCTTCCGGGGGCGCCGGAAGAGGCTTGGCAGAGAACTCCGGTGATGCGACTGCCACCGAAGCTATGGCGGGATCCGCGACAATTGGGAGATCGAGCGCGAATATCGAGCCACCGGTGGGCAGCGCCTTGGCATCCAGGTTGCCACCGTGTTCCCGAATGATCGACATGCAAATGCTCAAGCCCAGGCCGGTGCCGCCGCCGGGCCGCTTGGTAGTGTAAAAGGGATCGAAGATTCGCGGCATGGCTTCGGGACGGATGCCGACGCCATCATCCTCTACGGTGACGGAAATGCGGCCGGCGCGCAGGGCCATGCGGATGTGAATATGCCCGGCATCGCGAACTTCACGGATGGCTTGTTCGGCGTTGGTAACGAGATTCAGCAAAACCTGAATCAACTGGTTGCCGTCCCCCATGACCGCAGGCAAGCCGAGTTGCGGCTGAAAATGGACCTCGATTTGATTGCGGCGAAGCGAATGTTCCTGCAGCTGGAGGGTGCGCTCGATGAGCACATTGACATCCAGGGGTTTTTTTTGAGGCGACGCGGGGCGGGAAAATTCCAACAAATTTTGGACAATGCGCGCGGCGCGGCGGGCTTGCCGATGGGTCAATTCCAACTGACGCTGCATAGTTTCGTCGGCGCCGGGGCGTTCGCGAAGCAGTTCGGTAACACCCAGGATGGCAGTGAGCGGATTGTTTAATTCGTGGGCTACGCCCGCGAGCATCTGACCCATGGCGGCGAGTTTTTCCGACTGGATCAATTGTTCTTCGAGACGCTTAAGATCGGTAACGTCGCGGCCGGAAATAATGACGCCATCGATCTTGTCCATTTCATCGAAAAGCGGGCTGAAATGAAAGCGCAAGCGGCGCCAGTTGCCTTTTTTGTTACGCACACGGGCTTCGACGGAGGCAAATGTTTCGCGGCCGGCGAGAATTTCGTCATACATGGCGCGCAGCGCGCCGCGATCTTCCGGATGGGTACGCGCGCCGAGTTCGGTCTCGCGTACTTCTTCGGGCTCAAAACCCAATACTTCCACGACACGAGGGCTGACGAAGGTGTAGCTGGCGGCGTTATCCAACACGAATATCAAGTCCGGAAAGCTGTCTATCAGGCGGCGCGCAAATTCCTGCTGCTGGTGGAGGCGCCGCTCCATAACGCGGCTGGCGGTAACATCCATGAGCGCGCCTTGATAACGGATCACCGTGCCGGCGCTGTCACGAACGGCGGCAGCGGTGTTCAGGCAGATCAACGAAGTGCCATCTTTGCGCGTTAACGTGATTTCGCGGCCTTGCAAAATGGGCTGACGCTCGACCTCGTTTTTCAGGCTCTTGCGCTCATCGCGGTCATGAAAGATGTCCGGCACGCGGCAGGCCAGGAGCTCTTCCTTGGAGTCATAACCGAGCATGCGCACCAGCGCGGGGTTAGCGTCGAGGATATCGCCATTCACATTGATGATGTAGATGCCCTCTTGCAGGGTTTCGAAGAGTTCGGTGAAACGGGCTTCGTTTCTGCGCAGGGCGCTGACATCGCGCGCGAGCACAGTAATGCCGTGAACCTTGTCGTCGCGCAACATGGCATTAGCGGCGCAATCGAAATAAAAAACGCCCGACTGATTTTTAAGACCCACATTCACCACACCGGACCAGGTGCGGCGCTCCAGGAATTTCGGCATGGCGCGCTTGACGAGATCGTGGCCCTCACCGGCGGCTTCTTGAACGAATTCAGACAGAGGCTTACCAACGATGTCCTGGTAAGGAGCACCCACGAGGTCGGCAAAACTGCGATTGACTGCGCGGATTTCGCCGTCCAAAGTCAGCGCGATCAAAACGTCATCAAAGGAATCGATGAGATCGCGATAACCCTGTTGGGAACGAGTGATCCTGTCGAACAACTGATCGAACTGCTTTTCCGTGGGAGGTTCTGCGTCGCGCTGCTCGATGCCCTGAACCAAGCCACGGAGTTCGGAGATTTCCTGCGAGCGCTTCCAAACGTGTGCGCCGAATAAAACAAGCAATACGACCAGCCCGATAGGAAGCGCTTCGTAACGATGCGTCAGTGAGCGCAGGGTATCCCAGGAGGTGGCCGCGAAAACCGTGGCGAGGACAAGAAGGATCAGGAAAGTGATGCGCCACAATTCTTTTTGGCGTTTCTCAAACTGCGCCAGGCGCGACGATACGGTAGGCTTTCCGTTCACTGGCGGCGTGCTGGAGGCAGGTTGATTTTTGTTTTCGCTGTCAGACATGACTTGGCGGATACACCCGTATCACCTGGTTAACACAAGACCACTTTGATTGTAGGCAACCTGTCCCCGGTTCTTCAATGGAAGCGGCTCAGGGACGTTCCTGAACGTACCTAAAAGTACCGCTAAGTAGCGTCCACCAAAGAAAAAAGGGCGCATTAAGCGAGCGCCCCGAATTTCCTGGATGGAAGTGATTTTAGCCTTCGGTTGCAGCGTCGGCTTCGCTGTCCTTTTGGAGGAAGTCGAGCGCGGCGGCTTCTTCGGGTGTAAGTTCGGCAGCTTCCGGAATTTCATCCATGGGGGCCGGTGGCGGCATTTCCGTCAGCAACTGAATGCTGCGGTAGTGCTCCAGACCGGTTCCGGCGGGAATTAGCCGGCCCATGATGACGTTTTCCTTGAGCCCGCGGAGGTAATCGACCTTGCCGGCCACCGCAGCCTCGGTGAGGACGCGAGTGGTTTCCTGGAAGCTCGCGGCCGAAATAAAGGAGTCGGTCGAGAGCGAAGCCTTGGTAATACCCAGGAGCAGCGGACGGCCGGTTGCGGGACGCCCACCTTCGGCAATGATGCGATCGTTTTCTTCGCGGAAGCGGAACTTGTCGACCTGCTCTTCGAGCAGGAAAGAAGTGTCGCCCACCTCTTCGACCTTTACCCAACGCATCATCTGGCGGGAAATGGTCTCGATGTGCTTGTCGTTGATGTTCACGCCCTGGAGGCGGTAGACCTCCTGAATGGCGTTCACGAGATAGGACTGCGTGAACTTCTCGCCGAGAACCGCAAGCAAGTCATGCAGGTTAAGAGGACCGTCAATCAAAGCCTCGCCGGCTTTGACGTGATCGCCTTCCTGAACGTTGATGTGAATACCACGCGGAATGGAATATTCCTTGGTGGTTTTGCCGTCTTCGGCTTCGACGAGAACCTTGCGCATGCCCTTGGCGATGTCGCCGTACTTGACGATGCCGTCGATTTCGCTGATTACGGCTGGGTCTTTCGGCTTGCGGGTTTCGAAAAGTTCGACGACGCGCGGGAGACCGCCGGTGATGTCCTTGGTCTTGGTGGTTTCACGCGGAATTTTCGCGAGCACGTCACCGGCCTGCACTTCGTCGCCATCCTTGACCATCAAGTGGGCACGGGAAGGCATGAGGTACTTGTTGCGAACCTTGCCCGAAGAATCGCGGACAAGAATCGCAGGCTGATGCTTTTCATCGCCCGGAGGCAGCGTGACCACGTCCTGTGAGGCCGGTGACTTCATCGACTTGTTCTTCGATGGTCAAGCCGGGACGCAGATCGTCGAACTTGCACCTTGCCGCCGTCTCGGTAAGAATCGAGAAGGTGAATGGATCCCACTCAGCGAGGATCTGTCCGTGAACGACCTTTCGCCGTCGACGACGCGGAGACGCGCGCCGTAGACCACGTGGTAGCGTTCTTTTTCGCGGCCCTTTTCGTCCACGATGGCGATCAAGCCAGAACGATTCATGGCGATGGAAGTGCCGCCGCGACCTTCGACGTATTTGAGGTCCACGAACTTGACGCTGCCGTTGTTGCGGGCTTCAAGAGTGGAACGCTCGGATACGCGAGTAGCGGTTCCGCCGATGTGGAAAGTACGCATGGTGAGCTGCGTGCCGGGTTCGCCGATGGACTGCGCGGCGATAACGCCGACAGCTTCGCCGAGTTCCACCATGCGACCGGTGGCCAGGTTACGCCCGTAGCAGAGTGCGCAAACGCCGCGACGCGATTCGCAAGTCAGCACGGAACGGATATGCACTCGCTCGATACCCGCGCCTTGCACGGAGTTGGCGAGCTCTTCGGTGATTTCCTGATTGACCTCGACGATTACGCTGCCCTCGAAGTCCTTGATCTTGTCGAGAGAAACGCGGCCAACGATGCGGTCGCGCAATGGCTCGACTTCGTCGCCGGCTTCGATGATGGGCTCGACGAAAATGCCGTCGGTGGTGCCGCAATCGCGCTCGTTGATGATTACGTCCTGCGCCACGTCCACGAGGCGGCGAGTGAGGTAACCGGAGTCGGCGGTCTTGAGCGCGGTGTCAGCCAGACCCTTACGCGCACCGTGAGTGGAGATGAAATACTGCAACACGTTCAGGCCTTCGCGGAAGTTTGAGGTGATCGGACGACTCGATGATTTCGCCGGAGGGCTTGGCCATCAAGCCGCGCATACCGGAAAGCTGACGAATCTGCTGCTTCGAACCGCGCGCGCCAGAGTCCGCCATAACGTAGACGGGATTGATGTCTGCCTTCCTTGTCCTGGTTCTCGAGTGCTTTGAACAATTCGTCGGCAACTTTTTCGGTGACGTCTCCCCAGATGGCGATGACTTTGTTGTAGCGTTCGCCGTTGGTGATGGCGCCGTCGAGATATTGCTTTTGCACCTTGACGACTTCCTTCTCGGCGTTTTCGACCAGATTGTATTTATTGCTGGGAATGAGCATGTCGTCGATGCCGATGGAGATGCCGGACTTGGTGGCGTAATGGAAGCCCGATTCCTTCAAGTGGTCGAGCAGGACGACGGTGTCTTCCAACCCGAAACGCAGGTAGGCGTAGTACACCAGTTGCTGCACGCCCTTCTTCTTGAGCAGGCCGTTGACGTACGGAAATTTTCCGGCCAGTGGGAGTTGAAAATTACGCGGCCGACGGTGGTCTGGATGAATTGCCGCTCCATGTTGACTGGCACGGTGTGCGGCACGTCCTGATCGTCGTAAGCGGTGGTGAGGTCGATCACTTCACCGGTGTAGCGCAAGCGGACGGGGTGAGCAATTCGACTTCGCCGGCTTCGAGCGCGAGGATCACTTCTTCGGTGGCGCCGAAGACGCGGCCTTCACCCTTGGCTCCGGGCTTGGCCTTGGTGAGGTAATAGATGCCCAGCACCATGTCCTGCGACGGAACGGCGATGAGGCAAGCCGGGCGCCGGCGAAAGAATGTTGTGCGAGCTGAGCATGAGCACGGAAGCTTCCACCTGCGATTCGGGGAAAGCGGAATGTGCACGGCCATCTGGTCGCCGTCGAAGTCCGCGTTGAACGCGGTGCAGACGAGCGGATGGATGCGGATCGCTTTACCTTCGACGAGCACGGGCTCGAAAGCCTGAATGCCCAGACGGTGAAGCGTCGGAGCGCGGTTGAGCATCACGGGATGTTCGCGAATGACATCTTCGAGAATGTCCCAGACGACGGGATCCTGGCGCTCGACCATTTCCTTGGCCTGCTTGATGGTGTGCAGTGCCTTGAGCTTCGAGCGTGTGATAGATGAAAGGCTTGAAGAGCTCGAGCGCCATTTTCTTGGGCAGACCGCACTGGTGCAATTTGAGCTCGGGGCCGATGACGATTACGGAACGGCCGGAGTAATCGACGCGTTTACCGAGCAGGTTCTGGCGGAAGCGGCCCTGCTTGCCCTTGAGCATGTCCGACAAGGACTTGAGCGGGCGATTGTTGGTGCCGCGCAGAACACGGCCACGGCGGCCGTTGTCGAACAGGGCGTCAACGGCTTCCTGCAGCATGCGCTTTTCGTTGCGGACGATTACGTCTGGCGCGCGCAGCTCCATGAGCTTCTTCAAGCGATTGTTGCGGTTGATTACGCGGCGATAGAGATCGTTGAGATCGGAGGTGGCGAAGCGGCCGCCATCGAGAGGTACGAGCGGGCGCAACTCCGGCGGAAGCACCGGGATCACGTCGAGAATCATCCACTCCGGTTTGTTGCCGCTCTTGCGGAAAGCTTCGAGGACTTTGAGGCGCTTGGCGAACTTGATGCGCTTTTGCAGCGACGCATCAGTCTTCATTTTTTCGCGCAGCTCGTCGGAAAGCTTCTCGACTTCGACGCGGCGCAACAGTTCCTTGATGGCTTCGGCGCCCATCTTGGCGTTGAACTGGCCGGGATATTCCTTCTGGAGTTCGCGATATTTGTCTTCGGGAAGCACTTCGCGCTCGCGAAGGACGGCGACCTCGCCTGGGTCTACGACTACGAACGCTTCGAAGTACAGAATGCGTTCGAGGTCGCGCATGGAATGTCCAACAAGTAGCCGATGCGGCTGGGCAAGCCTTTAAAGAACCAGACGTGAGAGCACGGGGATGCGAGCTCGATGTGGCCGAGGCGCTCGCGGCGAACCTTGCTCAGGGTGACTTCTACGCCGCACTTGTCGCAGATCACTCCGCGATGCTTCATGCGCTTATATTTGCCGCACAAACATTCCCAGTCGGTGACGGGGCCAAAAATTTTGTCGCAGAAAAGGCCGTCCCGTTCGGGTTTGAAGGTGCGATAATTGATGGTTTCCGGCTTGGTAACTTCGCCGTGAGACCATGAGCGAATTTTTTCCGGACTCGCCAAACTGATTCGAATGGAGTCGAAGTCCGCGATTAAACTGGCGCGATCATATGGGCTGCTGCGATACAAGGTTGTTTCCTCCTCCCGATCCGGTTTGGCCGGAGCGGGTTGCGGTTGGCGTTCGGCGCCGAACCGGTTGAGAACCCAACTACCAAAATTGCTACCGACTAAGAGCAGCACAGAAGCTGGAAAATCTCCTCTGCTGTTTAATCCGCTGCTTTATCCGTTGGTGGTTTTTGCCGCTTCATCAATTCGACGTCAAGACACAGGGACTGCAACTCGCGGACGAGCACGTTGAAGGATTCGGGCACTCCAGGTTCAATGCCCGGCTCACCTTTCACGATGGCCTCGTAGATTTTCGCGCGGCCATACACATCGTCCGATTTCGCAGTCAAAACTCCTGCAAGATGTGCGCTGCTCCGTAAGCTTCCAACGCCCACACTTCCATTTCGCCGAAGCGCTGGCCGCCGAACTGCGCTTTGCCGCCGAGCGGCTGTTGCGTGATAAGCGAGTACGGCCCGATGGAGCGCGCGTGAATCTTGTCGTCGACGAGATGGCTTAGCTTGAGCATGTAGATGTAGCCTACGGTGACGTTTGATCGAATTGGTCGCCAGACATGCCGTCGAACAAATCGATTTTGCCGGCATGCGGGAGACCCCGCGACTTCCAGCAGGTGGCGAATTTCCGCTTCACGGGCGCCGTCGAATACCGGCGTGGCGAAGGGATGCCCTCGCGGAAGCCTTCCGCGTACTCGATAATCCCCTCCTCGCTGAGGTCGACAAGAGCCTTCCAAACCGCGGTTTCGGTCCGAAAACTTCCTTGAACCAGCGGCGCAACGCTTCGGCTTCGACTTCCTTGCTGAGCAAAGCGCGCGATGCCGTTGCCCAGTTCCTTGGAAGCCCAGCCGAGATGCGTTTCAAGAATCTGTCCCACGTTCATACGCGAAGGAACGCCGAGCGGATTGAGCACGATCTCCACTGGGGTGCCGTCGGGCATGTAGGGCATGTCTTCTTCCGGAAGATACGTGCGATGACGCCTTGTTCCCGTGGCGGCCGGCCATTTTGTCGCCGATGGAAAGCTTGCGCTTCATGGCGATATAGACCTTGACCAGCTGATGACGCCGGGAGGCAGTTCGTCGCCCTTCTTGAGCTTTTCCTTGCGCTCTTCGGTGATCTTGCGAAGGACATCGATTTGGCGTGAAGTCATCTCCTCGATTTCTTCGATTTTCTCGATGAGCAAAAGGATCTTTTTTGTTGAGCTTCAGGCGCTTCAAGTTACGCGTGGAAATCTTTTCGATGATTTCACGCGTTAGCTCGACGCCCTTGGTCAACAGGCGCTTGTTGGTCTTTTCGTCGTGCAAGTCGGCTCTGCAGAACCTTGCTGCCGAGCAGATCGGACAAGCGCTTGAGACGCTCGTCGGTCAAGATACGGATTTCGTCGGCAAGGTTCTTTTCGAGTTTGAAGATTTGCGTGGCTTCGATGGACTTGTGCCGCTCGTCTTTTTCTCCACCCTTGCGAGTGAAGATTTTCACGTCGACGATGGTGCCTTCGATGCCTGGCGGGCAATAGAGAGAAGCGTCGCGAACGTCTCCGGCTTTTTCACCGAAAATAGCGCGCAACAACTTTTCTTCCGGAGTCAGCGTGGTTTCGCCCTTGGGCGTTACTTTGCCGACCAGAATGTCGCCGGGCTTTACGACGGCGCCGATGCGGATAACGCCGCTTTCGTCAAGGTTGCGAAGGAAAGATTCGCTGATGTTGGGAATGTCGCGAGTGACTTCTTCAGGACCGAGCTTGGTATCACGGGCTTCGATTTCGTAGTCCTCGACGTGGATCGAGGTGTAGTATCGTCGTGCACCAGCTTTTCGCTGACGAGGATGGCGTCTTCGAAGTTATAACCCGCCAGGGTAGGACGGCTACGAAAACGTTGCGGCCGAGGGCCGAGTTCACCGCGATCGGTGCAAGGGCCATCGGCAAGAACCTGGGCCTTTTTCACGCGGTCGCCAACGCGAACCAGCGGCTTCTGGCTGATGCAGGGTTCCGGTTGGAGCGCTTGAATTTGGTCAGCGGGTAAATGTCCGCACCAACTTCTACGGCCGAGTACGCCGGAATGATCGCATTCGACGCGCACGACGATGCGCTCGGAGTCGACCTGGTCCACGATGCCTTCGCGCCGGCAGAAGCACTACTGCGCCGGAGTCGCGCGGGGAGACGCGTCCATGCCGGTGCCGACCAGCGGCGCTTCGCCGCGGATTAAAGGCACGGCCTGGCGCTGCATGTTGGAACCCATGAGGCGCGCGGTTGGCGTCGTCGTTTTCGAGGAACGGAATCAGCGGCGGCTACGGAGCCGAGCGCTTCGGCGAGACGTCGACGTAATCGACTTCTTCGCGCTCTTGAGCACGAAGTTGCCGGCCTGACGGCAGTTGACCAACTCAGTAGTGATCTTCAGGCGCTCGTCGAGAGAGACGTTGGCCTGCGCGACGACGTACTTGTCTTCTTCCCAAGCGGAAAGATAGAAGCAGTACGGTTCGAAAGTTACCTTGCGGCGCTTGAGCTCTT
>CAVPKZ010000149.1:0-3471 GCA_963705755.1 uncultured Acidobacteriota bacterium | reverse complement strand
TGGAAGCCGGCAAATGAGCCGAAAGCGGAATTGATTGCCGTCGCGAGATCGCCCTTTGGCTCGCCGCCGCTACCTTTTTTCATCAGCGGCCAGAACAGGCTGTGATTCCAGTGGCCGCCGCCATTATTGCGCACCGCGGTGCGAATATTTTCGGGGATGGCGTCCAGACTCTTTTAGCAGATCGTCGACGGATTTATTCTGAAGATCGGCGTGTCCCTCGAGGGCCTTGTTTAAATTGGTGACATAGGTTCCATGGTGCTTGTCGTGATGGATTTCCATGGTTTTGGCATCGATGTGCGGTTCCAATGCGTCGAACGAATACGGCAACGGCGGTAAGGTAAAGGCCACGAATTTGTCCTCCAGCTCAGATTTGAAAGTGTGAAGCTATCCCGGGCTTAAAATCTCAATTTGCCGGCGAGCACTGCAGTGGTAAGTAGTCGACAAATATAATCGATGAATTATACCGCTTGTCTGCCTGGTTCCCATATCGCAAGCGGTTCTACACAGGCCGACAATTTATCTCACATCATTTTCACGATTGGGTCATGATTGAGCTTGCCTCATTTGCTTGGATGCGCGAAACGGCCCATTGGGCAGATTCGGAAATTACCGGGTCTGGCGATGCCGCCAGGCGAGTCAATGCGCTCGAGATTCTTTTAAAAGCCGCCAAATCACCGTTGAAATTTGAATTCCCAAGGGCAACACACACGTTGCGAATAAGCCCCTGCCACTTGGTTCTCTTGATCGGGCTACCGCGAAACATTTCGCTGAATTCGCGCTGACTCAGCGAGGCAAGCCGTTCCAGGCGCGGCAAAAATAGCGTTTCTGGTGAAGCGCCATTTTTTCCGTTAAGACTCTGTTTTTTTCCTTCTTCGGCAGCATCCGGCATTGGGTGAGCAAATGAACGCGGCTGAAATTCCTTCGCTTCGGTCACCGGAGAGTGACGATTCCATGGGCAAACATCCTGGCAAATGTCGCAGCCAAATATGTGTTGGGCCATCGGCTCACGAAGCTGTTCAGGAATTGCGCCGCGCAGCTCAATGGTCAGGTACGAAATGCACTTGCGCGCATCCATAACGTAGGGGTCGACCAGCGCCCCTGTTGGACAAGCGTCGATACATTTGCGGCAAGTACCACAGCGGTCTGCCGGCGGAGCATCAGACGTTGAAGTTGATGGCAAATCGAGGGTGGTCAAAATTACTCCAAGAAAGAAAAATGAGCCGATGCGCTCATTGAGCAGTAGAGTATTTTTTCCCAGCCATCCAAGCCCGGCATGCTTGGCCAGAACGCGTTCGTTAATGGGGCCGGTATCCGCGTAAATGCGGGCTTCAAACGGTTGTGGATGCTGTTCACGCAATCCGTCGAGCAGCATCTGCAACTTTTCGCGCAACACATCGTGATAGTCATTTCCCCATGCATATCGCGATATCCAGCCGCGGGGACCTCCGGTCTCCGATGCGCGATTAAGTTTTGCGAATGCTTGTTCGGTTCGGGCGTGCTCGGTGTGGTAGGTCAATGCGCAGACAATCACGCTCTGAATGCCGGGCAGAGCAGCCTGCGGGTCACTGCGCCGCGCATCGCTTAAATATTTCATCTCGCCTGCATAGCCGCGCGCGAGCCATGCCTGTTGCCTTGCGAGTTCGGGAAATTTCTCAGCGCGCACCACGCCGGCCATGGCGAAACCCAGTTGGCTGGCTCGTTCAGAAATCCAGGTTGTAGTGGGGGCGTTTAGCATGAAATTGTTTATCACAGCGGCTGATTCGCTGGGGATGTGAACATGAATACAAAGAACGCGAGAATATTATATCGAGCTACGCGGATTTTTTGTCGAAGCTGCGTAGAGCCGCGACTTCGTCGGAGTGCACGTCGAACACGGTATACAGTTTCGTGATCTGCAGTAGATCATGCACTTTCTTGGTTAAATGCAGCAGCTTTAATTCGCCGCCGCGATTTTTGACGGCGGTATAGGCGCTTACCAGTTCACCGATACCGGAACTATCGATGTAATTGATGTCCCCCAGATTCACGAGAATCCTGAAACGCTGGTCATCAAGAAGTTCGCGAATGGTGGACCGCAGCAAAGCGCTGCCTTCGCCGAGAGTTATACGGCCGCTCAAATCCAGAACGGTCACCGGTCCAGCATCCCTGTAAGTGGCCTGTAGTAGAGCCATGATGCCTTTCGACGTATGAAATCTTTACGCTTGGTGCGGCGTTGCGTTGTGATCGCCCTTGTCGTTGTTATTCGTAGGGTGGCCATCCGGGCTTGGCAATTTCTTGGACATAATAATTTCCGCGCCGCCCGTGCGACCCGGCACCACGTCGAACTCGTCCATGAAGGAACGCATCAAAAATATCCCGCGTCCGGAGGTGCTCAAAAGATTTTCTTCGGCCAGTGGATTCGGCACGTCACCAAGATTGAAGCCTTTGCCTTCGTCCAACACGTGGATGACCATTTTGTCAGAGGTTAAATCGACAGCCAGGTAGATTTTTTTCTCGGGGCGTTCCTGATTGCCGTAATGAAACGCGTTGATGACCCCTTCCCGCACCGACATTCCGATGCGGTAGCAATCGTCCTCATCGAAGCCCGCGGCTTCGGCGACCCGCAAACACATCTCCTCTGCAAGATTGACGCTTTCTACCTGCGTGTCAAGCGTGACGTCGAGGTGTTTCTGGTCAGCCATTTTTGTCGGTTGCCACCCGCCATAGCCGTCTGGACGCGAACTTGAGTGCACTACTGGTAACACAGTGGTCGAAAAAGAGTCAATCGAGCACTGCAGTTATACCGTAATGTTTACAATTTTATCGGGTTTCATGGGTATCGGTTCACCGCCGTTGGAAAGACTGACGAGAGTATACCTACTTGTCCAGTTAGCTGACAGAGTCGGCTAGGCCCAATCGGAGCGGTCCAAGGTGCGGTACTGGATGGCCTCGCTCAAATGTTTAGGGGCGATGTTTTCGGTGGCTTCCAGGTCCGCTACCCTCGCTGACGAACGCAAGCTAAGAGCCTCGATTTCATGCGCGCGCTTGCTCGTGCTGGCAAAAATTCTGTTTTGGGTGCAGGTTCGAGCTGTGACATCGGCATCAACTGATTTTCCGACGGAGCTTCAATCCAGATTGACGGCGCGGAACACTGAATGCAGGCGCGCGCAACGCATCTATATACCTCAAAAGCCCTCAGTTCCACCGGCTTTAAAGCACAACTTCGCGATGACGACAAACGCTGCATTCCATTAGCACTCTGCCTAAAGCATCTTCAGTTTCAGGAGGGGGAAATTCTACAATCCAGAAATCCGAGCCGGTCACAAGTAGATGGAACGAGTATAAATGACCCTCTGAGTCACAATCAATTTCGTATCCGACCCGTACGTTTGTCGATTTCCATTCGTTGTTATACTGCCGACGTCGGAGTGTGATCTCGTACCCCGAGAAGAGTTTTTCCGTAAGACGCAGGAGCCCTACTTTTGAACCCAC
>CAVPKZ010000148.1:0-15426 GCA_963705755.1 uncultured Acidobacteriota bacterium | reverse complement strand
AACTTTTGCGCACCGTCATGGAACTCCTGCCCATCTAGTTTTTCTTACGGCGGATAGTCGTTCCATCCACGAGGTCGCGCATTTCGCTAGCTACAACGTCCTTACATAGGCAACCACATCTTTGATTTGCTTTGCATCTATAACGTCTTTGAATGGTGGCATTAGTGCATCGCCAGTTTCAATCCATAGCTTCAACGACTGGTCAGTGACTTTATTGGTGTTGATTGTAAAGGTTCCACGTTTGAAAATGCCCTTCAAACCAGGACCGATTTTTTTACATCGCTGTCTGCGTTATGACACAGTCCACATTTCTTATCAAAAACATCCTTGCCGTGAGCCACTGAATCCCGTGTTGAACCCGACTTTTTGTCGTTAGCTCTAGCCCCGGATTGAGTCCACGCAAACATCGTTGCCACCGTCACTGCTGCGACAATACCAACGCAATTCACTCTGGCCCAAGCGGTGAGAACCATTTTACTTAACATCAAAGACCAACACCCTGGCGGGCTTCCAGGCCATCATAGGAACCGCAACATATAACCGGTGAAGCTCCGAAACCAGGAGGCCGGTCTTCGCCATCATGGCAGTCTCCGCTTTTCCGAGAAGAACATAGTCATCGCTACCGACCTGTTGATAAACATAAGTCTCGCCTACGCCACATACAGCGTAGATTCGTCCAGTTTTCGCATCAAAAACCAGGTAATCAAGCCAGCCGCCAATCGGCAAAGTCCTGAGCTCTTTTCCGGTATCCGTATCGATCACCACGATAGCGCCGTGCAAATCGGTAGTGCGACATGCTACAAATACCCGATGATGGGCTTCGTCCACTGCCGTCGCTACGGGAGTGGTGCCCTTGGTAATCGGCCAGGTGTCTAGCACTGTGCGTTTTTGCGGATCCACGACCACGACCTTGTTTGCATCTTCTTCAGTGATGTAAAGCCGGGTTCCTGAAGGAGCTATATCCATGTCCTCGAGTACTTCGGCTGCAACCTTCACGTCACCTTCGTGCTCGCTGGTCGTCGTGTTTATGACGCTGATCAACGAGTAGTCCAATTTCCCTCCGGCTCCGCCATTCACGACATAGAGATATTTCGTATTCGGATCATAGACCATCGAATCGCTGCGTTTTTCGAGTCCGATGCGCTTAATAAGGTGATAGTCTCGCGTGCTGAAGACCTTTATTCCGGGTTGCGTGGGATCCCCACTGGCGACATAAAGTATCAAGGTTACTTCGGTACGTACAAAGTGAGAATTTCCGACAGGAATATCCGAAGCCTTTCCATTATCCAGGTCAATTACAGCCACGGCTTTCTGGGCCTGCATGGTCGTGAATAGTCGATGCCCTTTTATATCGATACAGAGATGATCGGTATACGGACCTTCTGGAACGTCGGCAGGTCGATTGTCTCGACCGGGATTAGCGGCTCAAACACTTGTGCACTGCTGGGAATTGCGTAAAATGCGGCGACAATCAACAAAGAGCACAGCTTCCTCATAGTTGTTTTCCTTTATTTTTTGCGAATATCAATTTTGGCTATAACCATGGCCATGTTCGGCCACAGTGAAAGTCAAGTAAGCCGTTCCTGGACTCAATCCGATTGGGATAATACAGCGACGGATTCTTATTCGATATCTACCTCGACCCATGATTTCATCCCCACTCCTGGAGATCAGCGCCCAGCGCTGTCTCTCTTCCCTTTTAGTAATCCTCGATGTCCGGGTAGAGCTTGCGGATTACTGTTCCCGCGTAAACTCGGGCTTCTTTCTTTTGTCCCGCGGGTAGAAATACGAGCACAATGGCGATATCCCAGGAAGGTGACAGCTGGTGTACTGCTCGCGTATAGATCTTTTCAGTTGTCACCTGGCCATGCTCGATCATGTACTGCACCATGGGATAGTGATATTCCTTATAGAGCGCGAGCCATTCGTCTTGGCGACCCGGAGGTAGTTTGTAGTAACCGACGTGGACTTCGGGCTTACCTCGCCGGCTCCATTATTGGCTTGAGCAAAAACTGTCGGAGGGATCAAAATGCTTAGCGCAACAATCCATACCCCACGTCCGAAGGTCCGCTTCATACTGGTTCCTCTCATTCATTTCTTTTCGCCCCACAGTTCTTATGCTCCGACCTTTGTTCGGAGTGTCACCCGACCTGGGAACCCTGAAACGTTCAAGGCCCATCTTCATTGAATCTTGAATTCGAGAATTTTGGCGTTCTGCGTACCGCCAAGGTTTGGCACGCCTACGAAAAATAGATTTTGATCGGGTACCAGCAGGCCAGTTTTTGCCATCACCGCTGTTTCGGGCTTGCCCATGAGTTTGTACTGGTCTGGCGAATGCTCTTGATAGACAAAGACGTTCCCCGTCCCACAAGTGGCGTACAGGCGACCATTTCTAGCATCGAAGTCCAAGTAGTCGACGTTCCCCCAATGGGCAGTGAACCGACCTCTTTCCCGGTTTGAGTATCAATTACCACGATAACGCCACTCGCGTCGGTATTACGGCAACCTATAAACAAACGATGGTGTTTCTCATCCAGTGCGATAGGAAAATTGTTCTGGCCTTTCGTGAGCGGCCATGTTGCTAGTAGAGTCCTCTTTTCCCTGTCCATTACCGCGACTGAATTCTTGTCCTCGATGTTTACATAGAGCCTGGGACCCACTTGCTCTACCACAATCTGTTCCAGGTGCCCGGAGCCCGGGACCTTGATTTCACCAACCAGTTCGCCTTTGCTCGTATCAACCACGCTTATAGCGGAGTAATCGAGCTTTGCGCTCGGGCCGCCGGTGACGATGTACATTTCCTTCGTTGTGGGGTCATAGCCGTTGGAGTCGGCGCCTATCAACCCCTTAACCGACTTAATAAGCTGATAGTCTTTGCCACTGAAGATTTTTACTTCCCCAGCATCACCACCATCGGCCACGTAGAACTGATCAAGATCACCTCGGTATACCACTCCGTGGGCATTTCCGAACCCAGTCAGTTCGCGAATAAACCTGCCGGTATCGAAATCGAATACCTGAACACTCTTGTGGGCCTGAGGAGTAGCGAAGAGACGATGACCTTTTACATCAACACCAAAATGATCGACGTATGGTCCAAGCGGGACACCCGGCATGGCCATCGTCTTAACTAAAACCAGCGGCTCGGTGGTCAGCACGTCCGCTGAAAACGAAAAAGAAAGAACAGCAATCATCATCAGGTATAGTTTGGTCATCTCTTCACCTCGAATTTACCCTTTCTGAAATTAATCCGGATTTGGATAGTACAGCGACGGGTTTTTCTCAATATCTACTTCAACCCATCGCTCGTCCCAATGTTCCAGTGTCATGGCCCAACGCTGTCTCTCTTCTTTAACGTATTCATCAAGATCGGGGTAGAGTTTGCGCATCAATTGCGCCCGCGTGAGCTCCGGCTTTTTTCTCTGTCCGGCGGGCGGTAACACGATCATGATGGCGATGTCCCACGATGGAGACAGTTGATGAATAGAGCGCGTGTAAACGGTTTCGCTAATGACCTGCCCGTGCTCGATCTGCCATTTCATCATGGGGAAATGCGATTTTTTGTACAAAGCAAGCCATTCGTCCTGACGACCAGGGGGCAGTTTGTAGAAATCGACGTGAACCTCAGGCTTACCTTCACCTGCACCGTTGCTTGCTTGCGCGCAAATCGTAATAGGCCCTGAAAGGCCACATATCAAAGTACAAAGAAAAAGCGTTGAAAGCTTCATCACCACACCTTCCAAAATATTTCCGTCGAACAAACTCATCCCGTTCAAACGCCGTTGCACTAGCTCGGTTGCTACAACACGCAATGACCATGTCATGGTCCCGCAACCGCATTCAGTATCGGAATTGTTTTTGCCGCGGGCGGATGTGGCGTCGTCTGCAGGAAAGCATATATGTCGGCTAGATCCTTTTGCGATACCACTCTGGCAACGTACGGGGGCATCGAGCCTTTCGGTTCACGGACGTAAGCGGAAAATGCGTCAAAAGGAATTAGACCCGGGGCGAGTGCCGGCCCGCTCCTTGAAGCTATTTGCCCGTGGCTTCCATGGCATTCATAACATCCATACTTCTTGAATAATTGTCTCCCAAGTTCGGCATTTCCTGGAGCGGTTTCTGTCGACTTGGAAGAGCCCGCCGGTGCCTGCGCGAAAGTTGACGACGACAAGGGCGCGCTAATCATCAGCCCCATGATCCACAGCATAGAGAAGCCCAGACGCTTTCCATGCGAAGCCCTGGTATCAGGCTCGGCCAGAAACGTTGCAAAAAGGTTGTGTGCTACCCTCATTCCCATTCCTCAACGCGCCTGAGTTACAACGTCCACAAGCGCCGGCTCGCCTCGCTTTACCACGTCGATCGCTCGCTTCATCGCCGGACCCAGGTCTTTGGGATCAGTAATTGGACCTTCCGCGTACACGCCCATGCTCTGAGCCAGCTTCGCAAAATCTATGTTGGGGTCCTGAAGTGTAGTTCCGATCTTGGCGCGATCGATCCCCCGATTGTGTCGATTGCACATGCGTTGGATATACATAAGTTCCTGATGATACGCGCGGTTGTTATGCATAATGTTCAAGATGGGAATCCGGTGATGTGCCGCTGTCCAAAGGATGCCCGGGGCGTACATTAAGTCGCCGTCGCTTTGGGTATTAACCGTCAAGCGGCCATACTTTCTGTTCGCAAGCGCCGCACCCAGAGTCGCGGGTGCGTTATACCCGATACCGTAGCCACCCGATTCACCGATGTATTGGTAATGCTTTTTGAAATCGAAAAGGCGGAGCGGCCACCAGCTGAGATAGGAACAATAAGACACAAACGACCAGTCTTCGTTCTTGATTTGCTCCCATAATTCAGCGCACAAACGGGCGACACTAATTGGAGTATCATCCCAACCATAAGCCGCCTCCGTGCGTGTCAGTTCCAGCTCCTTGTCGTGAGCCATCGCTAATTTGGCGCCACGCTCCTGAAACGTTCCGCTGCGACCCGCGGTCATACGCCGCTTGATCGCGTCGATCAAAGAAGGCAACGTCGCTTCGACGTCAGCCGCGATATCGACATCGATCTCGGTATATCGCTGGAAATCCTGGTAATTGGATTTGCTATAGAGATCTTCGGTATTAATACTGATCAACTTTGCGTCGCGCTTGGCGGTCCGCCTCCAAGTTCCATTTTGCTGCTCACTGAAGGAGTTGACCACGTCCCAAAAGTCATTCACCTCAAGGCCTAAAATAACATCCGCCTGTGCGATCAGTTGTCGGCCGTGGCGACCCGGTTGTGCGCCGACGGATTGACTGAGAGGATGTCTAGTGGGGGAAATTCATCCGCAGAGTTTTATCGATCACCGCCGCCTGGAGCAGTTCCGCGAGCTCTACCAACCGGTCCACGCATTGTTGGGTTCGAGCCGCGCGCCCGAGAACGATAACGGGATTTTCAGTTTCAACCAGGAGTCGCGCGGCCTCAGCAACCGCGCCCGAATCACCTTGCGGAGGCACGGCCAGCGTTAGTTTCGGAATGTTGAGTTTTGTCCCCGGTCGGGATCGGATTTTCGGCCAGTTCCTGGTCTACCACCAACACCACCGGCTCCATGGGTGGGGTCATCGCCACCTTGTAGGCACGAACCGCGGACTCGGCAAAATGTGGTAGCGAGATCGGGAGGTCGTCCCATTTTACGAAGTCGCGTACAGTAGCGGCGGCGTCCTGTACAGCGTGATCCCAATCGCCATACGAATGCCGCTTCGTGGCATCGATCATGTTTCCCAGTACGATGTAGATCGGAACTCGGTCACACCAAGCGTTGTAGATCGCCATGGAAGCATGCTGCAACCCCACCGTTCCATGCGCACAAACGCATAAGGGCTTCCCTTCGATCTTAAAGTAGCCGTGCGCCATGGCGACGGAGGACTCCTCATGGCAACAGGTTATAAACTCTGGATTCTGATTTCCGCCATAATTGATTATGGATTCATGGAGACCGCGAAAACTTGTACCTGGATTGGCACAAAGATAATCAAAGCCGAGAGACTTCAGGACGTCGACCATGAAATCTGAGCCAGGCCGTTCGCCGGGAGCCAACACCTCGACATCGCTCGGAGGTTCGATTTCCGCAGCTGGCCACATCGGTGGGACGGCGAGTGATGCTCGGGTTGCGACTGGCTGAACAGACGCGGCATCCGTGTTGGTAGCAAGCGTTGCGGCACCTACCACCGCGCCCTTCAAGAAGTTGCGCCGATCGACCGCAGGCCCCTTAGCTCTCGCCGCCATTTGCTTATACCTTCCCGACTGTCGCCATTTCAGCAGCAGTGCCAATCGCCAGCGGCTTACGAATTGTTCTCTCCTTGTATCAATCGATATCCAGTCGTCAGCTTTGAATATTTCCAGGAGATTACCAAATGAATTTTAGGGCGAACTGAATCTGTCGAGACGTTGTGGTCGTGGAACTTATTGTTCCCGCGCCGGCCGTCGGCGTCCCATCCTGGTTGAGAACGGTATTGGAACCGACAGGCGATTGGAAATTCGCATGGTTGAAGATATTAAAGAATTCAGCCCGAAACTGGACGTCGAACGTTTCTGAAATTCTGCGAATATAAGTGTCCTTGGTCAAGGAATAATCAAAGTCGATTATCCCGGGCCCGTCAGATCGAATTCTTTCCAAAGTTGCCAAGAAGGTTCATACAGGTATTAGGTATTACCGCGGCGACGCTGGCAGCAGCCGGCTGGCACATCGCAGCGAATGAAGCGGGTGCAATGGGAGGAAGGAAGCAATTCAGTTTAAGATAGTTGTTGGGGTTTCCAGGATTAACGGGATTCTGGCATCCAGCTGCAGTCGAGCGGTCCGGGAAATTAAATGTTCCCGAG
Organism: uncultured Acidobacteriota bacterium; assembly: GCA_963705755.1. GTDB lineage: Bacteria > Acidobacteriota > Terriglobia > Acidiferrales > UBA7541 > Acidiferrum. The sequence goes on along the minus strand of CAVPKZ010000148.1, from coordinate 8,571 downwards.
CTCTTTTCTCCCAATGAATCTCCCCCGATAAGAACGGAAAAGGGTGTACCGCTGCTCAAGGTAACAACGCCGCTCATGGCCCATCCGCCTAAAACGGTTTCCCCAAAGCTTCCACCGAACGTTGGCTTAGGAAGCTGCCATAGAAATTTCCAACGAAGAGATTTCGCACGTCGTAGTCACACGGGCCGTATCGCGCTTCACGGCTGAAAAACATCGGATTAACCAGAGTATTCTGGAACGGGTCGGTCGCAGTGCCGGTCGTCCCAGTATCAAAACATTTGCCATGGGTGAAGGAGCCCTGAGCTTGAACACCGTGGCTGAAGGTTTTCTTCACGCTTGCCAGAAGCCCTCGTAAGTGGCTTCCGTGTCATAAATCGATGTCACCACGGCGCCGACATTGGAGTTCAGTTTCGCTCCGCTCCCCACTGGGTACGGCCAGAGATAACCCGCCGACGTTAAGGTGGGCAGGACCATGTTTTCGTCATCAGCTTTGAAGGGTAGATGGACAGAGTGCGAACCAACGTAGCCGGCCGTGACCGTTACGCTGCTGGTTAGTTGGCGTTCGAGGTTGAGGTTCCAGTTCGAACTGTAAGCGCGCTTTGGATCTGGAGTAACATAGCGAGCCGCGGCACTGGCTACGTTGAAACCGATCAGGCTTAACGCCCCGGTCGGGAACGAACCTGCGGGTAAGTTCCCTGCTGCGACCGTGAAGCTAAAGGGGTAGGAAGTACCGGTGGGAATGGCCCATTCCCACTCGAGAGGCAAAATGTCATAGAGACCAAACCCGCCTCGAAGGGCGGTCTTCCCATCCTTGAATGGATCCCACGAAAAACCGATCCGCGGTTGAAAATTTCTGAGCGTGCCATTGCTGTCCCACATCGGGTTGGTGGGAACGATTGGTCCAGACAAGGTTTTCAGGACCAACAATTGATTATTGCTGTCAATCGGAATGGTGGCGGGCTCATAGCGCAACCCTATGTTGAAAGTCAGGTTTTGACGAAAGTGCCAATCATCATTGACGTAAAACCCATAAGCAGTCTGACGGCCTCCGAGCTCCTTCACGCTGGCTGCCTGACCGGCGTAGAAACTTGTCGGCTGGTTTAGCAGGAAGCCCTCTAAAGATGGGAACGCAAAATCGCCATTATTCCTTCCGCCAAGAATCAAGTTTGTCCGCATGTTTTCAACGGCGAAGCCAAATTTAATTGTATGTTTGCCTTTGCTCAAGAACATGTCGTCATAGGCCTGGTAGGAATTAAGAATGTAGTTGGTTATGGCTTGTGAACCGAGACCGCCTTGCATGGTAGTTAGACTAGGGATTTCGAGCACCGGTGGAAACATACCGGGAACAGCCGCAAGACTGGTATTCTTCGCAAGAGGATTGAGGGCGATTCCAGGTTGCTGATTTATTTCTTGTGGACGGTTGTAACCGATTCGTGCGCTATTCACCAGCTTCGACCCGAAGGTGTGATCCCACTCGAGAGTGCCCAGTTGCCTTTCGCTCAAAAAGTTATTGGTACTGAGCAATAAGCTGTCGGGGATAGTTTGGGTAGATTTATCGTAGGTATAACTCGCGGCGATGGTGTCCTTCTCTGAGAAATGGTGGTCAACCCTCACTATCGTATAATTCTCCACAGCAGGCGACGATCCAGAAGCATCGTAGAATCCGATGTCGCCATTTCCACCGGGATTCAAGCCGGCATTAGGCAGAGGATACAACGCGAGATATGGTGCAACTTTAGGATCGACGGTAACCGTGTGCGGCGTACACCCGCCCGCCGAGGGAGCGGAACATAAATTCCCAGCGCGCGCAGCTGCAGTTGGAACGCTGTTATGGAATGACAGACCCAGATCCTGACGAACTCCTTCATAGGCAGCAAAAACGAAAGTTTTATCCTTTTTTATGGGCCCTCCCCCGGAAGCCCCGAACTGGTTCCGATGAAATGGCGCGATTTTGGCAGGGTCAAAAAAATTACGTGCGTCAAAGTCTTCGTCCCTCAAGAACCAGAAAGCGGAACCATGGAAGTCATTGGTTCCTGATTTCGTTATGGCGTTGATCACCGCTCCGGCGCTGCGTCCGTACTCCGCTCCATAATTTGTAGTTTGTACAGAAAACTCCTGAATAGCGTCGACCCCTAACTGCGTCCCTAGCACACCTCCCGGCGCTCCATTCGAATAATCGGCGTTACTAATTCCATTGACTTGATAATTATTCATGTACGGGCTATGGCCTGCATCAGTCAACTCCTGCCCCCAGCCACGATTGCCTCTTCCTCCAGGATTGTTCACATCTTTTTCCGTGTGCACCACGTAGATGCCTGGCTGTAGCGTGGCCAATTGCAGCCCAATCGCGTCCATTCAGAGGAATCTCGCGGATGGTCTGTTCGTCGACTTGCGCATCGATCGACGAGGTGGCCAGTTCCACGGTCGGAGCCACTCCGCTCACTTGCACCTGTTGATTGACGGTCCCGATCTGCATGGAAATGTTCAGAAGGCGCTCTTCTCCGACACCCAGTGTCACGCCCGTCTTTTCTTGAGGAGCAAAGCCACTGCCGGATATGGTGACATCGTAGGTTCCGGGCAACAGGTTTGGCGCCGAATATACACCGGCATTATCGGCAATAATTTCCTGCACCACACCAGTAGCTTCATTCTTGATGGAAATCTTCGCGTTGGGAATTGGTCCGCCGTTAACGTCGCTAACCGTGCCCGTGAGCGTGCCTCCAGATACTTGCGCTCGAACTGACACACAGACGATCAGAGCGAGTGCAAATATTATGAGAGCTGTGAAACGGAAGTCGCTTGCCTTGGCAGTCGTTTTAGAAATCATGGTCGACATCCCCCTGTGCGCGAACATCAATTGACCCAGGAATCGCCGTTAAATTGGCGGAGCCTTTAATCATGTCCCCGACATGACCATACCTAAGTTGGCCACACCGTACTTAAATGAAAATTTGTTGTCAAGCGTTTTCTTCATGCTTGTTCATCGGTGATGATCAACTGCAATGTTTTAGGTGCCGCTATAAAGTAAGCTCCACGGCGGGAAGCGGCAAGCAAATTCTTTAAAATGCATGCATCGTCATTTGCGTGACACGTGTGGGCGTAGCGCTGCTTCACTTCTGACCACGGCCTAACTTTAAATATTATTACTTAAATGGTATATAATTCATTTAAAAAAACGATGACTGACAAGTTATAAGTCTTAGGAAGACAATAAAATTCAGAAAGGAAACGGTACGGCAGACTTACCACATTCTGGAAGGAATGACGAAAAACTTCATTACGCAGGAATCATGGAAATGAATCGGCCCAATCTGGTTTATGGCGCGGAGGTTTTGTCAGAACTGGGATCTTGGTCGAAACAAATTGCGTGGCGTGCACAGCCGCAACAACCACGATCAGGCTAAGGGCCCTGGATGTTTCAAATATCTGTCCACGATTGCGTCGGAGGTGCGAATAGTCATGGCAATGAGACTCAGCGTTGGACGCGCAGTGGGAGCGTGTGGGATTACCGAACTCCCGAGGATAAAAAGGTTCGATGCCTGAAAGTGTTGCCGAAAAGGGTTAACTCCTGAATCGTCTCTAGACGCGCCCATGATCGTTTCCACCGCGCAGTTGAGTTACCACATAAGGATTCGCATCAAAATGTCCCAAGCCGCCGATGGGATAATCTGTCTGGCGCCCGTGGCTCGGCCAGTTCCACCCCTTGGCCGTCCCAAACTCGGACATGCGCCGTTCGTTCTCTTGCCAGTCCATGGTCATACGAATTAGCGGATCGCCATGAACATCTTTGTAAGTGGAGTAGATCCATGTAATTGCTTTTGTATGCGAACACCTCGCCATCCCATCGCACATCTTCCATCCGGTTGTACCAGTAAACGGCGGCCTTCTTTACTTCGAGCCCCATGTAGATTTGACCGATTGCGGGACTCGCCCGAATGTTCCGATGGCTGGTAGCCTGAATTTAACGCTCTTAAAAGTCCCCCACGTAAAAATGGAAGATTCGTATTGTCGACAACACCGCTTTCAGGTCTCCCACATAAATCCCCGTAGGGGCAGAACCCATAAAACGATTCAGGGGTTTTTCCATCAATACTTTCGCCGCAGCAAACTTCAAATCGGCTGTCAGATTGCGCCCGACATTACCTTTCCCCGTTGCGGGATGATAGGGCTCGCCAATTTCCGACAAAAGCAGCAGCCGCGTATTGTTCAGGGTCCAGGTAGCCAAAATTACCAGGTCTGCAGGTTGAAAAACCTCGTCTCCTGATGAATCTTTGTACGTGACTCCCCGCACCCGGCCGTTCGAGATTCTCGCGCACAAGACGGCGGACCCGAGGACCGGTGCGAATAGTCACATTTTTGTGCCGCTTGATTACCGGCAGAAAAACGTTGGTGGGCTGCGCCTTCGCGCCGATCATGCAACCATACATATTGCAGAATCCGCAAAAAACGCAACCTGGACGAAAAACGCCATCGGGATTTGTATGGGCCTCGCTCAACGTCGCATTCGGTCCAGGGAAGGGATGATAGCCGAGAGATTTCGCCGCGTCGCGAAACAGAGCGGAGAAATATGGTGTGGCAGTCGGAGGAGTGGGGTCTTCTACTTCAACTCCCTCGAAAATGTTGCCACCTTCGATCAGCCGGCCTTGAATATTACCGGCTTTCCCTGACGCGCCAATTAGGTTCTCTGCCCGGGTGTAGTACGGCTCCATTTCTTCATAAGTGGCGCCCGAATCTTTGATGGAGTGATCCGCGGGCAATCTTTTTGACCCGTATTCTGATCGTTTTGGACAATAGTTGAAAACAGTCAGGCATTATGCGGTACGCCGTAGCTCCCCAGTGCTCCCCGGCTCCGCCAACGCCCGTGCCCGGAATCAACAAACCGAGTTCCCGCAATGGTAGCGCCCGTTCATTCCCAGACCGCCGTAAGGTGGCCGTCTCTTTCGAGCAATCCTGCACCTTGACGCCACTGCGTTTACGAATCGCATAGTCCAACTCGTCCATTTCTTTGATGTATTCGTCCGGGTTGTGAATTGGGCCACGCTCAAGCACCAGCACCGAGAGCGGTGTGCGCGAACCGAGCTTGGCCATGAGCAGGCCGGTCCATCCGCCGCCAGACAATCAGCACATCTACTGGAGGCAGGGTCTTCACTTCTCGTCCTCACTCGGCCGTATCTTGAAACCACTAATTTGTAGCAGGCTCGCAGGTCGTGGACGGTACGCCTCTCCAAAGTGGGTATTCACCGCCTCGCGGTAGCTCATCTCGACCCGAAATGCGAGCATCTGCCATCCGACCATATCGACGTTTCCGCCGTGGACCGGATCGCAAAACATTCCTTCGATGGTGTGCCGGCGTAAAAGAGCAAAGAAATAGGTCTTTTCATCAGCTTGAGCCTGGCATCCTGCTCTGCCGGCTCTAAGCGATCCAACCCTTTGAGCGGCTTCAAACCTTCGCGGTAAACCTTCGAGGAGACTCTTTACCTTGATAGCCAAGATCGGGCGAGCCACTTCGAAGGGAGCTTGGGTACCTATAGCGGTCCTCGCCATAAGGTCCGGCCAATTGCCGATCGATGTAAATAACCACACCGGCTTCCTTGGCTCCCGGACCGGATTCCTTCACTCGGGAAAATTCTCAGCTACCGCTGTTGAGACGAATCAGCGCCTCATCTTCACTAAAAAACGAAGGGAATTAAACGGTCTTGTCGTCGGTTGCAAGTCGAAACGCTTTTCCATCTAAAGAGTAAACCAGCAACCCGCCGAACGGATGTCAGAACGGTGAGAAAATGGCGGCGTTTCATTAGGAGCGTCAGGATAGGCAATCGCAATTGTCATTGTCAAGCAAAGACTTTTTTACTGTTCATCAACGATGATCAATCAAGCTAGTCCAGGGAGACATTGGTGTGAGTGAATTCCGCGGGGGATTAGCGCCGTACGTTACACCGTGGACGACCAACCATGTACGATACCTAGTTTTGTTATGTAGAAGAATCCGCACCTAAAGGTACGACGGCCAGTCGGAACTCATTTTCTCGGCCGAGGCCTGATCAGTTGACAGGAATTCTCGGGCTTCGCGACTTCGTCGCTGCACTACATTCCAGTAGCGGTTCACATCAGCGATTAATTCATTCAAATGCCGCTCCAGTTGCGCCTTCGAGCGAGTGCCGAGTCGGGTCTTCAAAGCCGAAATGATTTTTTGATGATCTACCGCAAGACTGGTGCCTACCTTGGCGCGAATATCATGACCCATAATTCATCCACTCCTGGGACCGAAGCAGATGGACAGTGGAAGAAATAATTTTATTCCCCGATGCTTTTGCCAGGGCTTCATGGAAACCAACATCTTCCCCCACACCCATATGACCCTTTCAATCGAACCTTTGCTTCCGGACGTGGTCTCCAATTTCTTGATGGAAGCACGAGACGCGTTCAATGCCGCCAGACTAGCGCCCTCCACTTCGATGATTCGTCGGACGGTCAGTTGATCAATGATGTCTTTTCGCGAACGGCCATCAAGCGCCTTCAGAAGCTTGTCCGCACGCGCCCGGCTCTCCCTGTCCCTGTGCCGCCTTTCGCAGTACTCGCAACCCCGCGGGTGTGATAATTCGACCTTCCACAGTACTTTTTCCCAGCAGGTTCATTCGCTCCATGTCGCGGTTTTCGTCCAATGGTCGGCGCACTGACATCGTGCCCGTGCTCACGCAGCAAATAGAGTAAAGGCTCCATGAGCCAATCGGCTGGCGGCTCGACTGCAGCGTGCGCAGGTATGGCATAATCCAGCTTGACTTTTATTTTGCTGCATGATAGTTCTTCCTTCGTTGATCATCACAGATGAACAGCATAAGCATATACATAACTACTGGCGGAAAGATCATCAAATTATCTGACTTTTACGTAACCGCAAAGTACTCCTAAGCCAGGGTGCCACCGAAGTCCGCCCCACGTAAGAGCACTCCGTGAGGGCGGCACAGAAAAAGTCAAAATTCCGGATAACCGGCACAGGCTTCTTGGTTGTAATGATTTGCGAGGAAAGAATACGAGACCTTTGGACAACCACCAGAAGCAATAGCGGCAAAAAGTTCACAGAGAGCAGTAATCGCGACATTCGAGAGGGGTACGGGCTGACCCATGCAGACATAATAGCAAAGTCGCTCGCCGAAAAATCCGGCGTAAAATTTGCTTTTGGTCTACCCGGAGGAGAAATTAGTGCCTTCATGGATTCCTGCCGCCGGGCTGATATTCGCGTGCTGTTAACCGGCCATGAAAGTAGCGCCGCTTGGATGGCTCAGGTGTATGGGCAAATCACCGGCATACCCGGTGTATGCTTCGCAACTTAGGGCCTGGGGCCACCAACTGTCACCGGGGTCACCAACGCTTTTCTCGACCGCGCCCCCTTATTGGCGGTCACTGCACAGATTCCCGTCGCAGTTCGCGAAACGTTCAGCGTCGGCGATTGGACCTTGAAGCCCCTTTTTGAGCCGATAACCAAGCGCACTGCAGTGGTTGGAACAAGCCGGATACGTGTGCACTGGTCAGTGACTGCATGTCCCTGGCGGCCGCGCCGAGGCCTGGCCCCGTTCTACTTGTGGTGCCAAGTGACACGGCAAAACAGGGAGCATTCCTGCCCACCGGCAGGCATCTGGCAAAAGCCAAATGCGGGTCTAGAGAAGAAATCTAACTCGCTCGTAGAGATTCGAGACAAGATCGCACGTTCTCAACATCCCTTGATTCTCATTGGTCTAGGAACTCCGCCAAGCGCGGCGGGAGAAATTCGAAGCTTAGGAATTACGGCGCCTTTCCTAGTCACACCGAAGGTAAAAGGCATATTACCCGAGGACCATGCATTATTTGTTGGTGTGGCCTCGGGAATGGCCATTGACCGGGACATTGTTTCAACTCTACGGGCTGCAGATTTGATCATGAGCATAGGGTTTGATCCCGTCGAAGCTGACGGCACCTGGTTCGCGGAACTTGACATGGTTTCCATTGATTCGGCTTCGATGACCGAGGGCGCTTATCATCCAGTGGAAGCCATCGGCGACCTACAATCACTGGTTTCCGGGCTAGTGACACTAATAGCCGAACCTAAGCCTTGGCCAAGAGTGCCTCGAGACTCGACGCCAGGTTTTGAAAAGAATACCAGCCAACACAGACCAGGGTACTTCGCCACTCGGATTAGTCGAAGGATTACGATCAGTGTTACCGAGAAACGGCATCGTCACGTGTGATGTCGGCTCTCATAAACTGCTAGTGGGCAATTCTGGCGCAGTTACGAGCCGGGTACCTTTTTTATGTCCAACGGTCTCGGGAATGGGCTTTGGCGTCCAGGCCGCGATCGCAGCGCGACCGCAATCCAGATGGCGCGGTGATCGCCGTTGTCGGAGACGGCGGAATGCTGATAATAGTTCGCGGTCTGGTCATGATCCGGGGGCTTGGTCTGCCAGATCGCTATTGTGGTGCTAAAAGATAATAGGTCTAGAGCCTGATTACGTCGCGCAAGAGCATCAAGGTTATCCCCCGTGTGGAGTGGATTTCAACTCGCTTGATTTTTTGGCGGGCAGATCGCTGAGGCATTTA
>CAVPKZ010000147.1:0-25731 GCA_963705755.1 uncultured Acidobacteriota bacterium | reverse complement strand
CTTTGCATATTACTGGTTCAGTTCGTGTCTTGCTAGATCCGCTCAAAGCAGAACAACAATTAAATCTGATCCGTTACAAAAGAGCATTCGCCAGACGCAATTTTATAAAAAACGTCGGGCTCGCCGGCGCGGGAATCGCCGCGGGTGCCGTGATACAAGGCTGTTCCGATAATTCCACCAGCATCAACCCTAAAGCGCAGACCGTTCCAGAAACAGATGTCCTGAATTTCGCATTAAACCTGGAATATCTTGAAGCCGAGTTTTACAGCGTAGCGGTTACCGGCACCACTCTGAGTTCCTCAGTCACGGGTGGCACCAGCACGGCGACCGGCGGTGCTAAAGTAACCTTCACCGACACGCGTATTGCCGACATCGCAGCGGAAATTCTTAACGACGAAATGCTGCACGTGAAATTCCTGCGCACCGCGCTCGGCGGAGTAGCTGTAGCTGAACCGGTCATCAACCTCAATGCATTGGGTATCGCATTCGGCAGCCAAGCGGAGTTTTTGACGCTCTCGCGGGCGTTTGAAGACACCGGCGTCAGCGCTTATGCAGGCGCAGCCACGCTCCTCACCGGAAATAATCTCCAAGCCGCGGCGCAGATTCTTGCCACCGAGGCCTACCACGCCGGAAATATTCGCTTGAATGTGGTGCAACAAGGCATCACCGTTAAACCCACAGACAGTCAGGACGTGCCCCCGGATGAGACGCACTTCTTCCCTGTGGACGCCAATGCCTTGGCTATCAAACGCACCACTTCGCAGGTTCTGGCCATCGTGTACGCCAATTCCACTCCAGGTACAGCAAGTGGCGGTTTCTATCCCAACGGAATGAACGGCAACATCAAGACCGTTTAGCACACCTCATAGTGATGGGCGCAGACGATCGCGCCCATCATTTTTATTTATTAGCTGCTGAAGGATATTTTCTATTTTTAAGGTGTACCGTGAACTTCCCAATTCCAAAACATTTTCTGATTAAGTTTTTGTCCTTAGCTATCATCTCTACGTGTTCCGTCGTAACTCTGCGCGCCGGCACTCTCAGCGTAGACGCCATCGCCATGTTTCCCAAAAATACCGCCGAGTTCGCTTATGCAAACTTGAAGGAAGCGCGGCAATTTCCGTGGTACGCACAATTCAAGTCTCAAACGCTTCCCGTGCGCTTTTCGGATCTGGAACATTTCCTCGCTTCCGTCGGGGTCGATGACAATTCTCAAATAGAGGAACTCGCCTGGACTCTAGGCTCCCCCGATTCCGCTTCCGGACCGGACGACAAAGCTGCTCCGGACTCAAACGACGTTCTCGGCGTCGCCTTGGGAAATTTTGACCCCGACGCCGCCAACAGTTTCATGAAGGCGCACAAAATTCAGGGAGCCGACTATCGCGGTTACAGGCTCTTTCCCTGCGTTTCCTGCGATGATTTGTCGGTAGTGTTTATCGATTCCAGCACCGTGGCATTCGGCCACTTGCGTTTGCTTCAGCAACTCCTCGAAGTGCGCGTCGCTGCCGCCGACAGTCTTCTTCGAAATGAAAAGATGTTCCCACTGATCTCCCAGGCTAATGGCCGTGGAATATTTTGGGGTGTATTAAATCCGGGAGGGGCACATCAAGCCTTGCGGCAAATCGTCCCGCAAGCCAGGCAATTCCCACAAGCCGGCAAACTCCTCAACAAATTGCAGGGCATGGTCATCAGCATCCAGGGAACCAGCGATCTCGACGTCCATTTCCAATTGATTTCTTCTTCGCCAGAGGACGCCGCGACGCTGTCTCAACTGCTACAGGCGGGAATTTTGTGGCGGCAATTTGACGCGAAGAACTCGGACCCCGATCTCGCAACGCTGCTCGCGTCCGTACGCGTTGTGCCAAACGGTGAAGGTCTGGAAATATCTTTCGCCGTCACCAGCGATCAGTTGGTGAGTCTCATCAAGCGCAACACTTTTTCAGCCAAGCGCTAATTTCGCGCGCGCGCGCCATCGATCAGCGGTCTCGCAGCACCAGGCAACTCGCTATCATGTCGTGTAGGGCTTGCCTTCTCTCCGTGAATCCTGCCAGCATGAATCCCACTCCCAAGGGAATCATTCCGGTTATTAATTTGGCGAAATGGCGCCCGCTGGCCCGAGCGAAACTTATGCGCGCACCGTACATATCAGTCACGCGCAGGTTCAAAGCTTTCTTACCCAAGGTCGCCTGCCACGCGGAACTCTCCATCTTGGCGTGATAGAGCCATCCTCCCAAAAAAGCCAGGGACACAACTGTGAAGAATCCCAGGAAAAATGTGCCCCCGAGAACCGCGCCCACATCTCTGGGATCTTCGCCGGGATGAATATTTCCCAGTACCGCGGTCAATCCCGTCATGATCGCAAATGGAACGAATAGCGCCATAAACCCGACGCCGAGAATAATTGAATCGATCAGATACGCAACCACGCGAAGCCAGAATCCCGCGTATTGCACGCTGGGTTGCGCAAACACCACCGGCGGCGCTGTTGGGAGTGCCGCTGGGTACGCATTGCCACCATAGCCAGACGGAAGCACGGCGGCGGCGCTTGCTCCCACCGGCAGGCCCGCGCCAGTAACTGCAGAGGGTTGTACCGCTTGCCCGCATGCCGGACAAAAAGCCGCGCCATCTTCAATCAGGCTTCCACACTTTGAACAGTAAACAGTTCCGGCCATTTATCCGCACCCCGGCGTTCGAAGAATGCGCCGACTAAAACTGCGCCATCGTACTTCCCACTTCGCAGGCGGTCAATACATGAGTGCAACCCTCGGCACCCAGCAGAAGCATGAAAAATGTTATACGATGCGACTCGTTTGCACGTGAAATGGATTTGAGCCTGAAATGAATTTGAGAAGGACTGCTCTGTCAATAGCGGCCACTTAAGTTATAGGAATAGTTTCACCAATTTTTTTCGAGGAATGACATGGGTTTTTCGTTAGTGCTCGCAGTTGTATTTTCCTTAATGCTTTTCGCAGTACAGACCGGCGGGGGTGCTGGGGCCCCCAGCGAAAAAGGAACCCTGGTGGTTGTTAACCAGGCAGAACACAAAGTTTTGCTGGTGGAACCTGACTTACGCCGCACCTTCGCGACCATCTCCGTCGGCGTAAGCGGTCATGAAGCCGCCGTTTCTCCCGACGCGCGCTTCATCTACGTCCCCATTTATGGAAATTCCGGCGTGGGAAAACCAGGTACCGATGGCGCCACCATTGACGTGATCGACATTGGCGAGCGTAAGGTTTCTGGCTCTATTCAAGTAGGGCCAGTTCGTCCGCATCGCGCCGAATTTGGCCCCGATGGCCTGCTGTACGTCACCGCCGAGGTAAGCAACACAGTGAAAATTGTCGACCCTGCTAAACAACAGGTCATCGGCGAGATTCCCACTGGAGCCCCGCAATCGCATATGATCGTGATTTCTCCCGATGGGCAACGCGGCTACACCGCGAATGTAGGCCCGGGAAACATCAGTGTGCTGGACATTCCGGCGCGCCGTTTGATTGCCGTTATCCCTGTGGCCAAAACCATCCAACGCATTTCGATGTCCCCAGATGGAACTCACTTATTTACCCACGATCAAAACGCCCCGCGGCTCGCAATGATCGATCTGCCTGATCGCAAAGCGAAGGACGACATCCCCAACAAAGTGTCCCGCTGGATTGATCTTCCCTGCGTCGCCTATGCCTCTGCGCCCACGCCAGACGGAAAGTGGCTGCTGGTCGCGTGCATGGCAAATCACCAACTGCTAGCCATCGACATGGCTACGCTGAAGATCGCCAAAACTTTCGATCTTCCCGAGTCTCCTTCGGAAATTCTGGTAACTCCTGATGGCGCTGTTGCTTTCGTTTCCTGCGTGAGCGCAGGAAAAATCGCGATGCTGGATTTGCGCGCCTGGCAGCTACAGCAACCCATCATTCTTACCGCTGGCGTGGATGGACTCGCGTGGGTGCCCGTTAACACCGGCAATAAAGGGCGCTAAACGGAAGCAGCAAAATAGTAAGGTGCTGCCGCGAATCTAATTGTTTCGATCGCCCCGCGGCAATGATTTGAGATACGCGATAATCGCTTTGGCGTCGGCGTGATTCATGTGATAGATGTGCATCGGCGGCCGCAGCGCTTCACCTTCTGGGCCAGTTCCCTTTTCCAGAATTCGTTCCCCTTGCTCCTCGGTAAAACTCGGAAACCCGGCCAGCGGCGGCGCATGGTCCGCCCAGTTCGAAATAGGTGCAACCGGCTTGATCCATATCGGTGCGCCCCGCAGCCACGCATCGGCTCGCAGTTCCCCGCGCCCATCGCGCGGCGTGTGGCATTCTGGGCATTTCGCAACTTCTTCCACCAGGTAGCGGCCGCGCTCGACCTCGCCCTTTTCCCCGGCACCGGAATTCGTTTGCGCCACGGTAATCGAACGATTCGCAGGCACCAATAACACCGCCGCTGAAATTCCCATTGCTAAAACGATTGCCGCCAACCCATACCCGCCGAAAGCTTTCATACTCACCCCTGAAAGTATCTTACCCATTTCGCATGATCTCATCTTTCCTGCGTGGCCGAATTTGCCATTTTAAGTGGTTTCAATCCTCTGATAATTTCACAAGGTCCCTGGTTGCTGCCACGTTTTTGTTTGCCGGCAGTGATCGCGCTCAAACTGTCCTACCAAAATAGGTACTGCTGATTCTGCGCGCCCTGTACCAGCGGCCACTGTACGAAAGACCGGTGATCCCATCGAAACAAGCGCGACGCGGTCGCCCATCGGCTCGATTCATCTTTGGGATAATTGCAACAGCGGCATTGCCTGCTCAAGGAGAATCGCACTCATGAAACGCATTTTGGTACCTGCCTTAATACTCGTTGCATCGTGTGCCCTGCAAGCAAAAGACAAACCCGCCTACCAGAATGGCGTACTGGTCAAGATGGATTCCGCATCCTGCGGGTCAGAAGAAAAAGGCGGAAGCACCGTCGCCGGAGACATCCTCGGCACCGACGCTCAACACAAGAAAACTCAGGAACTGCTGTGCCAGGAATACATTCTTCAGACCGATCGCCTGATTTTCCGCATCAGGGCGAAAAATGAAAAACACCCTGCTTTGCTTCCCATCGGGGAAACGGCTCAATTCAGGCTGCACAAAGACCGGCTCTTGCTGCGCGTACCGGAAGCGGATGGCAAAGAGCGCGAGTACATCGTCGTTTCCATGACGCCGCGCAGTGATGCCCCCGATTCAGTCAACCGTTCGGCTTCAGCCTTGCGCCCGACGTTGTAAATCGAGCCCGCGATTTCAGCATTTTCTCTGCCTCATAAACAAAAAACCATCCCTCTTCGCCAGGGATGGTTTTTTTCTGCCAATTGAAAATTAGTTAGCGGCCGCTCGTGCTGGCCTTGCTCCTCGTTCCTTTCGCGGCGGTTGTGCCACCCACGGTTTTCATCATTTCCTTAGCCTGCTTCAAATGATCTTGCAAAGTCGGCAACGTTTCTGACGCAAAGCTCTTCAGCGAATCGTCTTTTCCTGCATTCGCCTCTTTCTGAAACGCCGCTACGTCTGTCTCGTGATCTTTCACCATATCTCTCGCGTAAGCGCGATCGAAAGCAGTCCCCTTCAGCTTCGCAAGTCTTTCATACGTCGCCTGATCTTTGCCGGAGATATCCGTTGGCAGCGTGATGCTCTCCCGCGAAGTCACTTCTTTCAATTTGTCTCCTGCTTTGGAGTGATCCTCCACCATGCGCTTGCCAAAGCTTTTTACAGTGTCGTTAGATCCCTTTTCCTCGGCGAGCTGTCCAAGCTTCACTTCCGCCATGCCGCCCTGCGCCGCTTCTTTGGCAAAGTGGGCGTCGCCCACCGCCGGTCGGCTCTTTGCGGCTGTCGCCTTGGTTGTCGACTGGCTATCCTGATGCGCCAGTACCGCCCAGCTCCCGACCGCCGACAGCGTGACTGTCACGCAAGCTACATAAATCGCTTTTCCAGTCTTGGTTTCCAAAAACTTCTTCATCGAAAATTCGTTCAACTTCGTCGTAAATCCATTCAACGAAAACATTGCGCCACCTCCGGCCAAAATTCAAACCGCCCATTACAAGCTACCTATGGGAAGCGCACCGACCAATCAGGTGAACCTGGTATTAGCGAACGAACGTGGTTGTATCGCGTTCCTCTGCGTTTTTTAGAGGAAACTCAAAATTTTAATTTGTGTGAATTGACCAAGCGAACGGGGGCTGCCTGGAGCACAAGAATTTTTAAATAAATGCACGCCACACTGGAAAGGGTAACAAAAGATGCCGCGCCCTCAGTTTTCCCTGAAATCCTCGGGCAGATCCTCTTCTTGCGGACGCTGATGGGTTCGCACTTCCCCCTCGTCGGCATCCGGGGCGTCTTGTACGCCCTTCACCACTTCAGCCTCGAAAGCGTTGCCTTCCTCGAGCAATTCGTCAACGCTTTCCGAATCGGCGCTCTCAATATCAGACAATCCCTGCAAATCCCCCGATTGCCCGCCGGATTTCGAACCCAAACCTTTAGGATCCAGGTTTATGGTTTCAACGCTTTGCCCTTCTCCGCGTGACGCTAAGCTCGAACGAATAATCCTGGTAGTGTTTCGCGGTGCTTTTCTTCCAGGGGCAGCGGTGCGCGGCTTCGCATTCTTTGTGGCTTTCGCTTGCGAAGTTCGCGTCTTCAGTTTTGCTTTCGTTGTTTTTGATTTTGCGCTTTTCGTCTTCGCCGAAAGTTTGCGTGAACTGCCGGAAACGGCGCGTTTGGAATCTTTGCGTGCAGCGACTTTCTTGCGAGAGTTAGTTTTCTTGGTTTTCTTTCTGGTGGCCATGCCTCAAGTCTATCATTGTGGCCCGGCGCAATTCATCCTGGCGGCTTTCGGGACCGCCGCTTTTCATTTGCAAGCTGCAGAATCCGTTGTTGCGTCACGACTGGCTCACGTCGATGAACTCTGCTTCCCACGGCTTCCGGTCCAAATCGAGGCGCGCCACCGTAATTGGCAAGTTGAATCTCCGAGGTCCAGCGCTCCCCGGATTTATATACAGAATGCCGTCGCGTGTAACTTGCAGAGGTTTGTGGGAGGTCCGCTCACAATGACGGAAACTCCGGCAGGAATTGATTGCAGCTTTAGCTCTTTAACATCGTGTAAAACATAAATTCGCACTGCGTCCAGCTTAACCACCGCGGTTTGCGGCAACTTGATGGCCCACTCCCCGGTATCGACGTTGCCGCGGACGGCAACTAACGGGCCAAGGTTCTCTAAAGCTTCAAGAATTTTTGGGTCGCCCACATCTCCCGCATGAATAATTATTCCGCTGTTTTGCATCGCGCGCAGGGCACTGTCACGAAGCAAACCGTGAGTATCGGAAATTAAACCGAGGATCATTCCAGCAGAAAAAGTCACCGGCGAGAATTTAACATAGAGCCGCAATTGTTACTGAAGAGTCGGCAGGAAACTCTAGACCAAAACCTTCGAGTGCGCTGGTCTGCGGAGCGGCCGCGCTCCCGGAGCCGGAAAATGCATTCGCCAGAAGTTCGTGCTGTTCTCAAGGAATTCAAAGCCCACGTAGGTTTTGCCGTCGCGAGCTTTGCGAACGGTCACAACTTTGGCCTCAATAGCCTCGCCGCTGTTTTGGTTCACCAATTGTAACGCCTGCCCAACAACGATCGGCTCCTCCAAAACACACAGTCCGCCCCCTTGGCTCACAGAGTGCGATTGAGTTTTGACTGAAAATACGTCACCCGACGGCGCTTCCCAACGCACCGTTAGCCCGATGGTGATGGCTACGCGCACCGTCCGACGGCGCTCTTTAAATCGAAAATGCAGCAGGGACATATATTTAGCCTAGATCGTCGTTTCAGGATTCTTGCATATCTTCAACAAACTCATCTTCAGCGAGGTGTCCGCCGAACTTATCCGCGGTCGCTGTGATTACTTCGCTGCCAACGGTGGGCTGACCAACTAAGCGTCCAACTTGGCGGACAACTGCCAACCCTAACACTTCTCCACCAAAGTCTTCCTTTGCCGCGGCACTTCGATACGGACAATAGCCAGTCGGTACCATCTAAACGATACCAAAAGCATCGCCACTGAGCCCCCCGAATTTAGGCCTGCCTACTACTTATCGGATAACTGTCTCAGCGACCAGTTGGATAGGGTTGACTCGCGCTTTATTCACCGTCACCCCCCAGTGCAAGTGCGGCCCGGTAACCCGCCCGGTTGCGCCTACTTTTCCTATGACTGCGCCGGCTTTCACGCTATCCCCGACCGCCACATCAGTCGCCGACAAATGGCCATATAACGAATAAATCCCTAACCCATGATCGATAATGACGGTGTTTCCCGAAAATAAAGCTCCTCGGCCAGAACGACGCGGCCACTTTGCGTCGCGTGAATCGGCGTTCCGGTCGGAGCCGGAAAATCTGCTCCAGTATGTGGTGACCGCGGCTGTCCATTCAGGATCCGCCGCTTCCCGAAATTTGTTCCGCGCACCCCACCGCTTAGGGGCGGGCGGAATGGTCCGTGCCACAATTTTTCGGGCGTAATGTGATCAAAAATCTGGCGTAGTTTTTCTTGTTCCGCGACGGCCCGTTGCGCTTGTTGCTCGTTCGGCGCTACGAATTGCTTTTGTACTGTCAGGCTCTCCGTCGCGAATTTGCCCGCCCTTACGGCCAATGTAGCGGTGCATCCAACGTGCTCGCCATTTCCCATCGTGGCTGACACCGAAAATTCGTAATCTCCGGGAGCCTTCTCCAAATCCACGCCTAGCAAAGCCTCATTTACATAGTTGTGAGTACTGCGGTGCGCCGCTGCTGTTGGACCGCCCTCCCAGAAATACACGTCCCGCTCATTCCACTTCCCCGTAATTTCGCGCAACGGTTTTTGGCTGCGAACTACCGCCAGAATCAGGCTGCCCTGGCTTGCTTGCGGCGCACTAACTTTTAATTCCACCCCGTCAGTACAATGCGCATTCACTGCGGCACATCGCGCGCCCGCAGGCAACAGCAGCCCTCCCAACACAACGGCTTTCCTCATGTTCTTTGCTATTCTCATATCAGTGCCAATCAACCCTTCGTCCGAACAGCGCCTGCGCGCCCCTCAAGCAGAGCTTAGCTTGGCTTGCCTCCGCTTTCTATTTACTTCCGGCGAGGAGTTTCGATGCAGTCGCTGCGCCTAAATCCCATTCTCAACACTGATTCCTACAAACTCACCCACTGGTGGCAGTACCCTCCGGACACGCGCCACATTTATTCCTACGTTGAATCTCGCGGCGGCATGTTCGATGAAACCATGATGGCCATGCTGCAATACATCGTGAAATCCAATTTTGCCGGCCAGGTTTTTACCTTGGAGGACGTCGAAGAGGCCCGCCGCATCGCCCATGCGCATTTTCAAGGGCATCCCAAATCATTCAATTATGAAGGCTTCAAATCTCTTTACGCCAAGCACGGCGGACGCCTGCCTTTACGCATTCGTGCAGTCAAAGAAGGCACGGTGGTCAAAAGCCATAACGCTCTGATCACCATAGAAAATACTGACCCGGAGTTTTATTGGCTTACCAATTGGGCAGAAACCATGCTGCTGCAGGTCTGGTATCCCATTACCGTCGCCACCCTCTCGCGAGCTATTAAACAAGTGATCGGCAAAGCTCTCGTGCGCACTGGCGATCCCACGCTGCTTCCTTCCAAACTCCATGATTTCGGGTTTCGTGGCGTTTCCTCCAAGGAGTCCGCAGCCATCGGCGGCGCAGCGCATCTGCTGAATTTCTTTGGCACTGACACTTTGGCTGCCATCCAGTTGTTAAACCAGTTCTATTCAGCGGACCTGATGTGCGACCAACCACTCGATTGCGCCGGTTACAGCATTCCCGCGTCCGAGCATTCCACCATCACTTCCTGGGGCGAACAGCATGAACTCGACGCGTACGCGAATATCCTTGAAAACTGCCCCGAAGGCTTGGTCGCTTGCGTTAGCGATTCCTATGATATTTATAACGCGGTGCGAAATTTGTGGGGCGGTGCGCTGCGAGAAAAAATACTGCACCGCAACGGAACGCTGATTATTCGGCCTGATTCCGGCGATGCGGTTACCGTTCTGGAAGAGCTGTTCAAAATCGTCAGCGAAGTGTTTGGCTACGAAGTGAACAGCAAAGGCTGGAAGACCACCGTGCCCTGCGTACGATTCATTCAGGGCGATGGCGTAAATTTTTACACCATACAAAACATTACCGCGCAGTTGACGCGCCGCGGCTGGTCACAGGATATCTGGAGCTACGGAATGGGTGGCGCGCTTCTCCAACAAGTGAATCGCGATACTTTGAAGTTTGCACTCAAGTGTTCGGCCATCGATCGCAACGGCAAATGGCAAAACGTGTACAAAAATCCAAAAACAGATCCCAGCAAGGCCAGCAAAGGCGGCCGCTTTAACCTGATCCAGAATGGTAAGGAATTTGCCACCGTAGAGGTTCTCGAAGGCGAATCGCTGCCGCAAAGTCCGGCCTTCGGTTCGAACGCGCTCGAGACCGTACTTGAAGATGGCGTCGTGCTGCGCGATCAAACGCTTGCCGAAGTTCGCGCCATTGCCACCAGTTACGACACCTACGCCCAACTTCAGTGAACTGGGTCCGCTATAAACATCATCAGAAAGCGGTAAATTTTTCCTACCAGCGTGGTCACCAAAGCACCAACACACTAACGTAAGCCTCTTTAACTGTGTGCGTTAACTTCATCATTCTTTTTGGCGTTCCACATGCTCCCTGTTCCAGCAGCCACCCGGTAACGTCTCCCCAGAACGGGACTTCAGGTGACCACAACAACTGTTCTTTTGGTGAACGAATGCGAAGCATACAACTAACTACACTGGGGACCGTGCTACTGGCCTCCGCTCTGCCCGTCGTCGGAGCAGTTCTCGTGATCGTGGATCATCCACACACAGTTTCAAATAACGTTCCGGAACTCCTTCAGAGTGAATTGCATCTCGATGTACGCACCTTGCCCGGGAAGATCTCTCGCAAGGCAGGAAAAATTATTTTTCGGGAAGATCACCGCGGGATTGTTTATTCACTGGACGATCAAAAGGAAGCTGGAAAATTTTCCGGAAAAGCGGTGCTCGTTACCGGAACAATCGATTCCAAAGCCAGCCTTCTTCACGTACACAAAATCGAACCCACCTGGCTTTTTCACCCCACTTCACGAGCCGACTAGCGCGACCTCGCGCACCTCACTTACTCGGTCGCCCGCGACTTCGGCTTGGGATGCATGAACGGCCCGGCAATGATCTGACCGGGAAGAAATTCCGTCCAGGGATTCTGGCAATCAGCGCACACGATAGATTTGCGCAGGCTATCGATGTCGCTCCCCGTTGCGACCCGAACCATGCTTTCCTGCCGGCATTTCGGGCATTCCACCGCGAGCTCGACAACCTGTGTTGATCCATCTTGCATAAAACGCTCCTGAAATCCGCTTGCAGTAGGGACATACCCGCTCCAAGGCACCCTACATTTTTCGGCCAGCTTTTACTATCGGGAGGTTTATGTGTTTTTGCTAATTGCGTGGGTCATCGCAAACGCGGAGGGTGCCCCGCCCTCAAGTTTTTTGAGGGTTTACCTGCCGTGGCAGATGGGTCTTGTGACGTGGAATCACGTGAATCCCAGCCCGCAGCACCCTCCTCTTCAAGTGCGGCCGGGGACTGATCGTGACAACTGAATCTGCCTATTTGAGGGACGCCGCGACTTTCTTCTGATACTCGAGAGCCTTCGCGATCGCTTCATCTTCTGTGACTGTCAGCAACTGATGTTCGCGCATCACTACGCGCCCACCAATAACCACCGTTTCCACGTCGCTTCCCTTCAATGCATACGCAAGCTGCGCGTACACATCGTACATAGGAACTGCGTTGGGTTCGTTCAAGCTGATCACGATAACGTCAGCTTTTTTCCCTGCTTCAAGCGAGCCTATTTCCTTTTCCATGTGCAGCGCTTTGGCGCCGTCAATCGTTGCCATCTCCACGACCGCCTTCGCTCCCAGAGCCAGCGGATTCATCTTGGTAATTTTCTGAAGCTTGGCGGCCAGGTCCATTTCTTCCATCAAGTCGAGATCGTTGTTGCTGCCCGCCGGTCCATCCGTGCCCAGTCCCACGGCCACTCCTGCGGCGCGTAATTCGGGCACCGGGGATACCCCGCTGGCCAGCATCATGTTGCTCGAAGGATTGTGTACGCAGCCGACTTGCTTCTCTGCCAGCACCTTACGGTCTGTGTCATCCACGAAAATGCAATGCGCGGCCACCACATCGGGCCCAAGTATTCCGATTCTATTCAGGTATTGCACCGGTGTTGTGCCGTTTTGCGCGCGGCTGTCGTCCAATTCTTTTTTCATCTCCGCTACGTGAATCAGAATTGGGGCGTGGTATTTTCTCGCCAGCGCGGCCGCGTCCTGCAAAGTCTTCTGCGAACAGGTGTAGATGGAATGAGGTGCTGGAGCCGCGTGGATGAGCGGATCATTCTGCCAGCGCTTCAGAAATTTTTCGGTATACGCCAGCATCTCCGCTTCGTCCTTGTTATCCGGCGCGGGAAAATCGATAAACGTCTCGCCTAGCACGCCGCGCATGCCTGCCTTTTTTGTCTCTTCCGCGACGGCGTCTTCGAAGTAGTACATGTCCGCAAAAGTGGTGATACCACCGCGAATTTGCTCCGCCGCTGCCAGACGCGTGCCCCAGCGCACAAATTCTTCGGTAACATTTTTCGCTTCCGCCGGGAAAATATATTTGTGTAGCCACTCGTCAAGAGTCACGTCGTCGTGGAGGCCGCGGAAAAGTGTCATCGGCACATGCGTGTGCCCATTGATAAATCCCGGAAGCACCAGCTTCCCGCGCGCATCGATGGTTTGATCGGCAATATATTTCTTTTCCAAGTCGGTTCTGAAACCGATGGCGCTGATCACATCGCCTTTCACCGCCACCGCGCCATCTTCCAGGATCAGCCGGTCGCCATCCATCGTAACGACCGTGCCGCCGTTGATAAGCAGATCGATCTTCTCTTTATTTATGGCGGTGGAGGTCTGTGCAACGCCAGCGCCGGCGATGAACGTTGCTCCCAATAAAAGCAAGAGCGCTGCACGAATGCTAAGTATCATTTTTATTTGTCGCACGGTCGAACTCCGGAGCTGCGGGAATATCGTTCGAACTCGGTTCACAAATTCGAATCGTCAAAAGGTCTCGGGAATAATTCTCTCATCTGGATTACTTCAATTTTACCCTTCAGGTTAGCCATGCTCACCTGAATGTCGCCGCAAAATTCCCAAATCAATTGTCGGCACGCTCCGCAAGGCGGCGTTAGTACATCGGTATCTGTAACTACCGCGATGGCCCTAAAACCTCGCTCGCCTTCGCTGACGGCCTTAAAAATCGCCACACGCTCGGCGCACATAGTCAGCCCGTACGTAGCATTTTCCACGTTACAACCTGAAAAAATCCTCCCCGAAGTGCTGCGCAAAGCAGCGCCCACGCGAAAATTAGAGTACGGCGCGTAGGCATTCTCTCTCGCCTGCTTCGCGGCCTCAACCAGCAAATCTTTTTCCGTCACCCTTAAACTCCCAAGCTTATCCGCTAAAAAAAAGGTCAGCCGATCGCTTCCGCGATTTTCGGCAATATCGCTTTCAACAAGGCCACAAAATCGCCCTTTACCCGCGCCGCCGTCTCCAGAACTTCCCGGTGATTCAGCGGTTGATCAAGAATCCCGGCCGCCGCATTGGTAACACACGAAATTCCCAGCACACGCAGTTCGGAGTGTCGCGCGGCGATCACTTCCGGCACTGTAGACATGCCCACCAGGTCGGCGCCAATCGTGCGCAAATATCTAATTTCCGCGGGCGTTTCATAACTCGGTCCGGCGAGCGCGGCATAAACTCCTTCATCGATGCCAATACCCAGACGGTTGCCTTGCCCCACTGCCATCTCGCGAAATCTTTTGTCGTGCGCCGTGGACATATCAGGAAATCGGGGCCCGAATCGTTCATCGTTGAATCCCGTCAAGGGATTCACGCCCTGCAGATTAATGTGGTCACTAATTACCACCAAACGCCCTCGCGTAAACTTAATTCCGCCGGCGGCATTGGTAAGAATCACCGCTTTTACGCCCATGCGCGCAAAAACGCGAATCGGGAAAACTACCTCCTTGACCGAGTAGCCTTCATACAAATGCACGCGGCCCTGCATGCCCGCAACGGCGATACCGTCCACATTTCCAACCACCAATTGTCCGGCGTGGCCAATCGCTGTCGACCGCGGGAAGTGCGGAATCTCCGCATACGCGATTTTTGTGGCATTGGCAAACTCATCCGCGAAAGGACCCAGCCCCGACCCCAGCACCAGAGCAATCTTGGGACGCAAATCGGTGCGCGAGAAAATAAATTGTGCGGCAGCCTCGGCGTGATCATATTCGCTGCTGTCTGAAGCACGCTCAGCTGCCGGCTGTTCCCCGCCCTGCATCATGTAAGTATTCCGACAAACGAAGCGGACATCAGGTTCGCCATGGTCCCCGCCAACATCGCGCGTATGCCCAGCCTGGCAAGATTCCCGCGCTGATCGGGAGCCAGTGCCCCAATTCCGCCGATCTGAATTCCCACAGAGCTGAAATTCGCGAAGCCACACAACGCAAACGTTGCAATCGTAAACGACCGCGGATCAAGCGTGCCCTGCATGGTGCCAAGTTGCTGGAAGGCCACCACCTCGTTAATGACCATGCGCGTGCCAAGCAAATTGCCGATCGTCGCGCAGTCCCGCCACGGAATCCCGATCACCCACGCCACCGGAGCAAAAATCCAGCCGAAAACTTGCTGCAAGCTGGACGGAAACCACCCCACGTGGTGCGCCGCCAACCAATTGTGCGCGCCGCCCATGATGGCGTTGACCAGCGCCAGCATAGCCAGAAAAGAAATCAACATCGCGCCAACATTCAGCGCCAGATGCAACCCATCCACTGTACCGCGCGATATCGCGCCAAGAAAATTCGCTTCTTTTTCCATCTCCGGCATTTCCACGCGCCCTGCCGTGAGCGGCACTTCCGTTTCCGGCACCAGCATTTTGGCCATCAGCAAAGTGCCTGGCGCCGTCATGATCACTGCAGCTAGCAGATGCTCCGCTTTAATCCCAAACGCGATGTACGCGGCCATAATTCCGCCCGAGACGTGCGCCATCCCGCTAGTCATTACAGTCATTAATTCCGACTTGGTCAGCCGGTTCAAAAATGGCCGAATCGTTAACGGCGCTTCCGTTTGCCCCATGAAAATACTCGCCGCCACATTCAAGGATTCCGCGCCGCTCGCGCCCATAATCCGCGTCATGATCAATGCCGCGCCGCGAATCAGCACTTGCATCACTCCAATGTGGTACAGCAAGGCAAAAAACGCCGCGATGAAAATGATGGTAGGCAAAACCTGGAAGGCAAAAATAAAATGCTCTGGAGAATCTTTCATTCCCAGCTCGCCAAAAACAAATTGCGAGCCGACGAACGCGTAACTCAACAGCAGATTGACGTAGTACCCCAGAAACTGGAAAATTCTCCGCCCCGCTTCAAAGCGCAAAACAAAAATCGCAAAACATAACTGCAAGCCAAATCCCCACAGCACGGTTTTCAGGCGGATCGCTTTTCGATCGGTGGAAAAAATATAGGCCAGCCCGAGCATGGTAGCCAGTCCCAAAATCCCTGCAAATCTGCCCATCCCCCACACTCGTTTCCCGCGCAGCGATCGGCGTGCAAATTTCTACGATCGCGTCGAAAATCTCTTTGGTTGCTCGAAGCTTACGCGCCTGAAGTTGACGCGCCCGAGTTTACGCCCCAATGATTCTTCGTATCAATGGTCGAGGCGCTTGCCCGCCACTGTCTTGGTCGATCACAAAGCTTTCCGCCACCAAATCCTTGGCTTCTGCCAACTTGGCGTCGCTATTGTAATGAATTGTAGCCAGAGGTTCGCCTATTTCTATCCGCTCGCCGATGCGTTTGTGGAATTCCAGGCCCACGGCATGATCGATCCGGTCTTCCTTAGTTCCGCGGCCGCCACCCAACATCGCCAGCGCGATGCCAAATTGTTGGCAGTCCGTAGCCACCAGCACTCCGCCTGCGTTGCTGGTCACATCTGATTTGGAAGCCGCCGTAGGCAACAAATCAGGCGAGTCAATGACGCGCTCATCTCCGCCTTGCAGTCGGATGCACTGTCTAAATTTCTCTCGAGCCGCGCCGCTAGAAATCATGCGTTCAGCAAGTCTTCGGCCTTCCTCAACGCTTTTTGTCTTCTCCCCCAAACAAAACATCCACGCCGAAAGCTCCACACTAAGTTCGCGAACATCGGCAGGTCCCTTGCCATTCAGCACCTCGATGCATTCGATAATTTCGTTAGCGTGTCCCGCCGCGCGCCCCAATGGTTGGTCCATATCAGTGATGAGGGCCACCATTTTTTTGCCCATACTTTTTCCAGCCTCAACCATCACTTCCGCAAGACCCACGGCATCTTCTTCCCGCTTCATAAACGCGCCCGAACCGGCTTTAACGTCCAGAACCAGCGCGTCTAATCCCTCGGCAAGTTTCTTGCTCATGATGGAAGCGCAAATCAGCCCGTTGTTCTCAACCGTCGAAGTGGCGTCGCGCAGAGCATAAATCTCTTTATCCGCGGGAGCGATTTCCGCCGTCTGCCCTATCAACGCCATGCCGCACTCGCCCAACACCCGACGAAAATCTTTCAACGACAAATTCGTGTTGAATCCCGGAATGGATTCGAGTTTATCCAGCGTGCCCCCGGTATGCCCCAGTCCGCGACCGCTGAGCATCGGCACGATCAGCCCACCCGCTGCCACGATGGGGGCGAGTATCAACGAGGTCTTGTCGCCCACTCCACCGGTGGAATGTTTATCAACTTTCTTAGCGGGCAGGCTCGACAGGTCCAGCACCTCCCCGGAATGCAACATGGCTTGCGTAAGCGCGGTCGTCTCGGCGCGGCTCAAGCCGCGGATCCAGGCCGACATCAACCACGCCGCTATCTGGTAATCAGGAATTTCTCCGCGCGTATACCCCGAAATCAAAAACTCGATTTCTTCGCGGCTATGTTCGCCGGAGTCGCGTTTTTTTCGGATCAGATCGACAGCGCGCATGCAGTTGGATGTGTGCGCGGGAGCGTAACATCCGGCCATTTGCAGGTCAACGCGCCTGTCGCTGGTGTCAAGCTACGCAGCTTTTACAGTGCCGCGTCAGTTGACAAATACGTACGTAAAATGCCCATTGCGCAGAATGGTCTTTCGCGAATCGACACCGGCATTCCCTTTTAACGGAGGTTAAATCTTGCCCGCATTCACAAATCAAGCAATCTTGATTCGTTGTGAGCCATCTCGTGATCGCCGTCGCGCCGTGAACACATACTTATAGCGGGTGCGGGGTGTAAGGAGGCAGCGGCGTGTTTTGGCCGGCCACCACGTGCCAGCCACGAGGACCATTGATGTACACATGCATGACGCGCATCTGCGTCTCGATTTGCTGACCGTTGAAGATAGCGCGCAAGGTCCACAAACAGGTAGCTACCGCGGTTTCCTGAAAGAAACGCACCTGAATATCCGAGGCATTGAAGGACTGGTATTTCGCACCGTTATTTTGTACTTCATTGATCAAATGGTTCTTATCCACCATTTGTCCGTGCGACAACGTCCCCGCGAAGTCATCGCCGTATACCCGCCTGAAAAACGTTCCGTTATTCAGCATGATAGCCCGCGCCGTCTCATGCTCCAGATTGACTACTTCCTGCCGTCGCATCTCCGGATTAGGGGGTATGCACTCGGGATCGTTGCGATCGCAGGGATTCTGTGAGTTCACCGCGGGTGTAAAAAACAAAAGCGCCAGTCCAAGAACGGGAATGATTTTAATCATACGTGAATATCTCCCTCTTTCTCCCAGGTGAGCGGCGTTAGAACTTCGACAGCTTGTGTAGTAAATTTTACGGGAAATGAAGCATGTTCGATTGGCAACCGTACTTAGAAGTTCCAGTAACGCATCACATAAGTTAAACCGCGCAACAAAACAAAATTCCAGCCCGGCACTCAGGAATTCCCGGCCAGTCCGATTTCCGTAGACGATTGGAGATAAAGATGGGTGAATATCCTCAACGTTTTTTGCGCCGCGGCTTTTTGGCCGGTTCATCGTCCTTCGCCTCGCTGCACTCCGTCGCGCAGTGCTCGCACCGCTTTAAAAGCGCGTAGACGAAGCCAAGAGCGATCTCCAAAAGGAGCATGCGCAAAACGACGTCACCATGCTCGACCACATCTATACTCTCGTGAATGGAAATATTCTAAGCCTGCCAAATCGTCCCCTCGATCCCACCAAGTTGCCTATGACTATCGATCTCGGCGCTCTCACCGCCATAATCGAAAACTTCCCAGGACACTCCGGCACGGATTTAATTGTGCGCGTGCCCGACCAGCACGTGGTCTATACCGGCGACCTGATTTTCAGCGGCTCCTACCCGTATTGTTTCGATGAACAAGCTACCGTGTCCGGCTGGCGCGCAACACTGCGAACATTTTCTTCCTGGGATAAAGACACCTTGTTCATCCCAGGCCATGGGCAAATTTGCGGGCAAGAAGGCGTTACCGCGCTCTCGAATATTTTCGACGATTTGGCGGCGGAGGCTGAAAAAATGCATAAGGCTAGCCTGCCCGCGGACGTCGCCGCCGATCAATACGTAATTCCCGATAGCCTCAAAAAATATCCTGTGCCCGTGTGGGGTTTCACAGTAGGCGCGGCCATCAAAAAAATCTACGCTGAACAAAAATTCAACTAACGAGATTTTTGATACGCCCGAGTCGCGGTACGCTGCAGACTGATCCTTTGCATCCTCAAGGTCCCGGCCTTGTCCGCACCGTAAAACTGACATCCACGGGCGGCACAACACACCCTTGCAACGACGGCCATCCCGGATCGCTCGTGGGATTGCGGCAAAGCGACGCCGTCGCGTCGCTAATCTGCGTCGGATCGACCGCACCATTCAGCGGCTCGGCATACACTTGATAACTAGCGCCGGTCGGTAGCCGTTCGATTGCGTAGCTGCCATCGAATTGCGCCGGACCGGGAGCGCTGCAGCTCCAACCGCCAACTGTAGCTCCGACAACCGCTCCGCTCGCGGCGTCTACCGCGACTACGTGTGAGCCAAACACGCCGGTCACGCCCGGCGGCGATGTTGGCAGTGATAACGGATTGGCATCGAGTATGTGCCCGCGAATGGCGCCAACCCGTAACGTGTCCGACGGATCTGGGTATAAAGCTCGCAACCCGGTGCGGTCATCCTCTCCCAAAGGAGCGTCGGGTTGCCCCTGCGATGGGCGCGTACCGCTAAATGTGCCAACCGTGGGAGCAAACGAGGGCCTGCCGCAGCTTCTCTCGAAATACAGGTAACGCCATGCCACGAATTCCGTCCGCGTGAAATTGTCGCGTTCGTTGATCAAAATTCGCAGAAGAAGACTCCTGCGTAATCTTTTCTGCCCTGGTGCGCGTGTCGCGAATGATGCGAAATGTCCCCTGCGACCAGCCCAACACCGTCTACCCGCGAAGTAAAACCATCCGCACGGCCGCCCAGCATGCGCACCGTGACATGCGCTCCCAGCAAGCCTTTGTTCTGCTCCACAACTTCAAAGCGCGTCTCCGTCCAGAGTTTCCGCCATCCCAATGGCTTTGAACGCTTTGGCAATGCAGCCTCGCTACCGCCGAGAATTTTTCGTCAACTCGTCGAAGCTCATGCGCGCCAACGTGGTGGAGTTGGCTACCACCGCAGCCAAAGCGATCCCCGCCAAAAATAAAACCCACAAAAAACGTCGGGCGCTCCACGTCGTTCATGCTCAGCTCACCCTTTCGAACATCACTGCACCCATAGCGTCCCAGTAGCCCGCGTCGCCGTTGCGGGAAACAGCGTTACGCTGAAGCCGCCCCCCAGCGCGCCCTGAATCGAAAACTGCTGCTGCACCGCCTTTAGATGGATCAGCAACTGGTGTGACGGTGACCACGATAACATTTGGTGCTGGGCACGCTGCGGGCGCCACATAAACTCGCCGACGACAGCAGTACCATTTCCCCCGGCTATCTTCGTCGTTACCACGCTCAACGTTCCGCACAAATCCCGTTGCATCCGCTGCCGGATAAGCTGCAGGACAGAACCCTGCTCGGATTTGATCCGGCACCGGTTTAAGCGTCGCGATAAAGGTGGCTGTTGAAGATGCTGCCACCGTTGATGGCACCACCAGTTGCAGAGAAAATTGCTGGCGATGGTAATCGCTACGGACACCTGCTTGGAGCTATCAGCCACGCTGCGCGCAGTAAGCGTCACGTTCGGCGACGCGGGCAAAATTTGAGGCGCAATGTAGTTACCGCCGGCATCGACTGACGACCGCACAATAATGGACACGACGCGCCAGACAAGCTCCACAACACGCGCTCTGTCCGGATGCGCGCCGCTGCTCACCACCGCCAAAAACGCGTGCGTGGCGCCAAGTTCAACCGGCACCGCATTCGTGCCGCCACCGCACGGCAACCCGATAACAACGTCACTTTGCACCGTGACGATTGCGGATCCTGATTTGCTGACGTCCGCGTGGCTGGTCGCCGTTACCGTCAGGTTCGCGGGGATCGGCAGGTCCCCGGGTGCGGTATAGACACCACTAGCGCTGATCGTTCCCGTTTGCGCGGCACCGCCCGCGACTCCGTTCACGCTCCAGGTGACCGTAGAGTCAGAGCTGTTTTTCACTGCCGCGGTAAATGGGAATTGATTGCCAAGCATCACCGAACCGCTTGACGGCGTCACCGTTACGCTGATCGCTTGCGGCCCCACCGGCGTTGACGGTACGGAAGCGACGTTGGCGCATCCGCTCTCGCACATCGCTACGCCGCCAGCAGCGAATAGAGAGTTAGCCGCTGGGCCAAAAAATATTTCAAACCGCTTTGCGGGAAAGGCCGCATGCCCTAGCCAATGCAGTCGAAGGGCCAGCAGCAAATACGCGCGATGTTCTTCAGCGAAGAAAACCGGCAGAAATTAGAGTTTTACAATCAAGTGCTTACGTCGAGGCACGCAGAAACCTGAGCCCCGTTGCACCACTGTCTCTCGTTCCACTCACTCGCCGGAGTCTTCCCGATTCGGAACGAGTCGAGTGGTAAATATTCCAATTTGAAATTGACTTACGTCAGGCTTTCCAATCGTGCTGGCATCAACCAAGAATCGCCTTCAACGCTTCATCCAGATTCGCATGCAGAAACCGATAACCGTTCTGCTCCAATACTTGCGGCGCGACGCGCACCCCTGCCAACAATGTCTCCGCCATTTCGCCCATCGCCAGCTTCAGCGCGAAAGCCGGCGCCGTAAATATCGCTGGGCGATGCAGTACCTTCGCTAGCGATTTTGTGAAATCAGAATTGCGCGCCGCTTGTGGCGCCACCAGATTTATCGGCCCCTTCCAACTGTCATTTCGAAGCGCTTCTTGCACGATCGCCACGACGTCTTGCAGCGTTATCCATGACGTCCACTGCCGGCCCGATCCCAGCTTCCCGCCCAATCCATATTTAAATGGCAACATCATCTGCGGCAGCGCCCCACCCTGTTTGGCCAAAATAATTCCAAACCGCAGCAGCACAACTCGCACGCCAAATTTCTCAGCCTTCACCGCTTCGTTTTCCCATTCCTTCGCGAGCTCCGCGAGAAAATCCGTGCCCGGCGCGCTGTTCTCCGTCACCAATTCCTCGCCGTGGTTGCCGTAATAACCAATGGCTGAAGCCGAAATCAACACTCGCGGCGTCTTCTCCATTTTTGGGATCGCGCTCACCAGCCCACGCGTCGTGTCGACGCGACTCGATCGCAGTAGCGCTTTGCGCTCGTTCGTCCACCGCCCACCCACAACAGGAGCGCCCG
Source organism: uncultured Acidobacteriota bacterium (assembly GCA_963705755.1). Lineage (GTDB taxonomy): Bacteria > Acidobacteriota > Terriglobia > Acidiferrales > UBA7541 > Acidiferrum. Next base: position 3,844 of record CAVPKZ010000147.1, on the reverse strand, counting down.
CCAAATTGATAACCGCATCCACACTAGCGGGAACTTGAAGCGAGCTCGAACCACCAGCACCGCCAATCCCGCCGCTACTCGGATTCCATGGCAAATCAAAAACCCCAGGTGCTTTTGCGCTGGACTTGGGGCTTTCCACCCGCGACAACCGGTAAATTGTGTGCCCCTCGGCCGTAACCTTCTTTACCAGCGCCGTTCCTACTAGCCCAGTCGCCCCTGTCATCAAGATGTTCATCGTGTCCTCAAGGAATTACTCTGCGTTGTACCTCAGCGCTTGCCCGGCGAACAAACATAAACAAGGCTCTACGCCAAACCGCCTTGTCCACTAGTCCCATCTCGACACGCAGGTTACAATCGTCTCGTGCCTTCCATTTCCCAATCGATCCGCGTCAAGGTCCTGTTTTTCGGCCGCCTGAAAGAAATCCTCGGGCGTACCAGGAATCCATAGACCTTGCGATCGAGTCCGATATCGAATCGCTTTTTGCTCAATACGCCAGCCATTACCCTGAATTGAAACAGTACCGCTCTTCCCTAGTCGCCTCCTGCAATCGGGAGTTCGCACCGTGGAACACCGCCCTTCACGCTGGCGACGAAGTTGCCTTCTTGCCGCCCGTAAGCGGCGGCTGAAGTATACCCATGGCGACGCCGTCTACTGATATCACTGCGCTAGTTCACGAACCCATAGACCCGGTCACTCTGGCGGCCCATGTCCGCGGGAACGGAGATGGCGCCATCGTTATCCTCGACGGCTTCGTCCGCGACCATTCCAAAAACCGCCGCACCCTTTACCTCGAATACGAGGCTTATGAGCCCATGGCCCTGGCCAAGATTCAGGAGATCGCCGCCCACATCCACAATCAGTTCCCCGTCCATCGCGTCGCACTGGTTCACCGCCTCGGCCGCCTCGAAATTGGAGAAACCAGCGTGTATATCGCGGTAAGTGCCGCACACCGCGCAGCCGCCTTCGACGCCTGCCGCTACGCCATTGACACCCTCAAACGCACTGTGCCCATCTGGAAAAAAGAATACTTCGAAGACGGCTCGGTATGGGCCGATGGAGAACTACCCACCGTGCCTTCAGCGCCTTCGGTGACATCCGCGGTGAAACCTGCATCTTAATCACCGGATGTGGACCCGCCGATTTAACGTAAGACAACTTGCTGTCGTCGCTGCAGCGGCATTATTTCTGTCTGCCAGTGCGGCTTCCCAGGACAGTTCCGACCGCCCTCCCTGGGCGCGAAAACCTAAATCCAAAACCACGACGCCAAGCTCCACCACTTCCACGCCGGAGAACACCAGCCCGCCTGAACCCGTCAATAAAGATAACCGCGATAGCAATTCCAACGATGATCATCCGCAACAAGGCCGCATTCGCGTCAACGTCAATCTCGTGAACGTACTCGTCAGCGTCCTCGACGACAACAACCGCCCCGCTCCGGACCTGCCCGTCGAGGCCTTCCAGATATTTGAAGAAGGCGTGCAGCAAAAAATCGAAGTCTTCGAATCAGAAACCAAGTTGCCCCTCGACATTGCCTTAATGATTGATGCCAGCCTCAGCGCTCACAAGGAAATTTCCTTCGAACAACAGGCCGCTGCACACTTCATCGCTCAAGTATTGCGCCCGGAAGACCACCTGTCTGTCTTTGCCTTTGATGAAAACGTCAGGCAGATCGCAGGCTTTTCCGATAACGTCAAGGTGCTTCAAGGCGCGGTACAAAAAATCCCCGACGGCTCCGGCACTTCGATCTATGACGCTCTGGTCCTCGGCTCCAAGGCGCTCGAACATCGCAAGGAAGACCACCGCCGCGTCATTATTTTGGTTACCGATGGTGGCGAAATACCAGCCAGTGGGATTTCGAGGCCGCCCGCAAAGCCGCCGTACGCGCCAACTCTTTGCTCTATTCCATCATCGTGCGCCCGGTGAAGAACGAAAGCGGTCGCAACACTGCCGGCGAGCACGCCATTGAAACCATCACCGACACTACCGGCGGCGCGATCTTCTTCCCCGACTCTGCCCAGGATCTCGACATTATTTTCGATCGCATCGATCGCGAGCTGCGCACCCAATACCGTCTCGGCTACTACCCAAATCCGCCCGGGCCCGTCAACACGTACCGGAGCATCCAGGTCAAAGTGCTGGATAATTACAAGGTACGCCACCGAAAAACGTACCTTACCGGCCCAAAGTAGCGACTGGCAAAGTTGTGGCCGATAAAGCAGCGGCTGAGTCGCCTGATAGACTAGCAATGTCTGAAATAACCGTGAAGATTTGTTGAGAACTTCTTGATGCCTGAAAATTATCTGCAAGCTGCTATCGAAATTGCCCGCGAAGCCGGCCAAATCCAGCGCGAAGAATTTTCGCGCCCCGCGAAAATTTCCTACAAAGGCGACGAAGTCGACCTCGTCACCCAAGCCGACAAACGCTCCGAAGCCGCCATCGTCGCGCGCATCACAAAATTATTCCCCGACCACGCCATCGCCGCCGAAGAAGGCGGAGGCCACGAATCCGCAGCCACCTCAAGGTATCGTTGGCACGTCGATCCACTGGATGGCACCACCAATTTCGCGCACGGCTACCCCTGCTTTTGCGTCTCCCTGGCTCTCGCGCAGCACGACTCGCTAATCGCCGCCGTCGTTTACAACCCTATCCACGAAGAACTCTTCGCCGCCGCTCGCGGTCAAGGCGCCACCCTCAACGGCAATAAAATCCACGCCTCGAAAATCCCCACGCTCTGCACCAGTCTGCTTTGTACCGGCTTCCCCACTCATAAACGCACCGCCAGCCCCAACCTCCGGTACTACGGCGATTTCACCATGTGCTCGCACGGAGTGCGGCGAGATGGTTCTGCGGCACTTGATTTAGCCTGCGTCGCCGCCGGCCGCTTCGAAGGTTTTTGGGAATTTGGATTGAAGCCTTGGGATACCGCGGCGGGGGTTTTGCTGGTCGAAGAAGCCGGCGGCAAAGTCACCGACTTTTCCGGCCAGCCCTATCGCCTCGGTGGACCGGTGATCCTGGCGACGAATGGCCTGATCCATGACGAAATGCGCGCGGTGGCGGAGAAACTCGCCACTCGACCTCCACTAGAACTTCGACGCTCCGAATAACTCACTGCTCGCTATCGTCGTCCGAAATTCAAAACACCGATGAAAGTTTAGGCCGCAATGCCTGCAACGCCGCCGGGCGTTAGCCAGCCCCCTCCGTATAAAAGTCCCGGACCGAGTGACGCGAGAAAAATCGGCTTACGTGCCGACACCGGCATTTTCGCAGCAGCCTCAAGCGCAACATGAAGCGCAACACCACAGGTAGACGAACCCAGATTCCCAGACTTGCGCGCTACCTCCGGAAAAACAGATGCCGGTACTTTGCATTGCTTGGCCAACAGCATCACCAGCCGCGGATTTGGCTGGTGCGTGGCGAACGTGCCCACCTCCCGGCGACAAATTCCGCTCTCCTTTTCCACCTCCGTCAGCGTCCGTTCCATTCGCGTAATCGCCGCCCGCGACAATGCCTCCCCATCGAATCGCACCGCTAGCCCCATTCTCAACGCCGGCCACGCAAATTGCCTCCGCGTATTGATTGGCGCATCAGGAAGATTTGCAGAGAGATCATAATTTTTCAAGAGTTCTTCTACTTCGGATTCAAGTAACCCAAATTTATCACTAAACGATTCGCTTAAGATTGTAAAGGTCGTGATGTTGTTGGAGTCCAGAGAAGACGCTTTCTTTTTAGCGATGCGCAAAATCCCCGTTAATACGCCTTGTTCTAAGTAATCGTTATCCTTCAGACAGGCTGATAGCCAATTGCGTAGAAATCCAATCGGGGATTTGTAATCATGTTCAACGT
>CAVPKZ010000146.1:0-43596 GCA_963705755.1 uncultured Acidobacteriota bacterium | reverse complement strand
AACCCGGCGCGCATACCATGACTCCGGAGGAGGTTCTCGCAGTCGCCCGCGCTGGCGAAAAATTGGGTTGCACTGAAGCGCTCTTCAGCCTCGGCGACAAGCCCGAACTGCTCTTTCCCCAGATGCGCGAGACGCTTCGACATCTCGGTTACAAGTCCACGCTTCACTATCTGGAAGCCATGTGCGAACTCGTGCTTCGCGAGACCAGCCTTCTGCCGCACCCAAATCCTGGATTGCTCAGTGCTGAATGGATTGCGCGCCTTTCCGCCGTTTCTCCCAGCATGGGCTTGATGCTGGAAACCACAAATCGCGATCTGCTCGCTCCCGGCGCGGCTCACGACAATGCTCCCGATAAAGCGCCCGCTAAGCGTTTGCGAACGATTGAAGAAGCCGGTAAGCAGGGTGTTCCCTTCACTACCGGCTTGCTGATCGGTATTGGAGAAACCGAAGAAGACCGCGTGGAAACCCTTCTTGCCATCCGCGAACTCCACCAGCGCTATGGCCACATTCAGGAAGTGATCGTTCAGAACTTCCGCGCCAAGCCTGACATTCCAATGGCTCAACGCGCCCGAGCCTGGCCGTGGTGAAATGGTGCGCACTATCGCGGTCGCCCGGTTGCTCATGCCCGACGTGAACATTCAGGCGCCTCCCAATCTCAGCGCCCCTTATTATGATGATCTGCTCGACGCAGGTATCAACGATTGGGGAGGCGTTTCGCCGCTGACGCCCGACTACATCAATCCGGAAAAACCCTGGCCTCATCTGGAGCAGCTTCGCCTGCGGACCGAGGCTAAGGGATTCGAATTGCGCCAGCGGCTGCCCGTCTACCCGGAATTCCTGCCGCGGCTTCTGTCGCGATCGGGATTACTCTCTGAGAAACTTCAAACGGCCGCCGACGCAAACGGATACGTAAAGAGGGCCGCATGATCTGCCTGCTTACCGGCGGTACCGGCGGCGCAAAGTTTGCGGATGGCTTGCGGCAGGTCATTCCGCCGGAAGAGATCACAGTCATCGTCAACACCGGCGATGATCTGCTGTGGTGGGGACTTTACGTTTCCCCGGATATTGATTCGATCGCTTACGTTCTCTCAGGCTTGTTGAGCCGCGAACGTGGCTGGGGCGTGAAAGGCGACACATTTCTCTGTCTGCAAATGATGCGGCAGATCGGGGAGCCTGCGTGGTTCAGTACTGGCGACCGCGACCTTGCGATGCACCTGTTGCGCTCGCGTCATCTCGCGGAAGGTAAAACGCTTTCTCAAGCTACCTCTGAGATTTTCAGCCGCCTTGGGATAAAAGCTCGGATTCTACCGATGAGCGATTCGCGAATCGAAACCCGGGTGGATACTCCCAGTGGCGAACTCAGCTTCGAAGAATATTTTGTGCAGCGAAGATATCAGGATCCTGTAAAGTCAGTCCGCTTTGCCGGAGCATCTGAAGCCAAGCCCGCGCCGGGTGTGATCGAAGCAATCCTATCCGCTGATGTGGTATTGATCGCGCCGAGTAATCCCATCACCAGCATCGGCCCTATTCTTGCCGTGCCGGGAATTCGAGAGGCATTGCGCAATGCGCGCGGAAAAGTTCTGGCCGTGAGCCCGATTGTCGGAGACACACCGGTCGCCGGTCCTGCCGGAATTCTCATGTGCGCGCAGGGATTACCTTGCTCGATTGCGGGCGTCGCCAAAGCCTATGAGGACTTTCTCGATGTGCTAGTTTGCGATTCTCGCGACGCCAGTACTGCGAAAACGCTTCGCAGTTCTGGGTTGGAAGTCCAATGCACGCAGACTATCATGCGTTCTGCCCAAGACAAGGCAGCGCTCGCCCGATTCGTTCTATCGTTCGCGAAAAACTTGGACTCTCGTGCCGAATCTATTCCTATGGAGGCGGATCGTAGCCGGTACTCTGGCCCCACCGCCGACCAGCCGTGATCCTCATTCCTGTTAAGAATTTGTCGGCTGCCAAACAGCGCCTGTCGAGCGTGCTCGATCAGCCGTCGCGAACTCAACTGGCTCAAGCTATGTTGCATGATGTTGTCTCCGCAGTGGCCGAGTGGCCTCGGCGTCCACACTGCGCCCTCGTCACCAGCGATCCTTTCGCTGTTGAACTCGCGCAGAAATATAATTTCGACATCATTCCCGACCCCGAAAATCCAGGCGAAACTGGCGCGATTGAAATGGCCACGCAGATTTGTGTGGCGCGCGGTGTCGGTTTCACTCTGGTCATTCCGGGGGATATTCCGCTGATCGAAGCAAATGAAATTGGCCGGATCTTTGAGCGCGCACCGCAGGTTGGATCAGTATTAGCCCCCGCCGCTGACGGTCGCGGCACTAATGCCGTCTTCCGCAGGCCTTGCAACTTGTTTCCGTTGCGTTTTGGCAACGACAGTTTCAAACCGCATCTGGCCGCTGCCCAAGCTACCGGTAAGCCGTGTCATGTGTTGCAGCTTCCCGGCATCGCGGTCGATATAGATAATCCCGAAGATTTGCAACGACTGCTCTCGCGTCCCGGCGAAACCCGCAGCCAGCGCTTGCTTCGCCGTCGGATGCTCGAAGAGCGATTGCCTGCGACGGGCACGGAGGTCGCTTGACGGAGTCTGCTCGGACCGCGAACAAGCGGCACACGAGGGTATCCGACCGGGCGGGCGATCTCCGCATCATCCCCATTCTCGTCGATGGCGAAATCGTGCCCGGCGATTCGATCGCGGAAAAACTTCTCCAATCCTTACGGCACCATAATCTAACCCTTGAGCCTGGCGACATTCTCGTCGTCAAACACAAAATCGTTTCCAAAGCCGAGGGACGAATCGTCGATTTAGCTTCGATCAAACCTTCTGCCTCTTCACGCGCGTGGGCGAAGAAATACGCTCTGGACGCCCGCGTCATCGAGCTTGCCCTGCGCGAGGGCCGAGCCGTGATCCGGCAGAAAAACGGTGTGCTTATTACCGAAACTCGCCACGGCTTTATTTGCGCTAATAGCGGCGTGGATGTCTCCAACGTCGATGGCGGTGAACATGCTTTGCTTCTTCCCGCGGATCCCGACCGGTCCGCCGGCAAACTTCATCGCGAACTCAAGAAGCGAACGGCGCTGAGCATACCTGTTCTGATTACCGATACGTTTGGCCGTCCCTGGCGGGAGGGCCTGGTCGATTTTTGCATCGGCATAGCCGGAATGAAGGCTCTCCGCGACGATCGAGGCCGCCGCGACCCTCATGGCTACACCTTGCACGCCAGCCTTGAAGCCATCGCCGACGAACTGGCCGCTGCCGCTGGATTGGTCTGCGGCAAGCTCAACCGCGCCCCCGCTTGCATCGTTCGCGGCTTCCGTTACGAGCCTGGCCCAGGCCGTTCGCGAGATCTGCTTCGTCCCGCTGCGAAAAATTTGTTCCGCTAATTCGCCAAAGCACCGATGGGAGGAGTAATTTTAAGGCGAGGCCTTTGATCGAAGGTCTTTGGAGGAACGCATGGCTCGGCAACTCTCCATCGCGGAATTGGAAAGCTTTCCTGCCCTCGATTGGGCCGACATTGCGCCGCGCATCGCGCCCGCGATCCGTTCTTCTCTCGAACGAATCCTCGAAACTCAAAACGGCAACGCAATTTCACAAGAAGACTCATACCAACTAGCCTGGGCTGAAGATAATGACCTTCTTGGCATGCTCACAGCCGCCAATCTCCTGCGCGCCGAGCTTTGCGGCAATCTCGTCACTTATGTGGTGAATCGCAATATCAACTTCACCAATATTTGTTTTGTGGGATGCAAGTTCTGCGCCTTCAGCCGCGGCCCCCGCGAATCCGACACTTACTTCTTGAGTCCTGAGGAGGTTGCGAATAAAGCGGTTGAAGCCTGGCAACTCGGCGCTACCGAAGTTTGCATTCAAGGCGGTCTGCCTCATGGCTTGCCTTCTTTTTATTACCGGGATATTTTGCGCTCGGTTAAAAATGCCGTTCCCGGCATGCATATTCACGCCTTCTCTCCCATGGAAATTGTTTACGGCGTCGAACTCACTGGCATGACGCTCGCCGATTATCTTTCCATGCTGCGGGACAATGGCCTTGGTACTCTGCCCGGCACCGCCGCCGAAATTCTTGACGATGAAATCCGCCAAATACTTTCCGCCAACAAACTCAGCACCGTGCAGTGGATTGAAGTGATCCGCACCGCGCACCGCCTCGGCATTCGCTCCACTTCCACCATGATGTATGGGCACGCGGAAACGCCGGAGCACTGGGTCCGGCAAATGCGGCTATTGCGCGACATTCAGAACGAAACCGGAGGGTTCACGGAATTCGTTCCCCTTGGTTTCGTACATCAGAACACTCTTCTTTTTCACCAGGGCCTGGCCCGCAGTGGACCAACGCTAGCTGAGCATCTCAAGGTACACGCTCTGGCGCGGCTATTGCTGGCCGGGTCGATCAACAACATTCAGGTTTCTTGGGTGAAGTTGAATCGGCAATTGTCGCAGCTTTGCCTGCACGCGGGAGCGAACGATTACGGCGGCACGCTGATGGAAGAAAACATCTCGCGCGAGGCTGGGGCCACCGCCGGCCAATATACCAGCCCGGAAGATTTTCAATCGCTGATTCTGGAAACTGGCCGCGTTCCCGCCGAGCGCAACACTACCTACACACGCATCAAACTCAAAGTTCCGCTCGCGGAGTTCACTACCGAAGTAATTTCTGAGCCGGAAGTTGCATGAGCGGCGTTTCGCGTCCCATCGCCATTCTGGGCGGCACTGGCCCTGCGGGTACCGGGCTCGCGTTGCGCTGGGCGCGCGCAGGCGAGACTGTGATCATTGGATCGCGCGATGCGGGGCGCGCGCAAGAAGCCGCCGCCAAGATCGAAGAAAAAATCAAAGGGATGCCCGGCAATCAAGCGAGCGTTTCCGGCGAGGAAAATTCTGCCGCTTGCGCCGCCGCGAATATTCTTGTGCTGACCGTTCCGTTCGAAGGCCAGGCCGCGCTGCTAAAAAACCTCAAGCCCGCGATCCGATCCGGAAGCATTCTGATCGACGCCACTGTGGCGCTGGCAGCCAGCATCGGCGGACGCGCTTCGCGCACGCTCGGCGTTTGGCAGGGATCATCGGCGCAGCAAGCCGCCGAACTTGTGCCCAAGGGCGTGAGTGTGGCCGCGGCATTTCATAATCTATCCGCGGAACTCTTGAACGGAGACGAGAATCTCGACTGCGATGTGATCGTGTGCAGCGACGATCCGCAAGCCTCACAACTTACGCGCTCCTTAGCCGCTAAGATTCCCGGCGTGCGCGCGATCGATGGCGGCAAACTAGAGAACGCGCGCACCCTCGAGCAGATCACCGCATTGTTAATCGGGATGAATATCCGGCACAAGGGCCACGCCGGCATACGAATCACCGGATTGCCGCCGGAGGCGTATCGCTAGAGGTTAAGTCATTCGAGGGTTGGCTTCAGGGCTGTGGCAGACTGCTCAAAACCCGGTGCTGATGCCGATACAAACCCACAGGCGCTGAAGCGCGGCTAGCGTTTAAGCACTTAACGGCACGACTGAAGTCGTGCCCTTCCCAAAACCTGACCTAATGGGAGTTTTCAGTAGCCCGCTAATCTTCAACCGCCTGGGCGGTCATCTCCGAGGGTTCGCCGCCGGCCACGGCCTGCGCCACGATCAAACGCCGAGCTTCTACGCGAATCTTAGGCAGTTGCATCCAGAACCATCCAGCACCGAATATCGAGGCTACTCCGCCAATTCCCACGGTGATTGGAGCGCCCAACCGGTCGGCGATCGCGCCGCCCAGCAGAGCGCCAATCGGAGCCATGCCCATGAACATCATCGAATACACCGCCATCACCCGCCCGCGCAACGCATCCGGAACCATCACCTGAATCAAAGTGTTCGAGCACGCCATTTGCAACATCATGGTGTAACCAACCGGCAAAAGCAGGATCACCGAAATCCAGAAGTTGTGCGAGAGCGAGAACACCGTCAGGCTCAAACCAAAACCTGCGCAACATACTGCCACCCAGCGGCCCAAGCCCTTCACCCCTTCGCGGAAAGCCAAAGTCAACGCCCCCAGCAGTGCGCCCACGCCGGTCGCGCCCATGAGTATGCCCAGTCCCTGCGCGCCGCCGTGCAAAATCTTGTCGGCAAAGATCGGCATCAAGACCACATAGGGCATTCCGACAAGGCTTACCAATCCCAGCAAAAGCAAGAGCGCGCGGATCGGTTTGGTGTCATTTACGAAGCGGAAGCCTTCCAGCATATGCTCCAGCGGAGACGCCATCGCGGAGCGCAACGGACTCTCGACTTTCATCAGCAGCAATCCGATGATCACCGCGATGTAGCTCACGGCATTCGCGAAGAAACACCAGCCTTCGCCGATCTTTGCCACCAGTATTCCGGCGATTGCCGGACCGATCACCCGGGCGCCGTTGAACATGGAAGAATTCAGGGCGATCGCATTCATCAAGTCGTCTTTCCCGACCATTTCCACCAGAAAGGACTGACGGCCGGGGATATCAAACGCGTTCACCACACCCAACAAAGCCGCTAAGACGAATACATGCCAGACCTGAACTTTGTGAAGCAAGGTGAGCGTGGCCAGAGCGAAAGCCAGAACCATCGACGCAATTTGCGTGGCGATGACGATTTGACGGCGGTTGATACGATCGGCCGCGATCCCTCCCAAGGGGGAAAAAGAAACACCGGAACCTGGCTGGCGAAGCCAACCGAGCCAAGCAGCAAAGCCGATCCGGTGAGGCGGTAAACGAGCCACGATTGCGCCACGCTCTGCATCCAGGTACCGATCAGAGAGATCAGTTGTCCGCTGAAAAACAGCTGGAAGTTGCGATGGCGCAACGCCCGTCCTGCAACCTGCCAGCGCGAGGGACGCTCAGACGCGGTTTGTTCCGCGCTTTCCTGAATTGGGCTTTTCAAATCCGGCACGTTTGTCTTTCGTTGGATGACGGTGACTGAGCTTTACATCAATATAACTTGTGCGGGATTTTTTCATTGGGCACGCAAGTGTTAGTCCGCGCATGCACGGAGGGTGTTCAAGTCTTTAAGTGCTTATGGGAGGCGTGCGCGGGAGGTTCATCGAGCCGCGGAGTTGCGTTCGCAACATTCGTTCATTTTTTGGACTTCCCAGACCGAAGGAACTGCGCTACAGTTGCAGTTGCTTTCTTTCCGGCGATTCCCTGGGGAAGGGACACGACCATGACTACGCCACCGGTTAGGGTTGAACGCCGCGTTGGGCAGCGCTTCGCTTTTAACCTGCCAGTATCCTTGCGAGACGTCGCAACCTCGGCCGAAGGTTTGGGCTTCACCCAAGATGTAAGCTCCCGCGGCGCTTTCTTTATCACCGATATGTCTCTCACGGAAGGCGCGGAAATTGAACTCACGCTGAAGATGCCTTCGGAGATCACGCTCGGCGAAAGTATGCGAGTTCGCTGCCGCGGCCGGGTACTGCGGGTCGTAACGCCCATCGACAGCAATTGGAAACCCGCGGCAGAAACGCTGCCCCACCCAGAAGAAAGCAAGTCTGGCTTAGCTGGGCCGAGCGAGATTAAAGCGGATGAAACCAAGATCGGCGTCGCCGTCTGCTTAAGCGGCTACGACTATCTCCCCGAAACCGAGGACGGCTCGGCGGACTTCCGCCGTATTTCGGCGCTCCACAGCGGCAGCGAAGCGGAGCGTCCCGCTACGCCACTCTCCCCTCCACGAGCGCAAGCTCATTGATCCGCAGGCTGGGATGCTGGAAACCGCAGCCGAACTGGATCGTAGGCAAATTCAGTCGGGGCGGCTATTTTTCGTTCGGCCTTCTGAGTCCTTTCCAATCTTCGCGGCTTAGCATAAAATGCTCTCACTACTGCGGATTGGTTTGAGGAGTCTTGCGGTACACCTCCCGTTCAGGTTTCCGGCTTGCAGACGATTACTCTTCCGCCTCCGTGAGTTGCAAATCCGTATGCCCCCACCGGATTACTTAGGTCATTTGGCGAAGAGTACTTTCTCTTTCTAACATGCAAACACCTAGAGAAATCAGCGAGAACCGCGCAATGCATGGGATTGCCGTAGCCCTCCTATCGGAAGATCGAGATCGTTTGCCGGACCTTCAGGGCCGCGTCGAGGCGACGCGCCTGGGCCGGGTTGTGTTTAGCAATATCGGATTCCCCAGCGGGCCGACGGATCTGTCCTTCGCAAAATTCAGGATTTGCGGGCGGAGATCGTTATCGTCGATATTTCCGCAGACAATCCTTCCGCCGCGGTGAAAGCGATCGAACTGCTGCAATCCAATACGCTTCAGCTCGCGATTTTCGCCAATGGCAGCATGCGGCAGCCCAATATTATCGTGGCCAGCATGCGGGCCGGTGCGGGCGAATACCTCGATGACGACGCCGGCTCCGACGCCCTGCTGGAGGCTCTGACGCGTTTCAGCTCCAACCGCACTCGTACTCGTGGCGGCGCTGGCAAGGCGCGAATTTTCACTTTTCTCAGCGCCAAAGGCGGCGCAGGCGCCACCACCGCCGCGGTAAACACCGCCGTTTCTCTTCAGCAGTCGCATGGCAGCGTGGTTCTGGTGGATTTTGCGCCGTTGGCCACGCGCACCTGCACCTTAATCTACGCCCCAGCTTCGGCGTTCCCGACGCTCTGGAAAACCTGCACCGCCTCGACGCCTCCCTGCTGGATGGCTTGATGACAACGTCGAAAGATGGATTGCATCTTCTGGCCGGTCCGCAGCAGCCTTATCATTCCGTTCCAACTCCGGCTGAATTGGCCCGTCTTTTTGATTTGCTCGTGAATCACTATCGATTCGTTGTGGTGGATACTTCCAGCCGCCTTGATTCGACCGCGCGCTTGCTCTCCGATCTGTCGAATGCCGTGTTAATGGTCGCTCAAACCGACGTGGTTTCGCTGTGGAGCGCGGGCCGCATTCATGCTTTCCTCGAGGAAGGCGCCGGCCGCAACCGGCTGCGTATGGTTCTAAACCGGTACAAGAAGATTCCCGGCTTTACCGACGAAGATATCGAACGCTCACACGCTGCAAAGTGCTGTGGAAAATTCCCAACGCCTTCCAGGCGATCTCACCCGCGATCGATCATGGCACTCCGGTGGTGCTGCAAGAAAATCAGGACGTAAGCCGCTCGTTTCGGGCGCTGGCAGCGGCATTGGCCGAAGCCTCTCCCACCGACGAAGGTGGGCTCGATCTCGTCTACGCCCAGGAAAAGGGCGACGCCAAAACTAAGCCTCCCGGCCGCCTGGTATTACCCCCGTCCGCGCTGGACAATAAGCCACGAGGAAACCAGTTTCTTTAACGCTTCGACGTTGCGGCGGTCATCGCCGGGTTTGTCGATTGGTGTTTCGGCAATGAAGGCAATGTGCGCAAGTCGCAGATCGTTAAGCAGAATTCGGAACGGTTCTTTGCCGATAGTCCCCTTTCCGATGTGCTGATGACGGTCGAGCTTGATCCGCGAGAAGCTTTGGCATCGTTGCAGTGAATTACTTTTACGTTGTTCAAGCCGATGGTTGCGTCGAGATGCTGCAACGTCTGATAAATGCCCTCCTCGGTGACGATGTCGTAGCCGGCGACGTGGGTGTGGCAGGTATCGATGCAGGCGGCGGTGGGGACGATGCCGCGCAGACGGTCGATGACTTCCGCGACCTGCTCGAAACTGCTTCCGAGAGAAAACTCCGCTCCGGCGGTATTTTCGATAAGGATAGTAAGTCCGGCTTGCGCGAGATCGAGGCCTTCGGTGGACGCGGCAATCGCGGCGGCGGTTTGAAGAAGTCCAGCTTCGCGATTACTGCCCCGGAATGAACCGGGGTGAAGCACGAGATAATCGGCGCAAGTTGCAAGGGCGCGTTCTATTTCTCCCCGAAACGCCTCTACGGATTTCTTCAAAAACAATTCGTTCGTGCTGGCAAGGTTTACCAGATAGTTCGTGTGGATTACGAGCGGTTTAAGATTGTATTGCCGGCGCAGACGGAGCATTTGCTCGCAGAGCGGATAACTCAATACATAGGGCTCCCACTGGCGAGGGCTGGTGGAAAAAATTTGCAGCGTGTTGCAGCCGATGCGGTAAGCGCGCTCGGCGGCATTGTGAATTCCTCCGGCGGTGGACGTGTGAATTCCGATGCGCCGGGAAGTGAGGCGGGCGGGCGTTTGGCGCGGAGCGGGCGAAGGGACATCTGTTCGCGGGCGATGGAACGAGGCATGAGAAGAGTATAAAGGCGTCGCTAAGCGATACGGATAGCCGAGAGCCTGCGCTGAACTCGTCGAAGGGGCGGATGCCCTCACATTTATTTCTAGTGGCTGGGAGCGGACCGAGATTCGCGCGTCAATCGCGAATCGGCCAGATACGCAGCCAGAAACCTGGCCGCGCGTTCGTAGGGTAGAAAAAGCGGCCGGGCAGCGCTGCCGCGGGCTGAGCCGCCGCCTTTCACCCCCACATAGACTCCGCTGTAGTCCGTATCGCCGAGGTTTTCTACAGTGTGCTGGAAGGGAGGGAACCATCTCGCCTCCCCGGGTTTCGCATAAACTTCCTGTGTTTTTCCTAGTCCTGATCCGTAAAAAGAAGATGAGCCGCGGTGATGTTGACAATCACTCCTTGAGGATGGGGATGCTGCCGGGATTTTTCATGGGGGCCGTAGTGAATATAGACCACCTGCACCTTGTTGTTTTCCGAAGGCCAGTTTGTAATGCGTGGGCTCGGTTTTCATCGCATCTTGAGCAAACAAGGTTTCTTCGCGCTTACCTGCACAATCGTTCCCGTAGGAACCCCCGGCAAAACTTCAATGGAGAACTGGTAGAACGCTCGTTCGTAGCGCTCCAGCGGCTGTTGCGTGGTACCCACGAACCCATCCACGATCGGCAGCTTTTGCCCCGTGTATGCCTGCAAGTCCTTCAATGCCTGTTCGACTTCTGTTTTTGGTTTTGAAAACGTCCGGGCGTACGGCATCGCCTGCCCGTACGCAGAGAAAACCGCAAACGCACAGAGAACCAGCGCCACTGCAAAATGTCGAATTTTAAGTTTTAGAAAATCTTTGGTCACATTCACGGCAATGGTTCCAGCTGCTCGATCGCAATCCATCCGCGCTGTTCGTCCGGAGTTTCCACTCCCAACCAGTGCGGCGTGACAATCACGATCACCACTTCCGTATAAGCCGGCAAGCTCACCACTTTCGCCGAAGACTGAAACGGCGCTGCCTTCAAATCCGTTCCCGGCGCTTTAACTCGGCGCTCCACCTCGTGTCGCAAATCTTTCAGGCGCTGTTCGATATCCTTCACTGAGCTTTGCGTCGAAGCCAATAAACTTCTTTCATCCTCGCGTCTGCGAATAACTGTCTGCTTTACGAGGTCCGCGCTGTCTCGCCGCCGTTTCATGTCCGCCGCCGCTTGCGCGTCAAGCTGGATGGCTTGCAAATGCTCTTGTATGGCCTTGTACTCGCTGGATTCCACCGTGCCATCCGAATCATGCAAGGTCCGGTGCGTGTTCTCCACGTAAACCGCGTCGATGCGCACCCGGGTGCGCCCCTCCTGTTCCGCAATGACGATGTATCGCACTGCGATAGTTCCTTGATCCGCGCTGTCCATGAAATGGCGAGGCGCGATAGCATCTTTGCGAATCTTATAAAATACCTGCCCGGGACCTTTCCAGGGCGCGAACAAGGGAGTCGAGGTGACCACCGTTGCGTCCATCAGCGTGCGATCTTTGTCGTAGATCCACGTACCGTGAATTATCTGGTCTTCCAGAACTTCGTTTACTGCTTGCAGCACGTCCGCCTTGGCGCCTAATAATTCACCAGCAAAACCGGAACTCCGAAGTTGCTGCGCCCCCGCGTCTGGTCCCGTTATGACGGCAAGCACGATATATAACGCGGCAGACAAAAGAATCGTGGAACTCGAACGCAAGGAGTTCCTCATTTTTGCCCGTCGAAAATTTCCCTTGATGAGATTGTTCAGCTTGTCGCTTAAGGTCATCGGAATTATTGCCATTCTTAAATCTATTTCCATCCCCCCCGCTGATTATCGGCCGATTATCGCCGGGCAGTTTGATGTTGGCCCGACGAGAATAACACTTTCCCGGAATCGTCAGCGGCCAGGGCGGAACAGCTACAAGCGCCGCTTCGATTAGAGGTCATAAAGCGACGCTGGGTTTCCGCACGGAATGCTGGACGTCATCATTATTCAAGTTGATCACAATAATTTCGGTCCAGCGCGGCCTCGAAGATACAAAAATCGATAACCCCACACCAAAAATATCCCAATTCCTGTAAGCAGCCACTATCGCGAGTGTTAGCCGAATTTTTTTTCAACCAGAAATTAAAAAAATCACTTGCATTCATTTTTTCGTGGATGTAGGATTCGCGACGGTTCAGGGACTTGGAGTTATGGCGCCTTTTCTCTTCGCAAAAAGGGTGCCGGGAATTCCATAGGGCATGCTTCAGGACACTTCTTTGCGGTCAGTAAAGGCTGTAGGTCTCTCTCCGAGACCAAGTGGACTAGTCTGCGGTCACCTTTTCCCTTCCTTACACTGCGGTTTGAACTTTCCTTTGGCACATCGTTTTGAGTGTTGAAAGAGGAGGCGGTATGTCCTTGCTTTCGAAGGCAGCGGTGAAGGAAAAGTTTTTCGGATTCACTTCCTCGCTCTTGCTCGCTTTTCTCGTGTTTGTTTTTCTCTTCGCGAATGTTCAGCCCGCTTCCGCCTTACCGGCCTTCGCAAGAAAATATGGATTGCCATGCTCCTCGTGCCACGAAGCGTGGCCCAAGCTCAGCCCCTTTGGACAGGCCTTCAAAGACAATGGCTACCAATTGGGCAATGATCGCGACGCTCCCATCTTCCAGAATCCTTCTTACTGGCCCGTCACCTTCCGCATTACGCCCAATTGGCATCGTGAAAGCCAGAACCTGACAAACGTCGATGGCCCTAATGGGCTGCTGACTGCCGAGGGTCAGGTCACCACCCACGGCTTCGATTGGAGTGGATTGGATTTTCACACCGCCGGGACGCTCGCAAAGAATTTTTCGTTCTATGTCCTCCCTTCTTCAGATAACACCGCCTCTTTCCATTTCGAGTCCGTCTGGGCGCGTGTTGACAATATCTTGGGGAGCAGTTGGTTGAACATCAAGTTGGGCAAGTTCGAGCTGGATAACTTGCTCTCCGAAAAACGCATTTTGACCATCACCAATGTCGCGGGCGTGTACGCCAACTATCACTTCCAACCGCTGGTTTCCCCTGGAAGTCTCGCTGCTCCGGGCGCCGTTACAGAATCATATGGTTTCGGCATCGGCGACAATCAGGTCGGCCTGGAATACATGGGCCACTCCAAAGACGACCGCACGCGCGTTTCGGCTTCTCTGCTGAGTTCCCAGGACGGTCAGCCCGGCTTGCCTAACGGTAGGGGCTATAGCGGTTTCTTTGCTGCTAGCAGGGCTTTCGAGGTTGGCAGCTTGGGTGTTCAGCGAGTCGGGGCGTTCGCCTACATTGGAAATATGCCCACCTATTTCCAGTTCACCCAAGGCGGAGTCGGTGTGCCTGGAACTGGCATTGGCAACAAGAGCTTTTACCGCGACGGCTTAATCGGCATGTGGTACTTCAAGAAGCTTGATGTCACCACCATGTACTTCCACGGTTGGGATAATGCTTTCCTCGGCTCAAACACTCCGTCGACCAACCCACTCCCGACCGACGCCAATGGCGTTACAGCTCGCGCACCAACGTGGAATGGCGCGCTCATCGAGACCCATTACAATTTCAATCCGCAGCTGATTCTGATCAATCGCTATGAAGCCATCCGCATGTCCCGTCAGGTTTTCGCGACCAATCCTGGCAACTTCGGCAACGAAGACGTTCTGACCTTTGGCTGGCGTTACTACCCGTTTATCTCTAGCCGCGCCGGTTTTGCTTTCCACAACGAGTACGCCATCATGCGCCAGCGAGGCGCGTCGCCAATTACTGCACAAGATCTAACCACCAGCAGCTTGCTCGCCGGATTTGACTTCGACTTCTAAGGGTAAAAACGATGAGCCTAATGAAAATCACGAAGTTGGCTGTCGCACTTCTCGCCGTTTGCCCACTCGCAGCTTTCGCGCAGCAGCCACAATCTCAGCAAGGCTCCGCGCAGCCCGCCACTCAACCGGCTCCGGCACAGCAAGCTCCGCCGGCCGAAAAAGCCGCGGTCGTGCCTGACCGCAATGCGCCAATGGAATCTCACATTGGCAAGTACACCGGGCACTCGGCTGCCGGTAAGCAACTCTATTACCGCTACTGCTGGGGCTGCCACGGATTCCGCGGCGATGGCAATGGGGAAAATGGTCCCTACCTCAACATCTTGCCCCGCAATTTCGTCGCGGCGAGCTTCAAATGCCGTTCGACCCCCACCGGCACACTTCCCTTGGATCAGGACCTTTTCAACTCTCCGAGCGCGGTCTGAATAACAGCAACATGCCTTCCTGGATAACGCTGACCGATCAAAACCGTGCCGATCTCATTGCGTTTATTAAGACTTTTTCACCGCGCTGGCAAACTGAAAAGCCCGGCGATCCTATCAACGTTCCAGCCGAACCTGCGTTGACTGTCCAAAGCATCAAGCACGGCCAGGAACTTTTTCAGAAACTCGAATGCTGGAAGTGTCATGGACAGGAAGGCCGTGGCGACGGTCCATCTGCTTCAACCCTCACCGACAGCAACGATCAACCCATCCGCCCATATAACTTCGCCGCCGGCTCCCGCTTCAAGTGCGGCGTGACCAACCGCGATCTGTACAAGATTTTCCTCACCGGCCTGGACGGCACTCCAATGCCGTCGTTTGGCGACGTGGTCAAACCCGAAGAAGCATGGGATCTCGTCCACTACTTGAGGACATTGCAGGTAAACAAGAAGAGTCCCGAGCTGGCTTTATGGATGAGCACCCCGGAAGGTGCCGCGATTGTAAGCGCACAAAGAATTACCGGTACCCCTACCGGTTCAGGTATCAAGCAGTAGCTTTCTAGTGGCAAGAGGTTTCAAGGAGAACAGAAATGCGTCACAAACAGATTATCACGGCAGCATTTTTATTAACTGGCGTAGCGGCCATGTCCTTCGCTGGTCCGCCTAAGCCAGCGGGTGGCTCCGTCAGCGGAAAAGTCACCTACGAAGGTACCCCCGCGAAGCAGAAGACCATCGATATGTCCAAGGAGCCCAGCTGCGCCAAGCAGTACACAACTCCTCCGACCACCGAAACGGTGGTTACCGGACCGGGCAATTCTCTGGAATACGTTGTCGTCTACATTTCGGCAGGCGCGCCTGATGAACCTCCTCCTTCGCAGGCGGTGACATTTGACCAGAAGGGTTGCCGCTACCGCCCCCATGTGCTCGCGTTCCAGACCAATCAGGAATTGAAAGTCGTGAATGATGATCAGACCTCTCACAACATCCATCCCCTGGCAAAAATAAATCACGAATGGAATAAGTCTCAGCCCCCCGGAACGCCGCCACTCTCCGAAAAGTTCGCCCTGGCGGAATTCATTCCCGTAAAGTGCAACGTCCACCCCTGGATGCACGGTGACTTCGCGGTGTTGAAGAATTCGCACTATGCTGTGTCTAAGGAAGACGGTTCGTTCACACTGCCCAATTTGCCGGCCGGTAAATACACTGTCACCGCATGGCATGAATCGTACGGAACGCAAACGCAGGACGTCACCATCTCGGGTAGCGAAACGAAGAGCGTCAATTTCGTTTTCAAAGCCAAGCCTTACTAGTCTTGTGTCTCGTGCGCGTTGGGTGATCCAATGCACATATAGCTTGTTACACATAATCTGAACGATCGAACTCGCTGGCGTGGCTTCTTTGTGTTTCTTGGTTCGCGGAATGTACGAGCGGCTTCCAGAGTCTGCAACCATTTTACGGCTCGATATCCGAATTGATTCGCCCATGTGAGTAGCGGGCAAAGGCGGGAAGCAATGGCTAAACTACTGGCAGTGACCATCATAGTGATCGCCATTGTTTCGGCGATTCCCGTAATCATGCACACCTGGGAAGCACCCGCGGACATCTCGACTCACGGCCAGATGATTGATGATCAGATGGCCGATACGATGATGGAGGCCGGCATATCCTTTCTGGCTGCGCAAATCCTTCTGGCCCTGTTCATCTGGAAGTCCCCCTCAAACAAGCCGGGCCCTGAAGGAAAATTTAAAGTTTTCCCCGGCGGGGCCAAAGGTTTGATCATTGCCTCAATTGTTCTGGTAGGTGTTGAAGTTCTAGCTTTGGGCGCGTTTGGATCCAAGGCTTGGGCCAGGGTTTATTTTACTCCGCCGGCGGCCGACGCCATGCCCATCCAGGTTCAAGCCGGGCAGTTTGCATTTTATTTTCGTTATCCCGGTAAGGACGGAAAGTTCGGTCCAATTCATCCCGAGATGATCAGTGAGGCCACTCAGAATTTGTTTGGCCTCGATCCGGAACATGACGTGGAATCCAGGGACGACGTCGTCGCCGCCGAGCTGGCCATCCCCGTAAACAAGGAGATTCATCTCCTCATGCACGCCAAGGACGTTAGTCATTCCTTCTACGTCCCTGCGCTCCGCATCCATCAAGACTTCGTGCCCGGCCTCGATCTTTCCGTGCATTTTACCGCCGCGAAAATCGGCAAGTACGAAATTGTATGCTCGCAATTGTGTGGTCTCGGACATTACAACATGCGCGCTTACCTGGAAGTTATGTCTCCCGAGGATTTTGACGACTGGCAAAAGAAACAAGCAGCAGCTCAGTAGTTATCGAGTCAGAGATCCGGCAGCGAGTCTTTTTTCGTGAGATGCGTGAGGTGAAGGATGCATGACAAGCCAGCAGTATCAACAGCTCCAGCGGTAGTACATGGTCCTCCGACCACCTTCCTTTCCAAGCACGTCTTTAGTCTGGATCACAAGGTTATCGGCAAGCAGTATTACGCGCTAGCGCTCGCCGCGGTTTTGACCGGCATGGTGCTTTCTTGGCTAATGCGTATCCACCTCGGCTGGAATGACCTGGCCATTCCGGGGCTGCAGGCTTTCTCGCCAAACGGCGCGCCCAGCGGTGTCATGACCCCGGAACTGTACCTCCGCATCATGACCATGCACGCAACCTTCATGGTCTTTTTTGTGCTCACTACCGCACCCTTCGCGGCCTTTGGCAATTTCTTTCTACCCATCCAGGTCGGCGCCGAAGACATGCCTTTCCCGCATTTCAACATGATGTCCTTCTGGACCACCTTCGTCGCTTTTTGCGTTCTGGTCTCCGCCTTCTTCACCACTGAAGGGCCGCCGCTCTCTGGCTGGACCGCCTACGCGCCGCTCAGCGCCATCGGAAAAGACACTGGACCGGGACAAGGCACCGGCCAGGTTCTCTGGGCCGCAGCCATCGGTATTTTTTGCATCGGGCAATTACTCGGCGCTCTGAACTTCATCTCCACCGTGCTCGACATGCGCTGCAAGGGCATGACCTTGAAACGCCTTCCGGTCACAGCATGGGCCTGGTTCATCACCTCCTGCATGGGTCTGACCGCCTTCGCGGTACTAATGCCTGCTTGTGTCTTGCTAATTCTTGATCACGTCGCCGGCACGAGTTTCTTCATCGCTTCCGGTTTGGTAATCAACGACCAGTTGGTGCCGCACTCCGGCGGTTCCACACTACTTTGGCAACATCTCTTTTGGTTCTTTGGTCACCCCGAGGTGTACATCGCCATCGTGCCCGGCATGGGCATCATAACCCACGTACTTATCACCAACATGCGCCGGCCCATGGTCAGCATGAAAGCTATCCTCTACTCCATGTGGGCTTTGGCTTTCTTGAGTTACATGGTGTACGGACACCACATGTTCGTCAGCGGCATGAACCCCTTCTCATCGCTGGTGTTCTCTTCCCCACCCTGATGATCACCATTCCTTCCACTGTGCTGGTGACCATCTGGATCGGCAGTCTCTACGGATCGAGAATCCGCATCAATGCCGCGTCGCTTTTTGCGCTTGGTTTTATTTCCATGTTCGTTACCGGCGGAGTCAGCGGCTTCTTCCTCGCTCAGCCATCCATCGACATCATGCTGCATGCCACTTACTTCGTCGTTGGACACTTCCACATGGTCATGGGCGTGGCCGCAATTTTCGGAATCTTCTCTGGAACCTATTTCTGGTTCCCCAAGATGACCGGAAGAATGATGAACGACACTTTGGGCAAGGTCCATTTCTGGCTGACCTTTATCGGTACTTACTGCACCTTCATGCCTTTCCACTACCTGGGTTGGGCTGCCAATGTGCGCCGCTACTCGGCGTTCACCGATGACTACTTGAAGCCGCTCATTCCTCTGCACCAGTTCATTACCATCGCCGCTCTTTTCACGGGCGCGGTGCAGTTCATATTCCTATACAACCTGGTTCACAGCTTGTTCCGTGGGGCGCCGGCGCCTGCTAATCCCTGGGAAGGCACTTCGCTCGAGTGGGCTATGCCTTCGCCACCGCCATGGAATAACTTTGGCGGTAAGGACCCGGTCGTTTATCACGATGCGGATCAGTACGGCGTGAAGACCGCATCCGGGACTGACTACATTATGCAAGACTCACCCGAGCCGTCTCCGACTGGGTGCTGACGGGAGGATTGATTTCCTCTGAAACGGAAAACATGGCTACCACTATTCCACCTCCAGAACCTGAAGCGCTGCCGCTACCGAAGCGCCCTCAATTGAGCGGCGCCGGCAATTCCGGCGGGCACGACTTCATTCCAGCTGGTGGTAGTCTGAAAGTAGTCGACCAGTACTCTCCGGCGCCTTCGTCCAGCGCGATTTGGGTGGGCATCGCGGCGATCTGCATGTCCTTCGCCGCCTTAACCAGCGCACTGATCGTTCGTCAAGGCGCTTCTTCTGACTGGCGGCACATAACCCTGCCTCCCATTCTGTTCTTCAGCACGTTCGTAATTTTGGTCAGCAGTGGAACTCTCGAAGTGGCCCGTCGCCATGTCGCCGCCTACATGACTGGTCGCGCAACTCACGTTGAGAGCCCTCGACTTTGGCTGTATCTCACTTTAGGCCTCGGGCTTTTGTTTGTGGCCAGCCAATATATGGCTTGGTTGCAACTGCGCGCGCAGGGCTTATATCTGGCTACTAATCCAAACAGCTCTTTCTTTTATGTGTTTACCGCCATCCATGCGCTGCACGTGTTGGGCGGGCTTGGGGGTTTAGTCCGAGTAATCGGTAAACTGAGTCATTCAACGTTGCGCCGCAGCACCTTGGATGCGACTGCATATTACTGGCATTTCATGGGCGTACTTTGGGTCTATCTCTTCGTCCTGCTGTGGATGAGAATTTAACGCGCTCGATCATGAGGAGGCGTCGTGAGCCATAGTGAAGTAGTCCTGGGAGGTTCCGGACACGGGCACCATGCCCCGGTGTTCGAGCCTTCGCCTTTTGCCGTTCCGGCAAAAAAATTGGCGATGTGGCTATTCATTATTTCCGACATCATGACCTTTGCCGGATGTCTGATCGCTTATGGATTTCTCAGGAATGCTCAACCCGATTGGCCCAGGCCCTACCAGTCAGGCACCATCATCAGCGTCATGATCATGACTTTCATCATGATCACCAGCAGTTTGACCATGGTGTTGGCAGTGCGCGCTGCGCGTGCTGAGAGACGCGCCGAAGCCTTTCGCTTTACCATGATCACCTTGCTCATGGGCCTCGTTTTCGTCGCATTACACTTGCGCGAATGGTTCAGCATGATCCATCAGGGCGTCACCTTTTACAAAAACCCGTGGGGCACCGGGCTCTTTGGCGGCGCCTACTACAGCATCACTGGCATCGAGTTGTTGCACGTAATCGCCGCGCTCATTGCTTTCGTAATCGTCGGAATGGGCTACAAGCGGGGACGCTACACTGCCGTTGACCTTGAGAACTGCGGCTTGTTTTGGCAATTCATCAACATTGTGTGGATGTTCGTTGTGCCCTTAGTCTATCTCATGAACGTCGCTGGCTGAAGTACAGATCGCGAAAGGAACCGTGATGACAAACGCACCGCAACAGCAAAGCGCAACGGGCAAGTATTACGTCGTGTATGTCTGCATGCTGGTCATCTCCGCGATAGAACTCTTGGTCGCCTATCGCCACCCGGGCGCCCATGAATTGTTGGGCGCGCTATTGATCTTGTCTTTTATCGGAGCGGCCCTGGGCGTACTTTACTTCATGGGCTTGGCGTCTGAGAATCGTAATGCGATGATCGGATTTGCGGTCTTTACCCTCTTCGTGCTTGCGGCTATCAATTATGGCTGGACGGACAGCTTCCGAATTCTTCTCGGTGTGCCTTACGCAAAGTAACGGCCGTCGCGGTATGGTGGCGGTTGCGAGGAGCAATCAGTGAAGGGTAAGCGCCTTTTCCAGGTCCTGACAATCGCCCTCGCGGTCATCGCGACGCTGGCTTTCTCCCCCGCGGCGTATTCGCAAAGCTGCGCCCTTTGCTATACCCAGGCTGCTTCTGCGGGACATCGCATGATCGAAGCGTTGCGCAGCGGGATATTAGTGTTGGTCGTCCCACCCACTTTGATGTGGCTGGTAATCGCCGCAATCGCACATGCTAAACGCAATCAGTTCAAACACGCGGGTCAGACTTCCGAATCTGTTTCCGATTGGTAGCAGCCCGAAGTGATCGAAGTTTCTCGTTCATGCTTCAAATCTAAAAAGCCAAAATTCTACCCGCCATTTCTGAAGCTATTGGCGACAACTATCTTATGCGTGACTTCGGTGACGTCTGTCACAAGCCAGGTCTTGAATCCCAAGGCCTCTCAAACACCCCGCAGGTTGCCGCTAGCAAAGTTCTACGACACGCCTGACCCATTTCCTTCCGGCCAGCCGGGTGAGTTGATTCGCTCCGAACCGTTCTACGAGTATCTTTTGCCGTATACAGTATCGGCCGTCCGCATTCTGTATCACTCGCGCTCTACCCAAGACAAAGATGTCGTCGCGTCGGGAGTAGTGCTGCTGCCGCGCGGAACACCGCCGCCTGGTGGCTGGCCCATCATCGCCTGGGCCCATGATTTAACCGGCTCTGCAAGACAATGTGCGCCCTCTTTGTTAAAAACTCTGAATGAGGCTCCGCTGCTCTCCATGTACGTGGGCTTGGGCTATGCGGTGGTGGCTTCCGACTACGCGGGATTGGGCACTAACTTTCCATACGCGGTCTTGGATGTGCCGTCCAACGCGCAGGACGTCATCAGCTCCGTTGCGGCGGCCCGCGCTGCTTTGCCGCAACTGGGATCGAAGTGGCTAATTGCCGGCTACGCCCACGGTTCGAGGGTTGCCGTTGGCGTAGCCGAAGCTCTACCAAAGAACTCTAACAAAGAGTTTTTGGGGGCCATCGGAATTTTGGGCGCCGCGAACCCGCCGGAATTTTTCGAGCACCTTGCACAAGCGCCATCAAATCTGATGCTGGTTTTCCTGGCACAAGGAATTAAAAATCAGCATCCGGAATTCCCAGTCGACGACATGCTGACCGGCGAGGGCATGACCCTGTACAAAATTCTCGGTGACAGTTGCGAAGCGCCTTCAGAGCAGCTACCCGACTCCAACGAATCGGTAAAGCCCGGCTGGCAGAACAATCCCTACATAAAAGACTTCTTTTCCAGGAACGCGCTAGGCCGCAAGCCCGCCTTTAGTCCTGTATTGCTCATCAGCGGCGAAACCGCTGGCGACGTACCGGCATCACTCACTGACGCTCTCGTCGGCCAGCTCTGCCAGCAGAAAGATCATGTTCTTTTCGTTAACTATCCGGGCCTCAACCCCAGCGCAGTTCTGGGAAATTCGGTCGGCGAGCAAGTAAGTTGGATCCGCGCTAGATTTTCGGGCCAGCCCGCTCCCAGCAATTGTCACTAAAGCCCTCAAGAAGTGTGAATAAGTAATGGTCATCGCGAAAACTCGAATGATCAGCTTTTTATCGCCCGCTATCCGGGTCAGGTGCTTAATCGTCTTCGTGTTCCAGCGACTCCCGCACCTTTTCCAGTTCTTTCCGCTTGGATTTCTCGACATCCGGGAATGCTAGATTCAACGCGTTCAGTTCCGTCACGATCGCCAAAGCCGCCGCGACTCTTGTAAACCATTTATTATCTGCCGGGATTACGTACCAGGGCGCATTCTTGGTCGCAGTGTTTTGAATGGTCTCCTCGTAAGCGTCCTGGTATTGCTTCCAATAGCCACGCTCTTTCACGTCGGCCATGGAGAACTTCCAGTTTTTCTCGGAATCGTCCAGCCGCGAAAGGAAGCGCTTTTTTCTGTTCCTTTTTCGAAAGATGCAGGAAAAATTTCAGCACCACGATGCCGTTACGCGCCAGATAGCGTTCAAACGCATTGATATCTTCATATCTCTCTTTCCAGATGTTTTTCGTGATGAGCTTCTCTGGTAATTTCTCGTTTTGTAATACGTTCGGATGAACGCGCACCACCAGAACTTCTTCGTAATAAGAACGGTTGAAAATACCAATCTTGCCGCGCTGCGGCACTACCTTGTGGCATCTCCACATAAAATCGTGATCGAGCTCTTCTTTGCTGGGCTCTTTGAACGACCACACGTCGCAGCCTTGCGGGTTCACACCGGACATCACATGGCTGATCAACCCGTCTTTTCCGGCCGCGTCCATTCCCTGAATGATCACCAGCATTCCCCAGCGGTCCTGTGCGTAAAGTTTTTCCTGCAAATGTCTCAACATCTCGACACTGTGCGGCAGCAAGCCGTGAGCTTCGTGTTTGTTCTTCATACCGCCGGTATCTTCTGGATCGTGGTCTTTCAAGCGAAACTTCTCGCCTTGCGCGATACGGTACGGCGCCGCAAGTTGTGCTGCTTCTTTAACGAATTGGTTGGTTTTCATGGCGTAATTAAGTGTAGCTGGAGATTGCGTGCCTGCGAAAGTATAGTGCGGATACGCCGATTCGTTGCGGCGAATCAAAATTGCTAATGTCTCTACAACACGTGCATTTCAGTTGCGAGTGTACCGCCCGATTGCGAGTCACCTGAAGTGAACGGGGCCCTCGCACGCAAACTGCGCTTCACTGATTATTTCGCGCTCGCCTTTGGAACCATGGTGGGCGTCGGTTGGCTGGTCGTCATGGACGATTGGCTCGGCCGCGGCGGGCCGCTCGGCGCAATTCTGGGGTTCGCGATCGGCGGAGTTCTCTTGCTGCCGGTGGGTTACGTTTACGGCCAGTGGGTGCAGCGCCTCCCAGATGCGGCCGGCGAAGCCGCCTACGCCGCGCAGTTTTTTCCGCCATCCGTCAGCTACTTCACCGGATGGATCATGTTGCTCGCATATTTTATCGTTTGCCCCTGGGAAGCCGTGGCTGTCGGCAAACTGGCTTCCTATCTTTTTCCATCGCTCAATTCCTTCGAGATATATCATCTGGGCGGTCACCCCGTCTTTCTGCCACGCTTGCTGTTGGGTCTGGGACTAACATTTTTCATCACCATCCTTAATTACCGCGGGGTTCGGGCCAGCGCCACGTTTCAAAATTGGTCAGCTGGAACCGTCCTGGTGCTGTTCCTGGTAATTGTCGGGGCCAGCGCGGTGCACGGTTCGCCCGCGAATTTTCATCCAGCGTTCAGCTCTACGCCGTTCATCTCTGTTCTGCTTACGCTTCAGATCGTGCCCTACTTCATGACCGGCTTTGAATCGGTGCCCAAAGTTGCGGAAGAAGCTCACCCGGAGTTCAGGTCCCGCGGATTTTCTAGCGCAATCTTCCTGGCGGTGATTGTCGGCGCAGGATTCTACGTGCTGGTCACTGCTGCGGTCGCTTACGTTGCACCGTGGCAAGGATTACTGGGCAAACCATTCGCCACCGCGGTCGCTTTCGAGCAGGTACCGGCGCGCCTTGGCTGGTGCGCATCGTGATGGCTTCCGCAATGGTCGCCTTGTTCGAAGTGTTCAACGGAAACTTTGTAGCCGCCAGCAGATTGTTATTCGCGTTTGGACGCCGTGGCACGATTCCTGCACGCTTCGGCAAAGTTCACGAGCGATTTCTGACTCCTTCAGTCGCAGTCGTGGGCATCGCATCAGCGACCATCGTCGGCCTGTTACTGGGCGACGCGATTCTCGTTCCCGTGACGGAAGTCGGCTCCATGGCCGCCGCGACTGGATGGTTCATGGCCTGCGTGTCGTTTTGGCTGGTGGAAAAGAATTTCGGCAGACGCCTCATTACTAGCCTGGGAATCGCTGTTGCCCTCTTACTCGTGTTGATGAAACTGCTGCCATTCTTCCCGGGACATTTTTCCATGGCGGAGTGGTTGGCTCTCGCGACATGGCTGGCGCTGGGATTGATGCTGCGTCGCGGCTAAGGCCAATCATCAATACGCTCGTGTATACTTTTTAAGCGCGAAAACTCACCGATAATTCATGATTCCATTTCTACATCTGGGGCCGCTCACCATTCCCACTTTTGGGCTGATGGTCGCCACAGGATTGTTAGTAGCCGCTTATGTGCTTCAAGCGGATTTCGATCGCCGCCGCGCGTACCTCCCTCCCGCCAAAAAATCCAAAGGCGAGCAAGTCGAGCGTAAAGACGAAGGCTTTCTGATCATCGGCATTGCTGGTTTCGCCGGCCTGGTAGGGGCGCGGCTTTATCATGTGTTGGAAAGCCCTAGCGAATTTTTCGCCGATCCCTGGCCTTTGCTGTTCAGCCGTTTTGGATTTGCATGGTTCGGAGGTTTTCTGGGCGGACTGATCGCCCTGATCATTTTGGCGCGCTATTTAAAAATTCCGCTGCTCGAATTCCTGGACATTTGCTCCCCGGCCGCCGCCGTAGGTTACGCCATCGGTAGGATCGGGTGCCTGCTATCCGGCGACGGTGATTACGGCCGCCCCACGTCGCTCCCTTGGGGAATGAGCTTTCCGAATGGCGTCGTGCCCACCACCGATCACGTGCATCCCACTCCGCTGTACGAATTTTTTATCTGGCTGGCCATCGCCGTATTTCTTTGGCACATGGGGAAAAAATCACTGCAGAAGCCCAAGGCCAAGGGAGAAATTTTCTGCAATTACTTGATCCTTACCGGCATCGCTCGTTTTCTGATTGAATTTATTCGCATCAATCCGCGTTCGTTTTTTGGCCTCTCGAACGCGCAGGCCGCAAGTCTTGCTTCCACCCTGGCCGGCGCGGTGTTGCTTTGGCGTATTAAAAGCCAATTCTACGCGCTGAAGAAAGAGCATCGCATTGTTGATCACATTGCTGCGCACGGCGACATCCTGCAGCCGGAATATTCCCGGCCCACACCCGAATGTCCTCATCCCGAACGCTGGCACATGTACGATTCCATGAGCGCCGAAGTGGAAGTTCTCGATTTTCTATGCCAGTTGGTAAAAACGGTGAAGCCCGAGTTGATCGTGGAAACCGGTACTTTTTCCGGCTTGAGCACGCTGCGACTCGCCGAAGGCCTGAAAGCCAACGGTGTGGGCCGGGTAATCACCTGCGAGTTTGATCCAAAAGTTTTCGCCGCCGCAAAACAAAGATTCGACTCTTCCGGCCTTACACAATGGATCGACGCGCGAAACGTTTCCAGCCTGGACATGAATGTCGAAGGCACCATCGACATGCTTTTCTGCGACAGCGATGCTCCGCTGCGCGAGCAGGAAGTCCGCCGATTTCTACCGCAAATGAATCCGTGGGGATTGATTCTGATGCACGACGCCAATTCGGCGATGAAAATCGTGCGCGAATCGGCGCTGAGACTCGAAGCGGAAGGTTTGATTACCGCGCTGTTGTTCCCCACGCCGCGTGGCCTGGTCCTGGCACAAAAGAAAAGATAGTTTTTATTGAAACAAGCTTTTGGGAAGCTATCGCGATGATGGCTTTTGGTTTTAAAGCATCTGCCGCAAAACGTACTGCAGTATGCCCCCGTGGCGGTAATACGCCACTTCTTCCGGCGTATCAGCGCGAGCGATTGCGGAAAAGGTTTTTTCCTTCCCGGCTGCCAGTTTCGCTTTTACGGTGATAAGTTTTTTCGGTGACAGTGAGGAGAGGCCTTCAATCTCGAATACTTCGTGGCCGGTCAGCCCCAAGGACTCACGAGTTTGCCCAGCCTGATATTCCAGCGGCAACACTCCCATCCCAATCAAATTGCTGCGATGAATGCGCTCGTAGCTCTCCGCAATAACCGCGCGCACGCCGAGCAAGCGCGTCCCTTTCGCGGCCCAATCGCGCGACGAACCGGAGCCATATTCTTTGCCCGCCAGCACCACTAACGGCACACCCGCTTCGCGATATCGCACCGCAGCATCGTAAATCGACATTTTGTCCGCGTTGTTTTCTGAGCCGTTGCTCGCACCGTCCAAATAAAGCGTCCAACCACCTTCAGTCCCGGGAGCGAGCTGATTGCGCAGCCGAATATTCGCAAACGTGCCGCGCATCATCACTTCATGATTGCCGCGCCGCGCTCCGTAAGAATTGAATTCGTGCGGCTTGACCCCGTGAGCGATCAAATATTTTCCTGCAGGGCTGTCTACGGGAATGGAGCCCGCCGGGGAAATGTGATCGGTGGTCACGCTGTCGCCAAGAATCGCCAATACGCGCCCCCC
This sequence comes from uncultured Acidobacteriota bacterium, assembly GCA_963705755.1. Classification (GTDB taxonomy): domain Bacteria; phylum Acidobacteriota; class Terriglobia; order Acidiferrales; family UBA7541; genus Acidiferrum. The sequence goes on along the minus strand of CAVPKZ010000146.1, from coordinate 17,089 downwards.
ATGCACGTCGGCCAGCGCCGGCGCCTCCTTGGGCATGTTGTCGAAATACGGCGGCATCTTGATGTACGTTGATTTCGGATCCCATTGATAAATGTCGCCAGCGGGCACCGGCATGGATTTCCAGTGCGCGTCGCCTTCAAAAACCTGCGCGTATTGCTTGCTGTACATTTCCGAAGTGACTGCTTCGCGAACGGTTTTTTCTATTTCCTGCGGAGTCGGCCAAATGTCGCGCAGGTAAACCGGTTTGCCTTTCGCGTCGGAGCCCAGCGATTCGGTGGTTAGATCCACATCCATTCGTCCGGCCAGCGCATAAGCGACCACTAGCGGCGGCGACGCCAGATAATTCGCGCGCACCAGCGGATGAATGCGTCCTTCGAAATTGCGATTTCCGCTAAGCACCGCCACAGCCACCATGTTGGTATCTTTGATGGCTGCGCCGATGGCGTCAGGCAGCGGTCCACTATTGCCGATGCAAGTGGTGCAGCCGTAACCCACCAGATGAAATTTCAGTTTTTCAAGATAAGGTGTGAGTCCAGCAGCTTGAAGATAATCTGTAACCACTTTTGATCCCGGCGCCAGGCTGGTTTTTACCCACGGCTTCACGCTCAGTCCGTGCTCCACCGCTTTTTTAGCAAGCAGCGCCGCGCCCAGCATTAATGACGGGTTGGAAGTGTTAGTGCAACTGGTGATCGCGGCAATCACTACCGCGCCGCTGGAAAGATCGAACGAATCGCCGTTATTTTTGACCGCCGCATGAATTGCTGGCGCGCCTTCCACAACTTTGGCGAAAGAATTCTTTGCATTCCGCAGTGCCACGCGATCTTGCGGCCGCTTCGGACCAGCGACTGTGGACTCCACCGTCCCGAGATCCAGCTCCAGCGTGCCGTTGAAATCCGGAGCGGGCGTTGCATCCGTTCGGAAAAGCATCTGTTCTTTGCAGTAGGCTTCGACCAGCGCGATCTGCTCGGCAGGCCGCGCCGTGAACCGCAGATAATCAAGCGTCTCCGCATCGACGGGAAAGAACCCCATGGTTGCGCCGTATTCAGGTGCCATGTTGGCGATGGTTGCGCGATCCGGGATACTCAAGGTGGAAAGTCCCGAGCCGTAAAATTCCACAAATTTTCCCACTACGCCGTGCTTGCGCAACATTTCCGTTACCGTAAGCACCAGGTCGGTAGCGGTCGCACCCTCATTTAATTTTCCATGCAAGCGAAATCCCACAACTTCGGGAACGAGCATCGAGGACGGCTGTCCCAGCATCGCGGCTTCCGCTTCAATGCCGCCCACGCCCCATCCAAAAACGCCCAGCGCGTTAATCATGGTGGTATGCGAATCGGTTCCTACTACCGAATCGGGATACGCCTCAACTCTGTTGCCGGACGGCATGGCGCAAACCACGCGCGCAAGATATTCCAGATTAACCTGGTGGCAAATCCCCGTATCCGGCGGAACTACTTTGAAATTATGAAATGCGGTTTGACCCCAGCGCAGAAAGGCGTATCGCTCCACATTGCGCTGAAATTCCAATTCTGCGTTCAGCCCGAAAGCATTGAGGCTGCCAAAACTATCGACCTGTACGGAATGGTCGATGACCAATTCGGCGGGGAACAGTGGATTGATGCACTTGGGATTTCCGCCCATGCGCTGCACCGCTTCGCGCATGGTGGCAAGATCGACGATGGCGGGCACACCGGTAAAATCCTGCAACAATACGCGCGCGGGCATGAAGGCAATTTCTTTTTCAGCGGTTCCGGGACGCCAATTGGCCAGCGATTTGATGTCCGCGGCGTGCACGAATCGGTTGTCTTCGCAGCGCAGAAGATTTTCAAGCAGAATGCGCAGAGAAAAAGGGAAGCTTGCTCAGATCCGCGACACGATTTCTCTCGAGCGCTTCCAGTCGATGTATTTCGAAGCTCTGCGCTCCAACGCGCAGCGTGTCACGCGTGCCAAACGAATTTCCTGCGGAGATGGCCATCCTCGCGGTCCTTTCACCGTTGCCCAGCCCTCCATGATAACCGAAATCGAATTATGGCGCGGGCGGCTATACTGGTAGAGACGTGACGTGAGCACCACTTTGAAAATCGTCTTAATTTCCACTTACGAGCTGGGGCGTCAGCCGTTCGGTTTGGCATCTCCTGCGGCATGGCTGCGCAAACGCGGCCACAGTGTTGTATGTATGGACTTGGCGCGGCAGACTTTGCATGAGCCGGCAATTATAGAAGCCAATTTAATCGCCATTTATTTGCCTATGCACACCGCGACGCGCTTGGCAGCGCAGATTCTGCCCGGGTTGCGCGTGCAGAATCCGAGTGCACATTTTTGCTGTTACGGCCTTTATGCGCCCATGAATGAGGCGTACTTGCGGAGCCTGGGCGTATCCACAATTTTAGGCGGTGAGTTTGAAAATGGTTTGGTTCACTTGGCGGAGCGCTTGTCGCAGTCGAATGGGTCAAACGTGTCGAACGGGAATGGCGTTCATCGACCCGCACCGCAAGAAGAATCTTTAATCTCGCTGGAACGCCTGAAATTTGAAGTCCCGGATCGCTCCGGAATGCCTGCATTGCAGAAGTACGCGCATCTTATTATTCCCGCCGATGGTTACCGCATCGTCGGCTCAACGGAAGCCAGCCGGGGATGCAAGCATCTGTGCCGCCACTGCCCGATCGTGCCGGTATACAACGGCGTTTTCCGGATCGTGCCACGAGAAATTGTGCTTGAGGACGTCCGCCGCCAAGTAGCCGCGGGCGCGCAACATATTTCGTTCGGCGACCCGGACTTTTTTAATGGCATAGGTCACGCCATTCCGTTAATCGAACAATTTCATCACCAATTTCCCAACGTGACCTATGACGTCACCATAAAAATCGAGCACCTGAGAAAATACGAAGAGCACTTGCCTAAATTGAAAGAAACCGGTTGTCTGTTTGTGATTTCCGCGGTGGAATCCGTGAACGATAGTTTCCTTGCCGCTCTAGAAAAGGGGCACACGCGCGCCGATTTCCTGCATGTCGCCGCCAGTTTCCGCGAATTGGGCCTGACCTTGCATCCCACTTTCGTTCCTTTTTCCCCGTGGACCACCGTCGAAAATTATCTGGACCTGTTGCGCGTCGTGTATGAAGAGCGGCTCACAGAAAATGTAGCTCCCATTCAGCTGGGCATTCGCCTGTTGATTCCAGCCGGCTCGCGCATGCTGGAACTCGAAGAAATCAGCCGAGCGATTGGGCCTTTTGATCCGCAATCGCTGGTGTATCCATGGCGGCACTCCGATTCCCGCGTGGACGCATTGAGTGAAGCAGTGCAAGAAATTGCCGCCGCGGCCGACCGCGAAAAGGTCTCTCGCGCGAACGCCTTTGAACGCATTTGGATGGCTGCGCATCGCGCCGCCGGAATCGCGCCGCCAGCGCTTCCACGCACTCAAACGGCGCAGGCCGTTCCATTCCTCAGCGAGCCCTGGTATTGCTGCGCGGAACCGACAACCGATCAACTGATTTCCATCGGGCGCCCGAAACCAGTGGCTAACAATCCTGCCATGTCCGCAGACAGTTTTGTCTGAAGCCGAAATATTTAATCGACAATGAACGCTCCATCAAAACAACATCCATCCAAACGCCGATTGCTTCTGTTCACCAATAAGCTGGGCTACCAAACGCGCAGCTTCGAAGAAGCAGCCAAAAAACACAACACCGCCCTCATCTATGTGACCGACCGCTGCCATCAACTCGACAATCCGTGGGGTGATCAGGCGATTGCAGTGCACTTTGAGTCTCCTCAGTCTGCGGCGGCCGACGTGGTTGCTGCGCTGAACGGCAAAAGCGTCGATGGAATTCTAGCTTTGGGAGATTCTCCATCCGTCGCCGCGGCGTACACCGCTCGCGAGCTGGGAATTTCTTATAATCATCCAGCTTCGGTGGAAGCCTGTCGCTCAAAATTACGTATGCGCGAAGTGTTTCAGCAAAGCGGCCTGAACACACCGTGGTTTCGCGTCATGAATCTTGATCCATTGCCCGAGCCGCGCTTTTAGGAATTTCTTATCCGTGCGTTTTGAAGCCGCTCTCTCTTTCCGCCAGCCGCGGCGTAATCCGTGCGAATAGTCGAGACGAATTTGTTACCGCGGCGCAACGCATTCGCAAGCTTCTTGAATCCCGCGAAATCCGCGCCACTCGTGAAGCGCATCTCGATCAGATTCTCGTGGAGGGTTACATTCCGGGCAGGGAAGTAGCCGTGGAAGGCCTCTTGACGGACGGCGTTCTTAAGGTTCTGGCGATTTTCGATAAGCCCGATCCACTCGAAGGCCCGTACTTCGAAGAAACAATTTATGTGACGCCATCCAGCCTCACGGAATCGCAACAACTCGCAATTCAAAAATGCGCCCAAGACTCCGCGCGCGCCATCGGCCTGACGCGCGGACCGGTACATGCTGAATTTCGTTTCCATGGCAACGGAGAGGCGGGCGCAGAAGTCTGGCCGCTGGAAATCGCAGCCAGGCCCATTGGGGGATTGTGCGCTCGAGCCTTGCGCTTCGTCGAAAATGAAAATCAAGCCCTCGAGAATAAAAACGCGCATGAACCAGCAAGCATCGGACTGGAAGAGTTGTTGCTACTCCACAGTTTAGACCTGCCGGTAAGCATCTGGATGCGCGAACGAATGGCCTCCGGCGTGATGATGATTCCGGTGCCCAGCAGCGGAATACTGGAAAGTGTTCAGGGGGAAGCAGCCGCGCGCGAGACTCCGGGGATAACCGAATTACTGATTACCGCGCGCCTGCATGATTACATCGAGGCATGGCCGGAGGGCGCCAGCTATCTGGGACTTTTATTCGCGGCCGCAGATACGCCGCGCGAAGTTGAGCACGCGCTAAGAGCGGCGCATGAGAAATTACGTTTTACGATGACCCCAAGACTACCTGTCCAGCACCCGGCACAACATGCCAGCGGCAAATCGGCTCGCTAATCGCCAGCCGAATCAAAAATTATCCTTTAGCTTTTGGCGGCACGTAGCCTTCAGGCAACTTCGAACCTTCTCCGAAGAAAAATTGCTCCATCTGCTCTTCCATGATTTTCTGGGAGTTGGGATCCAGCGGATTGAGCCGGTATTCGTTCATCACCATCTTGGAATGTTCCAGCCACAACTTCCACGCGTCTTTCGATACACTTTCGTACACGCGTTTCCCAAGCTCGCCTTTCCACGGCACTCGATCGAGGCCGGGCAAATCTTTATTGAACTTCACGCAATGCACGATGCGCGTTCCGGGCTGAGATGTCTGGTTGGCGGGAGGCGTCGAGCCGCCATTTTCACTGGCCATAAACTGATTCTCCTGAAAAACCTGCTTTTTGACCTTACTGCAAGTTGCAGGAAATTCCTAGTCGCCAAGCGGTCATTCCTGTGAACGGCGCGCGCCAGAAATGGCCAACCCTGGTCCCGTCATTTTCGACGAGATTCGCCAATTGGGGAAAATCGTTTGAAGCAACTCGCGGATGTTGTTATACAAGCAGTGGTCCAAATTCGAAGATTCACGCAAGAAACGCAGGCTTGATCAGTTTCAGCTCCCTAATCTCCAAAGTTTGGAGGATCGCGTTCTTGGCCGACATCACCACTATGTTCTGGGACATTGGCGGGGTCATTCTCACCAATGGCTGGGGCCGGTCTTCCCGGCTGGAAGCCGCAAAAGTGTTCAACCTGGACTGGGAAGAATTTGTCGACCGCCACGACCTGTGCTTCCCGGCCTTGGACGCCGGCCTCATTACCCTCGACGCATATCTGGACCGCACCCTCTTTTACCGGCCGCGGCCCTTCACGCGCGAGGAATTTACCGCTTTTATGTTTGCGCAATCAAAAGAATTTCCAGAAACGCGGGCCATTCTTGACGAAGTCACGCAGTCAAAGAATATTTTATCGGCTCGATAAACAACGAGCCTTTGGAGCTTAACCGGTACCGCATCGACGTCTTCGATCTGCGCCGGAACTTCGACGTTTTTTTCAGCTCCTGCTACGTGCGCTCGCGAAAGCCCGAAGAAACCATCTTCCGTATCGCCCTGGAAGTTTCGCAACGCCCTCCAGAAAAATGCATCTTTATAGATGACCGGGCCCTGAACCTGGAGGTTCCCCGGCGGCTGGGTATGCAGGTTATTCACTACCACGAGGCCCAGAGTTTGCGTTCTGAACTGCGAAAGCACCGTGTTGAGGTATAGTCTCCTGAAGCTTAAATCGGTTAAATGCGGCCTTTTTAATGGAAAGGGAACCCTGATGGTGGACAATACTAATCCTTCCGGCGGCTACAACGGCGCCACCGAACCCGTTACCGTGGTTCTTTTTGGAGCCTCGGGTGATCTCGCGAAACGCAAAGTGATTCCCGCTATGTATGACCTCGCTATTCACAATTCTCTCGGCCCCCGTTACACCATCGTAGGCTTCGCGCGCACGCCCATGAGCGACGACAGTTTTCGATCCGCCTTGGGCGAAGCAGCAAAAAGCATTTCGGAAGTCGGCCCCATCGACCCGAAACAATGGGATGAATTCGCCAGCAATCTGCATTACAGCCAGGGCGAATATGACGATCCCGAATCCTATGCGCGCCTGGCGAAATGTTTGGAAGACCTCGAAGCGGCAAAAAAACTTGGCGGAAATCGCTTATTTTATCTGTCCACTCCGCCAGAAGTTTACCCTCACATTGTCGACCAATTGGGTAAAGCGGGATTGCCGAAGCCCAAATCACCCGATGTATGGGTAAGAATTATCATCGAAAAACCTTTTGGACGAGACTTGGCGTCCGCCAAAGAGTTGAACAAAACCGTTCTAAATGTTTTTGAAGAAAAGCAGGTCTACCGCATCGATCATTACCTCGGAAAAGATACCGTGCAGAATTTGCTGGTCCTGCGTTTTGGCAACGGCATTTTTGAACCGCTATGGAACCGCAATTATGTGGATCACGTGCAGATTACCGCTGGTGAAACGTTGGGCGTAGAGCGCCGCGGTGGTTTCTATGAAACCACCGGAGCCTTGCGCGACATGATTCAAAGTCACGTCCTGCAACTTACGTCGCTCGTGGCTGTCGAGCCGCCCGCATCGTTTGACGCCACGTCGGTGCGCAACGAAAAACTGAAAGTGTTGCAGTCCATTCGCCCGTTCAATCTGGAAATGGTTGCGCAGGCCGTCGTACGCGGCCAGTACGCGCCCGGCCAGATTGGCGGCAAGCCCGCCCCAGGATACCGCCAGGAGCCGGGCGTAAGTTCCACTTCGCGCGCCGAAACTTTTGTGGCCGCCAAGTTATTGGTCGACAATTGGCGTTGGGCCGGTGTGCCATTTTATCTGCGTACCGGAAAACGTCTCGCGAAACGCAGCACCGAAATCGTGATCGAATTTCGACGCGCGCCCCATATGGTCTTCCGCGAACGCGATCTGGAACCCAATCGCCTGGTCCTCAATATACAACCCGATGAAGGTGTCTCTATTTCCTTCGTGGCCAAACGCCCTGGAACGGAAATGAGCATCGGAAACGTAAATATGAATTTCAAATACAAAGAGGGGTTCGGCGATGCTCCCCGCAGCGCCTACGCCACGTTGGTGAATGATTGCGTGCGCGGTGACGCAACCCTCTTCGATCGCGGCGATAACGTCGAGGCCGCTTGGGCGCTAATCGATCCAATCCTGGACGTCTGGACCGCGGCAAAAAGCGCGGCCGTCCCGCAATATTCTGCCGGTAGCTGGGGCCCGCATGAATCCGACGTTCTTCTCGAGCGCGACGGCAGGCATTGGCACAACCCGTCGTAAAAATTGTCCGGTAACACTTCTCGAAGATTTAGGGGGAGCTGGTGATCCTTGCTGGGGATGTCGGCGGTACGAAGTGTAATCTCGCGCTGTTCTCGGAGAAAGATGGCAAGCTCACTTTTGTTTTCAAACAAAGGTTTGCAAGCAAGGAATTTGCGCAATTCAGCCGCATCGTGAAGGAATTCTCGCGCCAGGCCGCGCCCTATCTCGCCGGCGAGCGCATCGAGGCCGCCGGTTTTGGCGTGGCCGGACCAGTAATTAGAAATCGCGTTCGCGCCACAAATCTTCCGTGGGTCGTGGATACCGAAAATCTTGTCGACGAGCTAAAAGTAAAACAGGTTGTCGTGCTGAACGATCTGGGCGCCACGGGCCACAGTATCGAACATCTCCCTACAGAAGATTTCTGCGTTCTCAATACCGGCAAGCTCGAACCTGGCGGCACCAAAGCTCTGCTTGCTGCCGGGACCGGACTCGGGCAGGCAATTTTGGTGTGGAATGAACTTGAAAATCGTTACAAGGTGGTGCCTTCTGAGGGCGGTCATTCCGATTTTGCGCCGCACACTGAATTGCAGATCGAACTTTTGCGCTTCATGCGTCGCCGCTACCCGCAGGTGAGTTGGGAATTGATTCTTTCCGGGCGCGGCTTTCGCACCTTGCATGAATTTCTTGCCCCCACTGTTCGACATCCCACCTTTGAGGATCCCGACGCCGACCCTGCGCCGGTTATCACCCGCCAGGGCCTGGATAAATCGTGCCCGGTCTGCGTGGAGACCCTGGATTTATGGTGCGCCATCTACGGCGCGGAAGCCGGAAATTTGGCGTTGAAAGTTTTGGCGCTAGGCGGCGTGTTCGTGGCGGGCGGAATTGCCGTAAAAATCTTGGAGAAAATCAGGGACGGCTGCTTTTTTAATGCTTTTCAGGACAAATGGAAATTTGAACCGTTGATGAACAATATTCCAGTGTCGGTTATCCTTAATGAATCGGCGCCCCTGATTGGCGCGGCCTACGAAGCCCTTGCAGCCATCCAGAAGTAATTCAGAAATAATCCTTCAGAAATAAAGGTTGCGTGACACTTCTAGAAGAGCAACTCGGCCCCTGGAAACCGGTCACCCGCGCGGCGGCTATCGGCTGGCTGGTGTTCTATATAATTTTCTTTTTGTATGCCGTGTTTAATCGTTCGGGATTTCTCTTCCTCGATTACGCCAATCTGATCATTCACGAAGCCGGCCATCTTTTCTTCAGCTGGTTCGGCTACACCATCACCATTCTGGAGGAACGCTGGGCGAATTGATCGTGCCTCTGTTGTGCGGGCTTTATTTTTTTCGGCAGCGCGAACTGACGGCCGTAGCTTTTTGTAGCTTCTGGTTCTTCGAAAATTTCCTGTACATCGGCACGTACATGGCGGATGCCAGAACTTTGGCGCTGCCGCTGGTCGGCTCCGGCGATCACGACTGGGAAATTCTGTTCGGCCAGTGGGGTGTGTTGCAATACGACCAGCGCATCGGGGGCATTACGAGAGATCTGGGCTGGCTCGGCATGTTGGCGGTCATGGCGTGGTTCGCGTGGCGCACAAAAGTAGCTTCCTCCCAATCAGCCGCGTAGCGATTTCTGCTCCACCCGCTCTGTCGTCTGTGTCTTACAGATTTTTGGTAGACTAACGTCACCCGTTCTACCGCGGTCCGCTACGCGATTAACGTAACCACTAAGGAATCCCAACATGAGCACCACTGCCGCGACCCAGACTCCCGATTTGCAAAACTATATTCAGGGTGGATGGCGCCGTTCCACGACGCAAGAATACGTGGACGTGACTAATCCCGCGACCGCTGAGGTGTTGGCGCGTACCCCGCTATCCACTGCGGCGGACGTTGACGCCGCTGTCCAGTCCGCCGCGGACGCTTTTCCAGCATGGCGGCGCACTCCGCCCGGCGAACGCGTTCAATATCTTTTCAAATTAAAAAATCTGCTCGAAGAACACCTCGGGGAACTCGCGCGCCTGATCACCGAAGAAAACGGCAAAACTCTGGCGGAAGCGAAGGCCGAGCTGCGCCGCGGCATTGAAAATGTCGAAGTCGCCTGCGGAATTCCCATGATGATGCAGGGCTACAACCTCGAAGATGTTACGCCCGGCGTGGACGAAATGCTGATACGCCAACCCTTAGGGGTCGTCGCGGCTATCGTGCCGTTTAATTTTCCAGCCATGATTTCTTTCTGGTTTCTGCCCTACGCCATCGCTTGCGGCAATACCTTTATTCTGAAGCCGTCCGAACGCGTTCCACTGACGATGCGCCGCATTTTCGAGCTTGTTGAAGCCACCGGATTGCCGCGCGGCGTGGTGAATCTGGTGAATGGCGGACGCGAAGTGGTTGATGCGCTATGCGATCACCCGCAGGTGCGAGCCATCAGTTTCGTGGGCTCCACGCCCGTGGCCAGACATGTTTATTCTCGCGCAGCGGCCAGCGGCAAGCGCATGCAATGCCAGGGCGGAGCAAAAAATCACGTCATCGTGCTGCCCGATGCGGATATGGAATTGGCTACGCAAATTATCGGGGACAGTGCATTCGGCTGCGCGGGTCAACGCTGCCTCGCCGTTTCCGTCGCCGTCACCATCGGCGACGCACAGAAAACTTTTCGCGATTCGATCAGCCACGCGGCATCGTCGCTGCGAGTCGGCAATGGACTGGGCGCCGATGTCCAGATGGGGCCGGTCATCAGCAAGGAAAGTAAGCAGCGTGTGGAATCGTTGATCGAGGCTGGTGTAGCCGAGGGCGCCAAGCCCATCGTCGATGGACGCAACGCAAAAATCCCCAATGCTGAAGGTGGCAATTTTATCAAGCCCACCATCCTCGATGGTGTGCCGCTGACCAGCAAATTAACGCATACGGAAATTTTTGGCCCGGTATTGAGCCTGGTGCACGCGGATTCCATAGACGATGCCATGAAATTTCTCCACAACAGTCCTTATGGAAACCAGGCTTCGCTGTTTACCACCAGTGGCGCGGCGGCAAGAAAATTTCGGTACGAAGCGCCGGCGGGAAATGTCGGCATCAACATCGGCGTCGCTGCGCCCATGGCGTATTTCCCCTTCAGCGGATGGAAAGATAGTTTCTTCGGTATTTTGCATGGACAGGGCCGCGACGCGGTGGAATTCTATACCGAATCGAAAATAGTGATCGAGCGTTGGTCGAGGCAGGAAACCAGAAAATTCTAATGCGGCCGAGGTCATGAACACCAAGCCGCTGCAACTCGACGTAAACGAGCAGATCGAGTGCGCGCACACCCTCGCGTCCAGGTTTTATACCGACCCCGCGATTCTCGACATTGAAAAGACGCGCATCTTTTTGCGCACCTGGCAGCTAGTAGGCACTCTCAGCCATGCTTGCGGCGAAGTTGACGGCGTAAAACGCACTATAGCAGATCCGGAAAGTTTCTTTACCGCTGACGTTGCAGGTGAACCGATTATCGTCGTGCGCGATAAGCAGGGCGTCTTGAGGGCCTTCAGCAATGTGTGTCGCCACCGTGCGGGGCCCATCGCGTTAGGCAGCGGATGCAAAAACGTGTTGCGCTGCCAATATCACGGCTGGACCTACACGCTCGATGGCCGCCTGATTGGCACGCCCGATGTGGAAGGCGTGGAATTTTTCGATCGCAGCACCATGGGTATGGTGCCGCTGTGCGTGGAGGTCTGGGAGCAATTCATCTTCGTGAATTTCGATTTGCAAGCGGAGCCACTAGCTTCGTATCTGGGGAAAATTCCTGAGCAAGTTCACGGATTCCAGTTTGAAGGGCTGCAATTCGCCGAACGGCGCGACTACGTTATCAACTGCAATTGGAAGGTGTACGTCGACAACTACCTCGAGGGCTATCACATTCCCATCGCGCACCCGGGATTGATGCGCGAGATCGATTACGCGAACTATCGCACCGTCACATACCGCTATTACTCGCAACAATTCGCGCCCATCCGCGCCATGAAAGCGGAAGAGAACGCCGTGCGATTTTATAAGCCGGGCGGCGGATTGCAGCAAGCTGCATATTTCTGGGTCTTCCCGAATTTAATGCTGAACATTTACCCGGACAACGTTTCGACCAACCTGATCGTGCCGATTTCACACGACAAAACGCTGACCATCTTCGAATGGTTTTTCCACGACGCGGCCAATAGCGCAGTGCAGGAACGGATCCAGCGCGCTGTTGCATTCAGTGACCAGGTACAGCAGGAAGACATCGGCCTTTGCGAAAATGTGCAGCGCGGTCTGCGCTCCGCGACTTATGATCGCGGACGCTATTCAGTAAAGCGTGAAAATGGCGTGCACCATTTCCACATGCTGCTCGGGGAATTCCTCGGGCGCACGTAGTCGCCTCTACCGTTGGTCTAAGAGACAAAAAATAATAAGCACGCCGCGAGCTGCTGCGGCATCCTCCTACGGATGCGCCGGAGTCGGTGTTGGCGCAGGCTTCGCGGGAGCCGGAGTTTCTGCGCCGGGGTTTTTCGGATAATCGAAATTGACTTTGGGAGCCTGACGCGCGCCTGCATCGGTTTTGAAGTAAGCGTCGTTACGCGTGAATCCAGCCATGCTGGCGACCAGACTGTTGGGGAAGAGCGAAATGTACGTGTTGTAGTCCTGCACAGCTTGGTTGTAATTGCGGCGCTCGATGGCGATGCGATTTTCCGTGCCCGCCAATTCATCCTGCAGGCGCATGAAATTTTCATTGGACTTGAGTTGCGGATAATTCTCGACGATCACCAGCAAACGTCCGAGCGCGGAGTCCAACTGCCCGTTGGCCGCGATTTTTTCCGCCGGAGTGCTGGCGCCAAGCAAAGCGGAGCGCGCTCGCGCGATCTCGCCGTAAACAACTTGCTCCTGGACCGCATAACCTTTAACCGTCTCGACCAAATTAGGAATTAAATCGGCGCGCCGTTGCAGCACCACATCCACCTGCGACCAAGCCGCATTCACTGCTTCGCGCTTGATAGCCATCTGGTTGCGCCGGCCGATATAGGCGCTGCCCAGCACCAAAGCAAGAATCAGCAGAATTACCAAAATCACGATGCCTGTTTTCATAAGCTCCTCAATTACGCGAAATTCAAGAATGCGCCTGTTTGGTGCGTTGCCACTGCTCCTTAGGCAAATGCTGATCTAACGCGCGTATCACTGCTTCCACCGCGGCCAGATATGCTCCGTAAGCTTGCGCGAGTTCCAAATGCGCATCGGTATGCTCTCGCAAATGCAGAATAGTTTCAAATGCGGCAGCATTCGAGTGCGTTAGCTCCGTGGCGCGCCGAATGATATCGCGCGGCTCCATAGGCGGCTGTTCCCCAAGCGCGATGATTACGTGGCGCAACAAAGTGAGCACCGACGAAAACGATTTGCGCAAAATGGGCGTCAATTCCCGCGCATCGCCCGGGGAACGAAGATACGCGTTGCGCAATTTTAATAGCACCGTTCGCAATTCGTGTTCGACCTGCACGCGATGTAGATTAACGCGCAACTCGAGGGTAGCGATGGGGTCGCTGCCAAACAATACCCGGCGGCTGTCCTGCATATCGCGCAGCTCGATGGAAAAAACATCCGCCGATTCCCGCAACTCTTCCGCGGTAAAAAATAACGGCGCCGGCTCTTTTTGATCCACCACCCACCAGCGCACCACGGGCGCCACGCGGCTTAACTCTTCAACGCTCAAAGAACCGAGCACGCACAGCACGTTCAAATCAGAATGATCGGGATGGTAGCGTCCGCGCGCCGCAGAGCCGTACAGGATCACCGATTGCAGATTCGCTGACGACGCTTCTTTCAAGCGGTTCACCAGCTCGTTTAATTTCGCATCCGTCGAGAGCATGCTGTCGTCACTCCTTTGCTGCACCAACATCAACTGGCGCGCTCACCAACCGCCTGAGGCCCCGCCTCCACCGCTGCTACCGCCACCGAATCCGCCGAATCCGCCGCCAGAACCTCCGCCACCCCAGCCGCCGCCACCAAATCCGCCGCCGCCCCAGACCCCGCCTCGCCCTCCTCCGCCGCCCATTCCGCCCAACAGCGGCCAGATCCACCAACCACTACCGCCGCGTCCGCCTCCGGATGATCGACTCATGAGCCAAATGATCAAGAAGATGCCGATGATTATCCAGAAGGGAATTCCGCCGTGCGAGCCCTCGTCACGATGCTGCACCTGGCGCGCCGGTGGCTGGCCGCTCAGCGTTACTCCGCGATCATCAGCAATATATTTGGCGAGTTGCCACGCGGCAACTTCTATAGCGCTGCTGAAGTCACCGCTTCGCAGCAACGGAACCATCGCGCGCCCAGTGTCCCCGGCACGCGCATCATTTATAACCGGCTCTAATCCGTAACCGACCTCAATCCGGTATTTGCGCTCGTCCGGCGAAACCAGCAAGAGGACGCCCCGATTTTCCTTCTTACTTCCCACGCCCAGCTGCTTATAAAGGTCCACCGCATAGTTCTCGATGCCTTGCCCCTCGAGTGAATGCACGGTGACAATCGCCATCTCCGCGCCAGTTTTTTGCTCCAGCTCGGTGCACAGCGCTTCCAGTCGCGCCTTGGTGTCCGGTTGGATAGCACCGGCGAGGTCCGTGACATAGCCCGTCGGATGAATTTTCTTGATGTCTTCGCCGGCGGCTACACAGGCAAATGTGAACACCAGACAACACACCGCGAGGAGTCTTTGAGAGTGGGCGCGTTTCATGGCGGGATCAGCGAGCAATGGAACTATATGTTGGCGGGTTACAGGTGTAAAGCCGTGCCGCGCTATGAATAGCGCCGAAACACAACGAGAAAATTCCCTAAAACCTCGGATCAGAATCCGAAACCCCATGTACAATGACTCTGCCGCGTGGATCTCCTTTCTCGAATCGTCCGCGTTGTCAGACGGGTTGCCAATCTCGCGCCAACCTGGAAAGTGTCTCTTTTTGCACAGTTTCGCCCCGCGGCTGAATGCTATTTTTTGCTGTAGGCCCTCAGCCCGTCCAATCGGGTCACACGCACGTCGAGACAAAGAAAAGACTGATGATAATCCTGCTTTATAACCCCGACAACGGGGTTACGCGCAATTTCATGCCGCACCTGTGGATGTTCCTGCTGCAGGCACTTACCCCTGCGGGGCATGAGGTGGTACTGATTGACGGCAATGCCCAGCCCATGGATGAAGAGGCCATCGCGAAATTCGTGATTGCGAGAAAAGATCGGCCTGGTGGGCATCGGCGCGATGACCCGCATGATCGCCAAGGCCTATCGCATGGCTGACGCGATTCGCGCCGTCGGCGTGCCGGTGGTGATGGGCGGGCCGCACGTTACTGAAATGGCCGACGAGGCTCTCGGCCGCAGCTGGCGGACCGCGCCATGCCGACGCCGTAGCTCTCGGGGAAGCCGACGAAACCTGGCCACAGAATTGTGAACGACGCCGCCATGGCGCAGCTGAAAGACGTTTACGCTCCGGTCGATGCCTTTGGCCAGGAACACAAGCCTTCCCTGCAAACCTACCCGGCAATCCCCTGGGACAACGATCGATCTTGAAACAATTCAATATCGTCCCAAAGTTCTTCAATCCGCATGCTGCAAAAAATTGGCGCCGGCTGGGGAACATTTCGCATTATCCCGGTGGAGTCCGGGCGCGGCTGCCCTTATGGGTGCGAGTTTTGCACGGTGACCGGATTTTTCGGCGACTCCATCCGCTTTCGCACCAACGAAAGCGTGGTGAACGAGCTATTGATGCTGAAAGCGCGAGCCAAAAAGGAAGCGCGGCCAGATCGCGGTCTTTTTCATCGACGATAATTTTGCCATCAACATCAAACGCACCAAATCTCTGCTGCGCGACATCATTGCCGCCGAGGCCCAAGTGCATTGGGTGGCGCAAATCAGCGCCAACCTGTTGCGCGACGAAGAACTCGTCGACTTGATTGCCGCCGCGGGCGGCAAGTGGATCTTTATCGGAATGGAGTCCATTGACCCTGCCAACCTGAAAGATGTGAAGAAGGGCTTCAACAAGCCCGGTGAATATGCGGCCGTGCTGCAGCGGCTTGCGGATCGCAACGTCTTTGCGATCACCTCCTTTATTTTCGGGATGGACAACGACACCACCGGAGTCGCCGAGCGCACGCTGCAGCAAATCCGCACTTGGCCACCAGGATTGCCTATTTTCGGTTTGCTGACGCCATTGCCTGCGACGCCACTATATAAGAGGCTAGAGGCCGCCGGAAGGCTGACCCGTCCAAAGCATTGGCAAGAATTCATACCGTTCGCCATGGCCCATACCCCGCTGAAGATGACCATCGACGAAGCCCACGCCGAGGTGAAATATGGCTGGTCGAAAGCCTATAGCCCGGAGGCCATCGCAAAAGCCTGTACGCTCTTGCGCATAAACCGCTGGGTTATCGCGTAAATATCTTCATTGCTCGACTTTGTTTTCGCGGAATCTATTTCCCACAACTGGGACGCTTCGCCTGGGTCAAAACATCTCAGAAAACCGCCGCGCTATCTTTAGCCTGATAAGAGAAGGCTTCGGAGAGAGACGCGCCGCACGTTCCGGCTCATTGAGCCTCTCTTCCAACGCGCCGCGCTAATCACAAGCCCGTCCGAATCAAACCAACGCCCTCCCCTAGTAGCCAGCGTTACTCGCTTACTGCCATGACGCACCGAGAAGGACTAATTTTTAATAAGTCGCGGGCCACCTACAGGATGGGCCTGATTTGAAGTTTGAGTTAAAGGCGTGTCCGCCTCCCCGCCCTCGATCACCATCGCCGCCGACCCCCGGCTGCCGCGGCCGCGCTGGGCCTGGCCTGAGCCGGGGACCGCACGCGTGACCACGGGCGCAACCACGGAGTCCCGCTGGCTGGACGGACCGGTGGTGGTCCGGGCCCCGGCCAGCAGCGCCAATCTCGGCCCCGGTTTCGACGCGCTCGGCCTCGCGCTGTCCCTGCACGATGTGGCCGTGGTCCGGGTGACCGGCGGCGGGCTCGACATCGAGGTGTCCGGCGAGGGCCGGGAGACCGCGGGCGCGGGCGAGGATCATCTCGTGGTGCGGGCCATCCGCGCCGCGTTCGACCAGCTCGGCGGCCAGCCGCCCGGCCTCGCACTACGCAGCCTGAACGCCATCCCGCACAGCCGCGGGCTCGGCTCGTCCGCGGCCGCCATCAGCACCGGGATCCTGGCTGCCCCCCGGGCCGATGATCTCGCGGATCTGATCCGGCTTCACCTGCAGCGTGTGGATGCGCGGCGCGAACATCGAGAGATCGTCGCGCGGGCCGGCCAGCGCCTCGGCCATCTTGCCGAGGATGTGGATCCGGCCGTCGCGCGCCTGGCGCAGCGCCGTC
>CAVPKZ010000145.1:0-9702 GCA_963705755.1 uncultured Acidobacteriota bacterium | reverse complement strand
CGCGCAACGCGCCGACACTTCGGATGTGTCGCACCAGAGCGCGGGTATCAATATCCCAGATCACCGGGATGTGGTGACGGTTTAAATATAGCTGCGCCGTCTCTGAGGATCGCCAGTTGGAAGCCATCTGCGAAAATTCGCGCACCACCAGCGATTCGATGTACGGGCCGCGGAGCTTCCTCATCGTCGAGATTCGCGCCAACATTTCCAATGTGCGGGATAAGTGAGACAAACATCTGGCCGGCGTAGCTGGATCGGTGAAAACTTCCTGGTAACCGGTGAGGCTGGTATTAAAAACGACTTCGCCGCCACGGCGCATGATCGCGCCGGCCGCGCGGCCGTTAAATATGCGCCCGTCTTCCAGCGCAAGTGTTGGCGGGCGATGCTGGACTTCCGTCAGTGGAGCCCCCTGTTTTTATCATCGCAGTCCTAAGGAAGTGAAACAAGTGACTAGTAGAGTAACAACGATCTGTCGTCAAGAAAGGAGCATGGCTCTTCATCGATTTGCCTCCGCTTCGTCATGGCCAACGAACCAAAATGATCCACTGGCCAGTACGCGAAGACAGCGCGCCCATAAATAAACTGGCCGGTACCGGGCCAAACACGCGCGAATCGTTCGAACTGATGCGGTGATCGCCCATCACGAAATAACTGTCCGCCGGCACGCGCGTTGGCCCGTAGTCGCTGACGTCTTCGTATTGCGGCGGAACGTAAGGCTCAGGCACTACCGTGCCATTCACAGTCACTATGCCCTGACGTATCGTCATAGTCTCGCCTGGCAGCGCAATCACCCGCTTGATAAATGACTTCGAGCGGTCTAACGGATACCAAAAACCACCACGTCCCCACGATGAATGGCCTCAAAGCGGTATACAAATTTGTTGATGAAGATGCGTTCCTGATCGGAAAGCAGCGGCGCCATGCTGGTGCCTTCTACCTTCACGGGCTGGTACAAGAAAACAATGATGACCAGTGCCAGGCCAATGGCGATGAGCAAATCGCGGGTCCACACGCGAATTTCGTGGCGCAACGAAAGTAGCGACGGAGCTTGTTCAGTGGAGGTGTTAGCAGATGTGCTGGGAGAAATAGTCGGAGAGCTGTTCGAACTTACGCTCAGTGCGTCAGGTTTCTCGTCGGAGTGTTCCATTTCGCTGCCTCGTATTTATAACATGAGCGTCGCGGAACGCGCCAGATTCCGTTTTAGTTTGCAGCCTGCGCAGCAATGCCCGAACCGAGGGCCCACAGCTTTGATGCCGTTCCGTGAACTAAGTAAGATTCCGTGGGCTCAACTTTCCGTTGCCTAATCGGCGAATAAACCGCAGCAAGTGGGCGGGTTCTGGGACTTCGTAGGTAGGACTGCGCAGATACGCAGTTGAGGTATGGAAGGATTCAGTCTTCTCCTCGAATTCTGCCATTCATTCCCCGAGCGCATATGACAACGAAGCCAGCGCGGCAATTACAGCCGTTTCCGTTCGCAAAATTAGCCGCCCAAGGGAAGCCTCATGGAAGCCGGCTTTCAATGCCGCGTCACGCTCGCCATCGGTCCAACCGCCTTCCGGGCCAATAGCTAAGATCGCTTTGGATGCGACGCGATTACTGAGCACGGTACGCAATACAGGCACCTCCGCCCGCTCGGACAAAAAAATACCTAGCCGATCCCCGAGCGAAGCAAAAGCCGGTTCCGGCCTCGCAACCGGCTGCAGGACTGGCAACTTCACGCGCCTGGATTGTTGCGCAGCCTCCGAAACGATCTTCCGCCAGCGCTCCGAACGCTTTTCCGCAGCCGCAACCAAAGCTTTCTCACTCCGTGCCGCCGCCAGTGGCATGATCTCCGCCACGCCTAGCTCGGTGGCCTTTTCAATGGCCCACTCAAATGCGTCGAACTTCACGACCGAAAGCAGCAAGATAACGTGCAGTCGCGGTTCCTGAGCAGGCAATTCTTCAAGCAGCGCAAACTCCACATTATCGCGGGCGACCTTTTCGATGCGCCCAAGGCACACGCGTGCTCCATCGCTCAATTCATAAAGTTGCCCAGCTTGCGCGCGTAACACCACGCCCAGGTGATGTGCTCTATCGCCCGAAACCAGGGCCCGTTGCCCATCGAATTTTTCAACGAAAAATCG
Source organism: uncultured Acidobacteriota bacterium (assembly GCA_963705755.1). GTDB lineage: Bacteria > Acidobacteriota > Terriglobia > Acidiferrales > UBA7541 > Acidiferrum. The sequence goes on along the minus strand of CAVPKZ010000145.1, from coordinate 7,579 downwards.
CCGCCGCACGCGACGATTCTATCCTAGATAGCGATAGCTACTGGAATGGGTAAAGCTTGAGGACGAAGTGCTACGACGCCACACGGCCGGCTTAACCGAAAATGTCTTTTACTTTTTCGAAGATGGATGAGTTTCTGTCTGCAGGCTTGTTTTCGACTTTCAGTGAAGCTCCCAGCTGCTCCATTAATTTGCGCTGCTCGCGCGTCAACTTGGTTGGGGTCAGGACGCGCACGTGATAATAAAGATCGCCTTTGCCGCCACCGCGCGGGTCGGGAAGCCCTTTGCCTTTGACGCGAAAAACCGCGTCGCTCTGCGTGCCTTCGGGAATTTTAAGTTTCTCTTCGCCGCCCAGACCAGGAACCTGCAGCTCGGTGCCCAGCGCCGCTTGCGCTACGCTCAACGGAATCGTGCAATAGAGGTCCGCGCTACGCCGTTCAAAAAATTGATGCTCTTTGACGTCTAACACCACGTACAAATCGCCGGGGGGGCCGCCGTTCGGACCTTGTTCACCTTCGCCGGTAACTCTGAGGCGCGTCCCCGAATCAACTCCCGGTGGAATTCGTAGCTCGATAATTTTCTCGCGCTCCACGCGCCCATTTCCGCGACATTCAAGGCAGCGCTCGCGAATAATTTGTCCCGCGCCCTGACATGCGGGGCAAGTGCGCGTAATGGTGAAAAATCCCTGCTGGTAAGCCATCTGCCCGCGCCCGCCGCAGGTCTGGCAAGCGGTCACGCCCGTGCCCTTTTTCGCGCCTGTGCCGTTGCATGCCGAACAAAATTCTTGCTTGGGTAATTTGACCTTGGTCGTAACTCCAGCGGCGGCTTCTTCAAAAGTCAGCGTCATGTCATAACGCAAATCCGCTCCGCGCTGGTTGCGGCCACGTCCACGGCGGCCGCCGGAAAACAATTCCTCAAATCCAAAAAAGTCGCCAAAAATGTCGTGGAAGTCCTGAAACACAGAACTGTTGAAGTCCGTGCCGACGTTCGAACCGCGCAGTCCCTCGTGCCCGTAGGTATCGTAGATTTGGCGCTTCTGCGGATCGCTCAATACGCTATACGCTTCCGTGCATTCGCGAAATTTGATTTCCGCTTCTTCTTTATTCACCGGATTGCGATCCGGGTGCCATTTCAGCGCGTTCTGGCGATAAGACGCTTTGATTTCCTCGATCGAGGCCTCGCGTTTGACGTTCAGCACCTCGTAGAAATCTTTTTGCGTGGACCTAGCCATATCGAATCTCGACTCCCGAATAGTTTTTTAGTTTGCTGTCTTAGATGCGGCGGTGGGATGAACCGCTACGCGCACCATGGCGGGACGCAAGACGCGCCCGTGAAACACATAACCCGGCTGAAAAACCTGCAGAATTGTGCCTTCGTCTTTTTCCGTGGTTTCCGTGCGATCCATCGCCTGATGCAGATGCGGATCGAAGGTCATGCCCATCGGATCGATGCGCTCCGCGCCCAGCTTCGCGATATTGTCAATCAGCTGTTTGTGAATAAGCTCGAAGCCTTTGCGATAATTCGCGTATTCCGGTTCGCGATGCGAAGCCAATGCCTGATCGAAACTATCCACCACCGGAATCAAGGCCTCGATCACTCGCGCAGTCGAACGCCGGGAATCTTCGGCAGCGCTCTTTTTCCACCCGTTTGCGGTAATTATCGAAATCCGCTTGACGGCGCAGCAACGTTTGGCGAAGGTCTTCGAGATCTTTCGCAAGCTTTCCATCTTCCGCATCGGCATTGGCATATTCCGCGTCAACCTGGTTAATTTCCGGTGACGAATCTGCCGCAGCATTGGTGGCACTACTATCGGAATTGTTTTCCCCGCTCTTTTTGGAATCGTTTCCCATGACGCTCCAGCCTCTCTTTTGCCAGAAGTCTTTCAAATTTTGCTCAGCGCTTCACTGAATAGTTGCGCGACGTAAGCCACCGCGGTCATCGCGCGCTCATACGGCATGCGGGTCGGCCCCAGCACTCCGAGCGATCCCTGCACCAGATCGTTACTCATGTACGGCGCGCTGATCAGCGCCAGGTGTTCGCCAGCGGCTGCTATCTCTTTGACACCTATTTTCACGAAAACAGGTTCCGGCGTATCGATACAAGCATTTAAAACCGTCACCAGCCGGTGCTTCTCTTCAATCGCCGACAGCAAATCACGCAGCTGCGCCTGGTCCGCGAACTCCGTCGCGCCAATCATCTGCGCCGTGCCTTCCACATGCACCTGTGCCACGAGATCGGCGCCCAGAACCGCTGGATCGCACAGCGCCAGCGCCCCCTGCACAATTCCTTCATAGCGTTCGCGTTCGGTCGCCAACTTTTGCAGCAGGTCTCCGCGAATCGCTTCGAGCGTCCACCCCGCGTAATGCTGGTTCAGGAACTCTGCAATACTGTCCAGCTCCGGTTGCGAGAACAACCTGTGCGGCCGCAAAATCTTGTCACGCGTCACGCCTCCATGAGAAATCAAAACCACCACCACCCGCCCATCCGGCAGTAGCCACATTCTAGCGTGTTCCGAGAACGGTTTTCCCGAGAGGCGGAGACACGATGATGCCCAATCCGCTGGAAACTTCCGCCAGCACGTGTCCGGCCCGTTCCGTCATATCCGCGGAACTGGACGCGGCATTGAACTCACGCTTGATCCAATCACGATCCTCAATGCTCAACGTGGCCCGCGAAGCGATCTCTTGCGCAAAAAAACGATATGCCGCAGCCGTAGGCACTCGCCCAGCGGAGGTGTGCGGTTGAAAAAGAAGCCCGCCGTTTTCCAGGTCGGCCATCACATTGCGAATCGTCGCGGTGCTGAGGGTTTCCTCAAACCTCTGGGAAATAGCCCGCGAAGACACCGGTTCGCCCGTCTCTATGTACGTACGCACGATGTCCGCCAATATCTGGCGATTCCGGCGTTCCTGAAGCGCAGCATCCCTCATATCAGCACTCTACACGCAAGCCCGGTAAATTGGCCCACTCATATATTTTAGGAATCGTGTCAAGTACGGTCAACGGCATCAGCCCAACAGTGGCGCGGGCGCGTATACATCTCGTAGCCGCAGGAATCACTCCGCGTTGTCGATCTGTGCGCGCTGCAGCTTATCTGAGTAGTCGATGTACATCGTTTTCCATTCCGTGAAAAATCAATCGCCGCAACCGCTGCCTCTCGATGCCCATTACCTGTCTGTTTCGTCCCGCCGAAGGGCAAATGAGTCTCTGCGCCGATCGTTGGCGCATTGACGTAGACGATGCCGGTATATAGATCGCGCATGGCCGCAAACGCGAGGTTCACGTTCCGGGTATAAATCGACGCCGAGAGTCCGTAAGGCACACCGTTAGCTACTTCGATGGCGTGCTCAAAATTATCCACGGGAATAACCGACACCACCGGACCAAAGATTTCTTCCTGCGCGATCCGCATATTCGGAGCGACATCGCCGAACACCGTGGGTTCGTGGAACCAACCCTTGGCGTACGCTCCGCTAGTGAGGCGATTGCCTCCCGTCAATAACTTTGCTCCCTCATCCTTTCCGATCTCCACGTAACTGATCACCGTCTTCAATTGCTGCTCGTTAATACACGGCCCCATGTCGATCGTGGCATCAAGCCCATCCCCAACGAGCAGGCTTTTTGCTCGTGCCACAAACCGGGAAATAAATTCGCGATAAACGCTCTTGTGCACCGCCACGCGGCTGGCCGCAGTGCAACGCTGCCCGGTGGTGCCGAATCCGCCCCAGATCGCTCCATCCACTGCCAGGTCAAGATTCGCATCTTCCATCACGATGATGATGTTCTTCCCACCCATCTCCAGGCTGCAGTGCTTAAACTCCGGCGCACACACTCCCGCGATAATCCGCCCCACTGCCGTAGATCCGGTAAAGCTAACCACCGGCACATCTTTGTGCCCCGCCAGCGGCGCTCCCGCGTTTGGGCCATCACCGCTCACCAGGTTGACCACACCATTCGGCAATCCCGCCTCCATCAAAACTTGCACCAGGTGATACGACGACAGCGGTGTATCTTCCGCCGGTTTCAACACCACAGCATTTCCGCTGACCAACGCGGGCATCATCTTCCAGGACGGAATCGCCATAGGAAAATTCCACGGCGTAATCATGCCGCACACGCCAATAGACTGACGCGCACTCATCGCAAATTTGTTCGGCAGCTCCGAAGGCGTGGTCTGCCCAAACAAACGCCGGCCTTCACCGGCCATGTAGTAAGTCATGTCGATGGCTTCCTGCACGTCTCCGCGCGTTTCTGCCAGGACCTTGCCCATCTCCCGCGTCATATCTTTCGAAAATTCTTCTTTATGTTGCAGCAGCAACTCCGCGGCGCGATACAAAATCTCCGCCCGTTTGGGAGCCGGCACCAAGCGCCAGCTTTTATACGCTTCTTCGGCGGCGTCCACCGCGGCATTCACGTCTTCCGAATTGGAAGACACAAAAACACCCACGAGTTCATCGGTATTGGCCGGGTTGCGATTCTCGTACGCTTTACCACTGCGCGATTCCACCCATTCGCCGTTAATAAAATTTTTGAAAACGCGAGGCGACGCCGCTGTTGCCATACTTCCTCCTTCGAACGCGTACTGTGAGCGCAAATTATGTGCGGGGCAATATCTACAATGATAGTCGATTTAGGGTCCGCTGACACGACTGAGGGAACCGCGCGCTTTGAGAACAGAATCGCGTTGGAACAGCTTATTGCTTGCTGCCGGCTTTGTAATTACTGCTTATGGTGTCTGACTGCGACCCGCCCTGTGGAATATTTGCAGAGGAAATTCTAACCGCAGGCGTGGGAGGAGCGATGCCCGCCGTCTGCGAGCCCAGCCCTAGCTGCTGCAAGGTCTTGGCGTCCAGCTTTCCTGAAGGAGTCAAACCGTGCGCGCCCTGAAATTTCTTCATGGCCTCGATAGTGGAAGCATCCCACTCTCCGTTTGGCGTTGCTGCGAAGGCGCCATTCTTCGCGAGGGCCTGTTGAATTTCAGAAATACGTTGCGGCGTGGGGGCTTTCTGCCCTACTTGACGACGCGAAGATTTTCCGGATTTACCCTTGCGCGAACTGCTACTAGTCTTGGCTTTTTTCTTGGCGGTAGTCTGCGCCGACGACAAACACGGCGACACACCCAATCCCACCACCAGCAGGGACAGCAGGATCAGGTGCATCGGCCGTATGTATCGGTTCATATATTTTTTCTAAGCTCGAATGAATCGAGGGCCTTATCGTTTGTCTTCCGCCGGTACAACGCCTGGCAGAAACACCGTCAGTACCCGGTCGGTATCCTGATGGCGCAGCACCTTGAACACCACGCTGTCGCCGGCCTTCAGTTTACCAATCGCGGTGCGGTAGTCTTCCACGGAACTTATCGCCTGTCTATTCACTTCGGCAATCACGTCCCGTTGCGCAAATCCGATGTCCTCGGCAAAGCTCGCTGGCTCAACTTCCGTGACCAGCACGCCTTTCTGCGAGTCCATCCCGACGCGGTGGGCGCGATCAGGAGTCAAATCCTGAACGTGCAATCCGAATTCGGTTGGTGCAGCTTCTCCGTTAGGTTGATCGCCCATGCGGCCCGCAGTATTCGGAAACACTCGCGTGCGGTCTTCTACCGTTGCGGTAGTTTCTTTCTGCGAGCGATCGCGAACGTAGCTTAGTTTCACCTTGCTGCCGATAGGAGCGAGCGAAATGGGATTCACGAGGTCGTTGCCGGATTTAACCGGAGTGCCGTTCACGCTGGTGATTACGTCGCCACCCTTCAATCCAGCCTTCTCCGCCGGACTGCCCGGCTCTACGCCTTCGATCACCACTCCGTACGGAGCGCCCAGCGCTTTAAGAGTGATTGCGTTGGTGCCCAGATCTTCCTGGAAGCTTACGCCAATGGACCCGCGGGTCACGCGGCCCTGCGCAATGATCTGATTGTAAACATTGATGGCGGTCGTCGAAGGCAACGCGAAGCCCACGCCTTCATAGCCGCGGCTGCCTGTAATGATCGCGGTGTTAATCCCGATCACGTCGCCACCCAGGCTGACGAGCGGTCCCCCGGAATTGCCCGGATTGATCGCCGCGTCTGTCTGCAAGAATCGCTGAAACTGATGGCCAATCCCACCACGGTCCTTGGCGCTGATGATTCCGGCGGTCACCGTAGCTTGCAAGCCAAACGGACTCCCGATGGCCAGCACCCAGTCGCCTACCTGCACACCATCTGAATTCCCGAGTCTCGCCGTCGGCAAATCGCGGCCTGCATCAATCTTCAGAACTGCTAGATCGGTGTCTTCGTCCACGCCCACCACTTTCGCGGTGTAGCGGGCGGTTTCGCCATTGAGCTGCACTTGGACCTTAGTGGCCTGATCCACAACGTGATTGTTGGTCAGGATGTATCCGCGCTTGTCCACGATTACGCCGGAACCAAGGCTGCGCTCGGCCTGCGCCGGGCCTTCCTTCTGCCCGTCGAAAAACTTGTCGAAGAAGTCTTGCATAGGATCATCCTGATCATCCGGCTGCGAGCGCTTTCGCCGCGCCGAAGGAGCACGATGCTCCAGCACCTGAGTAGTGGCAATGTTCACGACCGCCGGTTCCACCCGATTCACAACCCCAGAGAAAGAATTAGACGACGGAATCGGATCTGGCACCGCCAGCGGCGTCGCGTTGGTTCCCGCGAATGCCGTGTTCTTTACCGCCGATACGCGACCGGAAACGACCGACCCGATCATGATTCCCACCAACAACGTCAAAGCCACAAAAAAGGCCGCCATAATCTTCCTGCGGCGCGCCCAGTTATAAATCTCTTTTACCTGCTCACCCATCTTGAAGCTCCTATGGTGTCGAACGGGTGGGCCGTTTGAGGCGCACTTGACCGCTGACATGTAAAGTATAACACCGCAAATCTGGCCCGGTTGCTGCGCTCAACTTGTGCGCTGGAATCAACACTGTCCGAAAGGACGGGTGCCCACCCCGCTCAATTTGCCGCTTGCAGTTTGCTAACTATCCATTTGACGCAGCACGGTCCGATTCTGTTGTAATGCTTTTATATTAGTTTTGGCCAATTGGCCGGAACTTGAGTATTTTCCGCTTACTAGGTTCGAAATACGATGCCAGTCACTACGGCTGTAATTCGCCGCACCCCTTGGTGCTTAACGCTTCTTGTCTTTTTCTTGACGGGCTTGCCAACTAGCGCGGCCCCCGTTGACAGCTACAAAGTAGTGGCAAGGTTCCCACACTCGACGGAGAACTACACCGAGGGCTTTTTCTATCTGGACGGAATGTTTTATGAGGGCACCGGTCGAGCTGGACGTTCGGCTGTGATGGCCGTCGATCCGAACACGGGTAAAGCTTCCATGCGTCGCGATCTCCCGCCAGAATATTTCGGCGAGGGCATCGTCGACTGGGGCCCATACGTCCTCGAATGGACGTGGAAGTCGCACATCTGTTTTGTCTACGACCGACTCACATTCCAGCCGGTCACGCAATTCACCTACACCGGCGAAGGATGGGGGATGACCCACAACGCCACGGAGCTCATCACCAGCGACGGCACCGCGACGCTGCGCTTCCGAGATCCAAACACTTTCCAGGAAACCCACCACATAGTGGTGAA
>CAVPKZ010000144.1:0-7794 GCA_963705755.1 uncultured Acidobacteriota bacterium | reverse complement strand
AGGCTGGCGGCATTCTCCTTGCTCTCTAATTGTTTGTAAGGGACTTTCGCGGCGGAGAGGGCATGTCCGCGACGCCTTCGGCAAGTTCAAGTACCTTTTTCGCAAACTTCATTCTTTAACCGGTATTATTCCTGTTGGCGCATTCCTCGCCGAGCATTTCTGGTCTAATAGCGCGGCCTTGGTCAGCGCACAAAAATATAATCAAACTTCCGAAGACCTGCAGACCATTCCGTATCGAATTTTCGTGGAATGGCTGTTCATTTTTCTGCCCATTCTGTATCACGGCGGTTATGGCGTGTACATCTGGCTGCGTGGACAGTCCAACGTTTCGCAATATCCGTGGGTGCGCAATTGGCTCTACACCTTGCAACGCTGGACCGGACTCATCGCTTTCGTTTATTCGGCTGGCATCTTTACATCGACGCTGGATCACCCATTGGCCGTTCCACCTACGCAACCGTCCAGATTGATTTGCTGAATCCCTCGGTATCTCGCATTTTTCGTAGTTGGTGTGCTGGCTTCTTCCTTTCATCTGGGCGTCGGCATCTGGAATTTTCTTTGCAAGTCGGGAGTTCGCCGCCGCTGCTCGCGCACAACGCGCCGCCGGACAGTTGGGCGTTTTAGTCGGGGTAGTTTTCAGCGTCGTCGGTGTTTTGATAATTCTTTCAGTTTTCGATTGGACTGGCATCCGTTCGCTTCGTATTTAACGAAATGAATCAGCCTTAGCAAATGAGACAGCCCAAAATTATCGTGGTTGGCGGCGGCCTTGCCGGATTGATGGCCACCATTCGTGTTGCCGAGGCCGGCGTGCCTGTCGATTTGTTTTCTATCGTGCCCGTAAAGCGCTCCATTCCGTTTGCGCGCAGGGCGGCATCAACGCCGCGAAAAATCAAAAAGGTGAAGGCGACAGCACTGCCAAGCACTTCGACGACACCATTTACGGCGGCGATTTTCTGGCCAATCAGCCGCTGGTAAAGGCATGTGCGATAGCCGCCCCGGATCATCGACCTTCTCGATCGCATGGGCGTCATGTTTAATCGCACGCCCGAAGGCCTGCTCGACTATCGCCGTTTCGGCGGCACGTTTGTTCAACCGCACCGCATTCGCCGGCGCCACCACCGGGCAACAGCTGCTTTACGCCCTCGATGAACAAGTGCGCCGCCACGAATCCGAAGGCAAAGTTAAAAAATATCGAAGGCCGACGTTCCTTTCCGCAGTTTGACGCATCTGGTGCGTGCCGCGGCATCTGCTCCATGGATTTGCGTTCCATGGAAGTGAGCCTCTTCACGCCGCCGACGCGGTGATTTTTGCTACTGGCGGAATTGGCGCGATCTTTCGGACGCTCCACAAATTCCGTCGTGTGCACCGGCTCCGCGCAATCCGCTCTTTTTCAGCAGGGCGTTGATTACTGCGAACGGTGAATTTATCCAGGTTCATCCCACCGCTATTCCCGGTGAAGACAAGCTCCGTTTAATGAGTGAATCGGCGCGAGGCGAAGGCGGTCGCGTCTGGGTTCCCAGCAATCCCAACGACCAGCGCGCGCCGCGAACCGATTCCCGAAGGCGAACGCTTTTATTTTCTCGAAGAGTGGTATCCGAAATATGGCAACCTCGTTCCTCGCGACATCGCTACGCGCGCCATCCATCGCATCGTCTATCAGGAGCGTCTCGGCCTGCATGGCAAACCCGCCGTATATCTCGACGTCACGCACATTCCGCGCGAAACACTCGATCGCAAGCTCGAAGGCATCTTGGAAATTTACGAAAAGTTTTTGGGCGTCGATCCCCACGTCGAACCCATGCAGGTTTTTCCCGCCATGCACTACACCATGGGCGGCATCTGGGTAAATGGACAAGATCAGGCCACCAATGTGCCGGAATTTACGCGGCCGGGGAGTGCGAATATCAGTATCACGGCGCCAATCGCCTCGGCGCTAATTCACTGGTCTCCTGTATTTTTGGCGGCGGCCTCGCTGGGCCGGCCGCGGTGAAATACGCCGCAAACCTGCAGACCGGAACTGAAGCAGTATCCTCCACGGTTTTTGAAATAGAGAGAAAACGTCAGGAAGAAAAAAATCAGGCGCTCATCTCTAACCAGGGCTCCGAAAATCCCATCACCATATGGCGTGAACTCGGCGACATCATGACCGAGCATGTCACCGTGACGCGCATCAACAAAAATCTGGAATTGGCGGACTCCAAAATTCGAGATCTACAGGCGCGTTACCACAAAATCAATCTCAGTGACCGAACTAAATGGTCCAACCAGACCCTCAATTTCGCGCGTGAGTTGGAAAACATGCTGATTCTCGCTCGCGTGGTCACTCTAGGCGCCCTGCAACGCAACGAATCGCGCGGCGCTCACTACAAGCCGGATTTTCCGGAACGCGATGATGCCAACTGGCTCAAAACCACTCGCGCCAAGTTTAGCGACGGCGAAATCGTGTTGACCTATGAGCCTGTGGACATTTCACAGATCCCGCCGCGTCCAAGGCGTTACGACGCAGCTAAATAACAGCTGAAGAAAAGCTTCTTGGTGCAATAGAGGTTGCCATGCCCAATAAGAACGATAAAAACGACAAAAGAGAAGTCTTCGTCAAAGTAAAGCGCCAGCCTTCTCCCAAAGCAACTCCTCATTGGGAAGAATTTCGGCTGCAATGGCGCCCCTACATGAACGTCATCATTTGTCTCCGGGACATCAGCGAGAATCCGTCACCAGCGATGGCCGCCCAACCACTCCAGTCTCCTACGATTCGAATTGCCTCGAAGAAGTCTGCGGCTCCTGCGCCATGCTCATTAACGGCAAAGCGCGAATGGCCTGTTCCGCGCTAGTCGATCAGTTGGACCAACCCATTCGCATCGAGCCCTTGACGAAATTCCCCGTAGTACGCGATCTATCCGTCGACCGCCAGTTCATGTTTGAGAGTCTGAAGCGCGTCAAAGCCTGGATTCCCATCGACGGCACCTACGATCTCGGCGAAGGCCCGCGCGTGGCCCCGGAAATTCAGGAAAAGGGCTACCCGCTTTCACGTTGCATCACTTGCGGCAATTGCCTGGAAGTCTGCCCTCAAGTCAACGAGCACAATCCGTTTATGGGCGCGGCAATTTTTAGCCAGGTGCGTCTCTTCAACATGCATCCCACTGGGAAAATGCATGCCAAGGAGCGCATCGCAGCGGCCATGGGCAACGGCGGCATCGAAGACTGCGCGAACGCGCAAAATTGCGTTGTAGCCTGCCCCAAAGGCATCCCGCTGACGGAATCGCTGGCGGAAATAAATCGCGAAGCGTGGAAACAATCGCTATTCGGCTGGCTCGCAGGCTAATTCTTATCATCACTAGTGCTCAAACGTAGCATCACGCCCAGTTTTTCCATCCGTCGCGCTCCGTTTCCGTTTACAATTTGCCTTCGCTCACCATCTGGAGAACAAATGACCCGCGCCCTGCTGTTAGCTTTCGCATCCATCTCTTTTTTGCTCGTCGCAGCTTTAGCCCTCTCTGCAGTCTCCGTTTCAGAGAAAGCCCGCAAACTGCATTTTTCTTCCATCGTTGTGGACACCCACGACGACACCACCCAGCGCTTCCTCGATGGCAAATTCGATCTCGGCGACCGCACCAATACCGGCAGCATTGATATTCCGCGCATGAAAGAAGGTGGCTTGAGCGCGATTTTCTTTTCCATCTGGATCCCCAGCAAAGTTACCGGCCCGGAAGCGGTACGCCGCGCTCTTCAACAGATCGATGCCGTGCGCGAACAAGTCCGTAAGCATCCGAATGACCTCGTGCTGGCCACCACCGCCGCACAAATTCGCGAAGCAAAAAAGAAAGGCCAGATCGCCGCGCTCATGGGCGTGGAAGGCGGCCACATGATCAACAGCGATCTCGCCGTGCTGCGTAAATTTGCCGGCCTGGGAGTTCGCTACATGACCCTGACGCACAGCGGAAACGATGAGTGGGCCGACTCCTCCACCGACAAAGCCGTTCACAACGGACTCACCAATTTCGGCAAGGACGTGGTGCGCGAAATGAATCGCCTCGGAGTAATGGTGGACATCTCTCACGTGAGCGACAAAACGTTCGCCGACGCTTTAGCCATCAGTAAAGCCCCCATGATCGCCTCGCACTCCTCCTGCCGCGCGATTTGCGACGCTCCTCGCAACATGACCGACGAAATGATGAAGGCCCTGGCTGCCAAGGGCGGTGTGGTGCAGATTAATTATCACGTCGGCTTTCTCAGCCAGGAATTTCGCAACGCGGAAAAGGCTGACCCCAAAATCAACGCCGCCATCGAGCAGGAAGTAACCAAACGCTGTGGCGATAATGAAGCTTGCCAACTCCTCGAAGGCGACAAGCTCACCCGCGAAGCGGTCGAGCGGGGTAAATTGCCGCGCGTCGGTTATGAAAAAATCATTGAACACATCGACCACGCCGTAAAAGTTGCAGGCGCCGATCATGTAGGCCTTGGCTCCGACTTCGACGGCGCCAACATGCCCTACGGCATGGAAGACGCCAGCAAGTTGCCGCTCATCACCGAGGCTTTGCTGAAAAAAGGGTATTCCGAGAGTGACGTAAGGAAAATTCTGGGTGAAAATACTCTACGCGTCATGAGTGAAGTGGAACGCGTCAGCCGCGAATTGAATGCGACCAGTAAAAATCAGTCCAGTGCGCCGCGCGCGAAAAAGAGGGAATCGAAATGAACAAATTTGCAATTCTAATAGCCGCGGGGCTAATTGCCGCAGCAATTCCAGCCGCGGCGCAAACTGGGAACACCGCTCCCGCTAAGCCGAAATCTTCCACGGCACAAAAATCGACCGCCGCAAAATCCTACGATCGCGCTTTACTTCACCCAGCGCTCCTGAAAGACAAAGCTCCCGAAACCTACCAGGTGAAATTCGAAACCAGCAAAGGCGATTTTACCGTTTCCGTCACCCGCGCGTGGGCCCCGCTGGGAGCGGACCGCTTTTACAATCTCGCCGAGCATCATTTTTTCGATAACCAGAGTTTTTTTCGTGTGCTAAAGGGTTTCATCGCGCAATTTGGAATCAGCGCTCATCCTGCTTTGAACGCGGTGTGGCAGAAGGCTACCATCAAGGACGACCCGGTGACCCAAAGCAATAAAAAGTACTTCCTCACCTTCGCCACCGCGGGCGCTAACACCCGCACGACTCAGCTGTTCCTCAATCTGGCCGACAACCCCCGCCTGGACGGCATGGGCTTTGCCCCGTTTGGCCAAGTCACCGAAGGAATGAACGTTGTAGACACCTTGTACACCGACTACGGCGAAGGTCCTCCAAGCGGTAGTGGGCCTGACCAAGACAAAATCCAAGAGCAGGGCAAACCCTATCTGGACAAGAACTTCCCCAACCTCGATTTCATCAAGACCACCACGTTAACCCCAGCACCGAGTCCAGCAACTCATAGGACTTTGCCGGCGAAGAAGACCGTGCCCGCGCCCAAACCCTAGCCTGATTTCAGGTTTGAATTGCCGCACACGAGACCTGACGCGCTTCGCCCATGTATCAGCAATTTGAATACTTCGAAACAAATCTTTGACAATACTGTGATTTGACACTCCTTCGATAACCGTCGTACCCTGTTCTCGATGAGTACTTGTTGCCAGATCGTCTGTTGTGCGTGCACATGCAACGCTGCGTGTTGCACCGAACACAGCTCTGGCCCAACAAGTTTCCGAACTTAACGCATAAATACTAAAAAGTTCCGAAGCCCACGTTGCCAGAGCACTGGTGAACGTGGGCTTTTTCTTTCTAGGCGCGAATTTTCAGGGACCGTTTACAGGTGAAATCGTCCATGTCGCAAGTTATTCCAGATAAATCGGCCGCAGTTGAACCGAACGAAGCTAAACCAAACCAGGCTCAGCCGGTCGAAACCAAAGCGCAGCGCGTCGAGCGCCTCAAGCGCTCCAAAAATGCCTGGGACCATTTCGATGAGATCCAGCAGTTCTCCCGCACCGGATTCGATTCCATTCCACCCGAATGGCTCGGCACCTATTTTCGTTCCTGGGGTATTTACACCCAGGGTGACGGAGTCGGCGTAATTGGCGGTAAAAATGGCGAAGGCAAAGCCATGCCATTTTTCATGGTGCGCATCCGCATTCCCAACGGGTTGATGACTAGCCAGCAAGTCCGCGCCATCGCGAACCTCGCGGAAAAATATGGCCGTGGCGTCGCGGACATCACCGTTCGCCAAAACATTCAACTGCACTGGGTCACCATAGAATCGCTGCCCCAAGTTCTGCAGACCCTTTGGAATGTTGGCCTCACCACCACAGGAGCCTGCGGCGACGTCGCGCGGAACATCACCGGGTGCCCCCTCGCCGGTCTCGACGGCGAAGAGCTAATTGACGCCTCTCCGCTCGCCCTTCAAATCGACCGCGAACTCGGCGGCAATTCCGAGTTTTACAATCTACCGCGCAAATTTAAAATTTCCATCACCGGCTGCCGCCACTGGTGCTCTTATCCAGAAATTAACGACATTGGCCTCACCGCCACGACTCGCCGTCGCGCAGGAAAGTCCGAAGTAGGTTTCACTCTGCGCGTTGGAGGCGGACTTTCCACCAATCCCCACCTGGCCGTGGCGCTCGATGCCTTCATCAAGCCCGAACAAGTTATCCCGGTCGTTCGCGGCGTAGCCGAAATGTTTCGCGCCAGCGAAGTTTTGCGGCAGAGCAGGGAAAAGGCCCGCCTCAAATTTCTCTTCCTCGAACACGGCTGGACCGCCGACACGTTTCTTGCGGAATTGCAGCAGCGCATCGGCTTTTCTCTCGACCGCGGCGAATCCGAAGAAATCCCCGCCGACATCCATCGCGACCACGTCGGCGTGCATCCTCAGAAGCAGCCTGGTCTCGTATATGTAGGCGCATCCGTATTGCGCGGGCGCATCACTCCCCAACAATTAAATCTGGCCGCTGACCTCGCCGATCGCTATGCCGATGGCCATGTTCGCAATACCGTGATGCAAAACCTGCTCATCGTGAACGTCCGCAAAGAAAGCGCCTCGCTTGTCGCGGACACTCTTACCGCCGCAGGCTTGCCCGTTCAAGCTTCCGTTTTTGCGCGCGGCACCATTTCTTGCACCGGCGCTGAATTTTGCAAGCTGGCCCTCACCGAAACCAAAAGGTTTGCCCGCTGGCTCACCGAGGAACTCGAAGACCGCTTGCCCGCCTTCGACGAGCAACTCAAGTTGCACATCACCGGCTGCCCCAACAGTTGCGGCCAACATTGGATCGCTGATATCGGCATCGAGGGCAAGAAAATCAAGCAGAACGGCAAAATGGTCGACGCCTACTATTTCTGCGTCGGCGGTAGCGTCGGCCAGTTCGCCGCATCGCGCGCCCCGTTGGCTATCGCTGCACCGCGGACACCGTGCCTGACGCCATTGAAAGGCTGCTCGAAGGTTTCAACACACGCCGCGAAGGAAACGAAAATCTGCGCCAGTTTTTCGGCCGCCACTCCAACGAGGAACTCCGCGCGCTGTTGGCCGGTACCTTCGTGGGCGCTGTCGAGCGCGATGTGTCGCTCGGCCCCGTACCCCACGGCGTGGAAGGTTAAGGCCGAGAACAAACCATGAGTCTTTTCCCAATATTCGTGAAGCTGAAGATCGACTCGTCGTAGTCGTCGGAGGTGGCAACATCGCCGCCGGCAAAATCCCTGGCCTTTTACACGCTCAAGCCCGCGTGCGTGTAATAGCTCCGCAAATTAATTCCCAGGTTTCCGCTTGGGAAGATTCAGGCGAAATTGAATGGCTTGCAAAAGAATTTGCGCCCGCTGATTTACAAGAC
>CAVPKZ010000143.1:0-13375 GCA_963705755.1 uncultured Acidobacteriota bacterium | reverse complement strand
TGGACAAGACGGCGGCCGGTTGCGCGCCCCAGTGTTTGTGGCCATGCGTACGGATGTGTCATCTAAGGAATGTACGCTGCCAGCGGCGCGCCCGAATGAAGCCGAAGGCCAAGAGGAGTTGGCCGATCGCTCACGGGAATCGGAAACTCCGCGAGTAGCGTCAGCCGAACCGCATGCAAAACCAGGCAAGAGCTTGGCAAAACCGCGAGTGGCAACCACTTCACCGCCTCACCGAAAACAGACCGCACTCCCGGCCAAACCGGGCGAGAAGGTTTTGACCAGGGGCATTGAAAATGAAATTCACAAAGGTTCCTCGGAAAACCTGAATGTCGAAATAGATGGCCATGTTCTGCGGCTCACTCGCCTGAACAAAATCTATTTCCCGGAAAGCGGTATACGGAAGCGGGATTTGCTGGCCTATTATTTTCGCGTGGGACATCTCATGCTCCCGTTTTTGAAAGATCGCCCCATGGTGTTGCGCCGTTATCCAAATGGAATTCAAGAAAAAGCATTTTTCCAGAAGGAGGCGCCGGAATCTGTTCCCGATTGGATCGAGCGAGCCACAGTTCATTCCGAAGAACGCGGCGGGGATATGCCATACCTGATGGCCAATAACCTCGCGTCGCTCATCTATCTGACGAATTTGGGTTGTATTGACCACAACCCATGGTCGAGCCGCAACGAGACACAGGATTCCCGGACTACGTTTTTTTCGATCTGGATCCCACGCCGGGAACGCCCTTTTCCACGGTACTTAAAATCGCGCGGACTATTTACATAATTTTGGATTCCATAAGGCTTTCCAGTTTTCTCAAAACTTCTGGAGCCTCCGGCTTTCATATTTTTGTGCCGCTCGAACCGCACTACACCTACGGGCAGACAAGAGGCTTTGCGGAACTGGTGGGACGCATCGCGGATAACGAGCTGCCCGGGTTGATTACGTTCAAAAACACGGTACACAAAAGACCGCGCGGGAAGGTGTTGATCGATACGTTGCAGAACGCCCGCGGAAAGCCGCTGGCGACGGTCTATCCTGTCGCGCGTATGCAGGGGACCTGTGTGGACGCCGGTTACCCCCGCGGAATTGAAAACGGAATTCACCGCCGATCGCTGGAACATGAACAATGTGGAGCAACGAATTAAGAAAGTTGGAGATTTGTGGGCAGATTTCTGGAAGAAGCGGCAATTGTTATCGGAAGCTTTGGAATTGCTAGAACAACGACTATCGCCAGGTAAGAACCGAGCGGGTAAAAGCCGCTAAGCTCTGGTGGGAAAATTTTAACTGAGATTGCTTACAAAAACCGGACGTTTCAAGTAGTCGAGTGCTCGCAGAAAACTGATTCCACGATTCGTTTCGTTTTTCGGTGCTGAATTCTGTTTATCCCCGGGAGGCCCAAAATACGTTCCATTCTGCAAAAGAATGTCTAAAGCGTTGATCAAATCCTGAGCCGCGCGCGATTTAAATACGAATCCACGGGCCCCGGTCTCCCGCACGGAATCCGCAAGAGTTAGAGATTCATGCATGGTGAAAATGAGAATGGGGGCGCTGTTGTTGTTGCGGGTAATTTGTCGCGCCGCTTGCAATCCGCTCATGATCGGCATGGTTATGTCCATGACGATGGCGTCGGGGCGCAGATCTTCAGCAAGCTTGATGACTTCCTGACCGTTGACCGCTTCGCCGCAAATTTCCCAGTCGGGACGCGCCGACAGAATCGTACGTATCCCCTGGCGCACCACTTCATGGTCATCAACAACGAGGATTCTAACTGGCATAGAAATTTACTCCGTACAAAAATTACCGCAGTCAGCCGCTACAAATCTGGCACGACAGTCGGATGGTTTGGGACAGTTCACCCGATAAGTTAATTCTCGGGTCGCGGCACCGGGGAGCCTGAACAATATATATACAGGATTTCCTTTCCATGCAAGCGTTGGCATTTGTCGTGACTGCAAGTAATTATCTTTGAGGGCTTATGACCTTGTGGAATTGGGATTACCAACTCATTGATTATTTCGCGGCAAAGTTATTTGCCTGGCATAGAGCTGGGCGACGCATTCGAGGGTGTCAATCTCCGTCACGGGCTTGTCGGTCGCAAACGCAAAATGCGTGGGAATCTGAGGGCGTAGCCGCTTTCGTGGCGCTGCGATTTTTGAATATTGGTGAAGGCCACTTCCATGACCACGGCCGGCTCTACAGTTCTGCGCGCGCCAGATCTTCGATGGTATGTTGCAGGAAATATTCTGTGCCGGCCTTGATTTCCGCGTCAGTGAGTCCCGAATACGCTTTACCGATAGTCAAAAGTTGATGACCGTCACGTACTGAAAAGGTGTAGTCGGAAAGCAGCCCATGCCTCTTGCCATGTCCCATCCTCGACGGCGGTGACGACTACATCGAGCGTTGCGAAGGGCTCTTTCAGCTTGAACCACGATCTGCCCCCGGCGGCCCGGCGTATATAACGATTCCGGGCGCTTTACGACGCATGCCTTCGTGCCCGGCGGCCAGCGAATCCTGGAAGGCTTGCTGAATTGCAGCAACAGACTCACAGCGAATTGCCGCGGCGGTATAGATTGCCGATGGGTCGCGAGGTGGCAGAAGTTTTTCCAGGCGTGCGCGCCGCTGCTCCAGCGTTTCGTCCAGCAATAGAGTTCCGTCCTGATAGAGCAAATCGAAGGCCGCAAAGCGCACGGGAATTTCGTGTTGCAGCCAAAGATCGAGTTGTTTTCTGCCCAGGCGTTTTTGCAGTTCCGTGAAGGGCAGCGGCCGCGAACCGTGCCAAGCGAGTATTTTCCGTCCAGGATCAACTCACCGGGCAATTTTGCGAAGAAAACATTGAGCTCGGGAAATTCCACTATTTCATCGAGCGTGCGAGAGAAAACTCTTACTCCGGCGGCGCTTTTATGTACCTGCGCACGAATGCCGTCGTATTTTTCGTCGACCAACACTGAGCCGCTTCCGTCAGGAAGTATTTAGGCGGCGGTTTCCACGGGAGTCGCTAGCATGAAACCAATGGGATGGAACAGACGTATGCGAATGGAGGCCAAATCGTCCGAAGCGGCGGAGCGCAAAGTTTCGCCGATGTCGCCGGTCAGCATGTTGGCCCGACGAACTGCCTCGATGGGGTGTTCGAAAGCCTTGGCGATGGCCTCTTCGACAAGGCTTTCCTTCAATCCTATGCGTAAGTCGCCGGTCATTATTTTTATGGCGTACTTCACCTCGCCGGCGCTCATGTGCTCGAATAAACTTTTTATCAACGCCATCTTCTGTGCTGCGGTGCGAACATCTGGAAGCTGGCTGAATGTTTTCGTTACTTGCTGCAGCGAAACGTCGGCGGTGCTTGGGCGTTTGACCAAGAGATGTTCGGCCATGTCGCCGAGATCGCCGTGTGCGCGATAACTTTTTCCGAGGTCGGAGGGGTCGGCCTTGGCGATTTCGGTGATAATTTTTGCAAGGTGCGAGCCGCCTGCACCGAGGACGCGTTCATCGCGGTGTGGAAAGGGTCTGCCAGTCAGGAAAATGGCGGCGCTGGCGGCATCTTCCAGCGGCAGCGATTTGAAAAGTTCGCTTACAAGCGCGACCTTGGCGGTTTTTTTGGTGGTTGCGGCTACGGCCTCGCAGGTCTGCACGAAGCGGCGCATGGAGTTAAGCGCTTGCGCGCTGCATCCCCATTGGTTGGCAGCGCGGGCACCAGAAAGAAGTGCGCGCGTCAAAGCCTTGTTTCCGTGAAAGGATGACGTTGCCGCACTGACGGCAGGGCTCACCGGTCCGCTTATAAACCCACAAGCGCTCGGAGACATTCGCGCGGCCGGTAGTGCGGCGCATGGGAACGTAAGTAGTGATTTTATCGCCGGATGCTTCGGTTACGTTGGCGAGCATGAATTTACGCGCTTTGGAGACGAGACATTTCAAGTCGTCGTCAGTGAGACGCGAAATCGTTCGAAACGGATTAATCCCACAGGCGAAACAAATCTCCGATTTAAAAATATTGCCGATTCCCGAAAGCAGCGATTGCGTTAAGCAGGCCGACGCCAATTTCCAAGTCTGGCCGGCCGCGCAATCGCGCGATGACTTCGGATTCATCGAAGGTTTCGGCGAGCGTCGAAGGCCCCAAGGATCTGAATCCCTCGCGGCGGGTGAGCGAATCGGCGGTGTGGAATTCCGCAATGGGAACGTTGAAGGCTACCGCCAAAATTTTCGGTGTGCCAATTACGACGCGCATATCGTAGCGCCGGCGTTGCCATGTTTCGCCTGGGCAGTAGATATGCCAACTGCCACTCATGAGCATGTGCGAAAGAAGGATAAGATCGCCGGAAAAATATATCAGCAGCCACTTCCCTTGCGCTTCTACTTTTTCGACGGTTCTTCCGACGACTCCCTGGTCTACGCGGGAAAGATGCGGCAAAGCGGATTCGAAAGAAGTGACGGTTTGGCCCGCCAGCGCGAGGTTCAAGGTGCGAGCCGCGCGATAAATGGTGTCGCCTTCTGGCATCTCAAGCGGTTTCCTGAATGTCCGGAGAGTCGTCCTCTTCGGACTGCTCAGCGGTATCGGCGGTAACAATGAGAGGCTTGGTGCGACGCATTTGATACCCAAGCACGGTATTCACGAAGCGAGCATCTTCCAGGTAGGAAGCCAGAAAATGTTCGCGTGCTGGAGCGTTATTGATTTCGCCTATCAAAAGACCTTGCCGGAGATTGAGACGCCGGATGGCCAGTTCCGCCAGTTTCTTGGCGAGCTCCCGTGCGAAGAGGCTGCGCTCGGGTTCAGACTCGGGAAGAAAAACATGCAAAGCCGGATTGCGGCGCCGCAAAAAAGCGGCAAGCTGTCCGTTTATCAAGATTACTGACGCGCCGGCCGTTCGTGCCATGGAATGATGAGTGAGCGGCTCATCGGATTCGCCTTCGATCTTTGGCCAGGGGATCAACGTCCCATAGGGATCGGCGGGATCGGTGGCTGCCAGATTCAAAACTTCCGGTGTGGCGGGGTCAGTTGCAGGCTGCCAAACATATCCACCGCGGCAGGCATGGCGAATTGCGCTCAGCCGAGCCCGGCGAACAACATCCCACGGCGCCACCCGGCCGCTATTCTTTTTCCATCGTTTTCAGCGCCGGGTAAATGGTGGTGTAGCCGCCAGGAATATTTTCTGCGAGGGCCGTCTCGCGCATCACGATGCCGTGGCGCTGCAGAATTTGCTGCGAGATATTGGCGCTCCATTGCGTGGGGGTCAGCGCGACGGTGATGCGTTGGCCGATAAGCGACCACGGCCATGCGCTTTTCCCGTCGTAGTCCGCGAGCGCAGACGCCGCAAATATCCGGGCGAACCTGGGCGCTCGTCATCAAAGGTTTCGTGTTTACGTTTGCGATCGTCGGGCCGCACAAGTTTGGAAGCGAATAAAAAGTATCATTTTTGATTCTCCGGCCCACACAAGTTGCCAGAGCGCTTCCACGGTGTCACCAGGGAAACCTCCGCCACACGCGTTGTGAATTTCGGAAAAGAAGGATGCCCCTTGCCGGGCGAGAAATTCAGCAATTTTTTCGGCGCGTTCGGAATGAGGAGTCTGCTGCGGAACGACTTGGCCGGTAACTGTGCCCGCTAGCGCGGCGGTGTCCGGTAAACGCAAAAGCGGCAATGCTTCCGTGAGATACAACGCGATGCGGCCATTGCGATCTCCGATTTGCTCAACGCCTACCCAAGTCACTTCCCCGGCGGCCATGAGCGTGTCGAGATTGCCAGCTTGGTAGTCGGCGACACGCGCGGGCAAAATCTCGGTTTCCAACTCCGAACTAGAAGCGCGGCACCCTGTAAGGCCTCGATGGTATCGAGCAACGCGTCCAGCCCGTGACCGACACGGCGACTCCTTGCCATCGCGTTGAAAATCTAACGAATGTAGATTGTTCGACCGGTTCGATCTCACGACGCAGACGCGCGAAACTTTTCCTGCGGATTTGCCGCAATACTTCCGGATCGCACCACTCCCGGTGATGACCGTTGGGCCTGAACTCGCATTCCAGCGATTGACCTTGAATTCAATTCGGTCAGCACAGCATCGACCGCGGGCATCTGCAACTGGTAGCGCCTGGCTATGTCGGCGGTTGTGAATGGGCCGTGAGTGCGGGCGTAGCGGCAAACGATCTGAGTTAAAGGATCAGCGGGAGCTTGAAGAAAGGCCTCAGCGAGACCGGGCGGCAGCGGGGTGCCCAATGCATCGCGGTAACGGCCGGCATATTCGACGGGGATGGTGCGCTGTTTCGCCGGCAATGCGCACTCGTACGGCGCGTCGTGCGTTAACCAATTCCGTAGCGGTAGCGGCAACTTCCGGGCTGGAGCAGCGCGCGACAATTTCGGCGTCGGACAAATCGCCAAGCTTCAACAATAAGTCGTGCAGGCCGTCAGCGTGACGCGCCTGGTAGTCGGGCTCCAAGGCCTGAAGCTTTGCTTCCACTTCATCCAACGCGGCCGGATCAAGCAGTTCGCGCAGATCGGTATCGCCGAGTAATTCTTCCAGTGCGATTGATCAATGGATAGCGCTTGGGCGCGGCGCTCGGCCAACGGCGCATCGCCTTCGTAAATGTAATTCGCGATGTACGGAAAAGAGCAGCGCGCCCGCGAACGGGGAAGGCTTGTCGGACTCAACGCGCGTCAAGCGAATTTCGCCGCGCTGAATTTTGCGCAGAATTCCGGCGGCCGCAGGCAAATCAAATACGTCGCGAATACATTCACGATACGTTTCCAGAATTACGGGAAAAGAAGAAAAGCGAGAAGCCACGGCCAGTAATCGGCAGCACGCTTGCGTTGTTGCCACAAAGGAGCGCGCATACCGGGCCGGCGCTTTGGCAAAAGCAGGGCGCGAGACGCCGCTTCTCGAAATTTGGCGGCGAATAAAGAAGTGGAGCCCAGTTGGCGCAATACCAGTTCTTTAAATTCCGCAGGGGACAACACAAAATCTTCGATTTCTACGGCGCGTCACTGTCTGGGAGTCGCAAAACAAAACCGTCGTCCGACCACATGGATTCAACTTCGATGCCACGCTCAGCGCGGAATTTGGCGGTCACCGCCATGCACCACGGGGCATGCACGCGGCTGCCAAAGGGGTCAAGACGCATATACGACGATCGCCAAGTTCATCGCGACAGATTTCCACGACCATATCCTCATCGCTGGGCACGCGCTGCGTCGCCGCAACTTGATCTTGCGAGATAGCGAAGAAGATTTTCTGCGGCATTAACATCCAGGCTATGTTCTTCAACCAGTTTCGAAAATGCCACGGAGCGCGGCACAGCGAGCAGTTCCCGAGTCATGCGTCCGATTTTTTCGCCGAATTCGGCTGGCCGACCAGCGGTGTCGCCGTGCCAGAAGGGCATTTTCCAGGCTCGCCGGGCGCAGGAGAAACGAGCACGCGATCGTGAGAAATATTTTCGATTCGCCAGGTGGAGGCGCCGAGAATAATCGTATCGCCCGCACGGCTCTCAAAAACCATTTCTTCGTCTAGCTCGCCAACACGCGCGCCTTTGGTGGCGCCGGCCAGAAAAACTCCGATACAAGCCACGGTCCGGAATGGTGCCACCGTTGATGATGGAAACTTGGCGCGCGGCCTGCCGTGTCGTTAATTTATTGGCCAGCCGATCCCAGGTAAGCCGCGGGCGCAGTTCAGCGAATTCATCGGAGGGATAGCGGCCCGAAAGCATATCCAGCACGCTTTCGAAGGCTCCTAAAGTTAAGCCCGCATAGGGTGCGGCGGACTGAACGACCTTAAAAATGTCAGCGAAATCCCAGGGCTCCATCGAGACCATGGCAACAATTTGCTGCGCCAGTACGTCGAGGGGATTGCGCGGATAGTGCACGGACTCGACATTGCCGTCATACATGGCGCGGGCAATGGCTGCACAGGCGACCAGGTCGGCGCGATACTTGGGATAAATGATCGCGGAGCTGACCGCACCGACGTGGTGGCTGGCACGCCCGACTCGTTGCATGCCGCTGGCGACCGAGGAAGGCGATTCGATCTGCACCACCAGATCGACCGCGCCCATATCGATGCCAAATTCGAGAGAAGAAGTAGCTACCAAGCCACGCAAAGTGCCAAGTTTCAGGCGGTCTTCAATTTCTTTGCGCTGCGCCACAGCGACGCTGCCGTGATGCGCGCGCACCAGAATTTCACCGGCCAATTCATTTACCGCGGCGGAAATTCTTTCCGCGAGGCGCCGGCTATTCCGAAAATCAATGTGGAACGATGAGAACGCACCAACTCGAGCAGCTTCGGTGAATGGCACTCCAGATGGAAGGCCGCGTCGGTCCTTGTGATGCCGGTCCACTGGCAATCGCTGGACTTCATCGAGGCGCGTCATATCTTCGACGGGAATTTCGACGCGCAGATCGAGACGCTTCGGTTCGCTGGCGTCAATTATCGTGACGGGACGATAGACCACCGCGGGAGTGTCTTCTCCGCTTCCGGGAATTGCCGACCTATCAGCGGCGGTAATGGAGGCTGATTGTTTGTACGACCCGTGTCGACGCCGCCGAGAATAGCGGGCCACTTCTTCCAAGGGACGCTGCGTGGCGGAAAGACCGATCCTTTGTAATCGCCGCCCACACAGATGCTCCAGCCGCTCCATCGACAATGCCAGATGCGAACCACGCTTGCTGGGCACCAGTGCATGAATCTCATCGATAACTACCGTCTCGACGGAGCGCAGCGACTCACGCGCATTGGAAGTCAGCAACAGGTAAAGAGATTCGGGTGTGGTGATGAGGATGTCCGCGGGATGACGCAAAAAACGTGCGCGTTCGGCTGGCGGCGTGTCTCCCGTTCGAATGGCAACCTGTGGTTCATGAAATTCAATTCCCATGCGCTTGGCCGCCTGTGCAATACCAACCAGGGGCGCCCGCAAATTGCGCTCCACATCGACTGCCAACGCTTTGATGGGCGAAATGTACAGAACGCCGCAACGCTGCTGCTTCTCCGGTACCGGCGAGAACATCAGCCGATTAATGCACCACAGAAAGGCCGCCAAAGTCTTGCCCGTTCCAGTGGGGGCAAGAATTAAGGTGGATTGACCGCGCGCGATGGCGGGCCAGCCCAGCAGTGCGGCCTGGTCGGCGCTGCGAAAACGGCTTCGAACCACTCGCGGACCGGGGGGGCAAAACCAGAGCAGCATCGAGCTTCGCTGGAGCGTTCGATGAGAGATTGTCAGGATCGGACATACCAGGTCCCTAATTAGATGCGGGAATTAACGAAATTGTTGGGAAAGTAGGAGCGGCCATTAGGCGGGGTTTGCTTTGCGTTTGTTCAACAAAGTGATCGCCATGTCCAGTTCCGTGCCAACTAAAATGATTACAATGGCCACGTAAATCCAGGTCATCAAAATCACGAATCCCGCCAATACGGTGTACACCTGAGGAACGGTGGGGCTATAAAGCAAGAAAAGATTGAACCCCACCGATGCGATCAAAATCCCCGTTACCGAAAAAATGTTACCGATGGTAAACCATCGCCAAGGCCGCTTCACGTCAGGAAGAAAATGATTGATCAAAGTGAGCCCCACGAACATGAGGAACACCGTGCCTATCCACCAAGCGATGACGCTCCATCGAAAATGGATGGTGCCACAAATTTGAGCTGGCTATATATCTCACTGGTGGCCCAGTGGCCGAGGGTCCAAAGTCCGAAGGCAACGAGGCAGAATAAAGAGGCAATGAGCGTGGTTACGGTGGCGATGGCGCGTCTCTTCCAGTAGCTGCGCGTATCCCTTCCGCAGCAGGCAATGCTGAGGGCTTCCATCAGGCTCATAAATCCTGAAGACGCGCTCCACACCGATACCAACAATCCGAAGGAAAGATATCCAGTGTACCCGCGCGTAAGGTCCAGAACGGCGGCAAAAACCGCTTGCCTGGAACGATTAGGAAAATAATCGGTGATCCATTGCGCGAACGATTGCCATAACGTTGTGGAGGGAAGCCAGCCAACAATCGCGGCAAGAACAATCAGGAAAGGCACAAGCGACAGAACAAAGTAAAACGAGACCTGAGCCGCCAAGTCCACGATATTGTCTTCCGTCACCCGCGAAAATGTTAGTTCGATAACTTCGATATGCCGCGCCGTAACGAGGTGCTGCGCCTGAAAAAACGGTACCAGCGATGACCCGCGGACCGCTTACCGATTACCGGCGCTCCAGGCTGGAGTTCGGCGGAATGCAATCGACGGCTTGGGCTGGAGTGCGCATCTGTTGAAAGGATCGCTGATGCGGTGTTGCGCACACGAAGAGATAATCGCCAAAATAGATGATAATGCAGAAGAAGGGGTAAAAACTCAGGAATCCGACAGAGCCCTCCGGACGGCATTTAGGGGTTGTCATCGAAAATCGATTACAGGTATACTCCTGATGCTTTATCTGACGGTCCCCGGCAGTGTAGTGAACGAAGCGCCTCTCCCCAGCAGGCGTAGTAATACCAAACAAACTTTATAAAAATTTCAGACTCAGCACCCTCCTGCCCGGCCGCTCGTTCTGTCCTGGAGAATCAGATGAAGCACCCTGCGATGTCCCCGTTCGCAATTCATTCTTTTACGAGGGTTTCAGCGACAAATTTTTCTGGCGCGAGATTTGATCTCTTGAAATCCACAATTGCCTGGCGAATGCGGTTTGCCATGATGCTTCCGGTATTGTTGTTTTTGGTGCTCGGGGCTCAGGCACAAACCAACGTAGTAACTCAGCACAATGATATTTCCCGCACTGGCCAGAACAACAACGAAACGATCCTCACTCCCTCCAATGTGAATAGCAACACGTTTGGAAAGCTGTTTTCCTATCAGATTGACGGTCAGGCTTATACCCAACCACTTTACGTGGCGGGCGTGACTATGGGCTCAGGCACTGTGCAAATGGGCACCACGCACAATGTGGTGTTTGTTGCCACCCAGCACGATAGCGTTTACGCCTTCGACGCAGACAGCAACAGCGGCTCCAACGCTTCACCACTTTGGAGAATTACTCTGCTGGATTCAGCGCATGGAGCGGGATACGGAGCCACTACAGTGCCTAGCGGAAATGTGGGCACCGATGACATCAATCCGGAAATTGGGATCACGGCTACCCCGGTGATCGATACGAATTCGAATACCATTTATGTAGTCGGCAAGACCATCGAAAGCGGCAATTATTATCAGCGCCTTCATGCTTTGGACATCACCACCGGCGCGGAAAAATTAGCTCCCGTTACTTCTCCGCGCAAGTGAATGGAAATGGTAACGGCAGTTCAGGTGGTGTGTTGCATTGGGACGCCAAGTTGGAAAATAACCGTCCCGGGTTGCTGCTGCTCAACGGGACGGTGTACATCGCTTTTGCGGCCCATGGCGACCAAGGGCCTTTCCACGGCTGGATCCTGGCCTACAACGCAGCAACCTTACAGCAGACCAGCGTTTTTTGCCCAACTGCGAACGGAGCAGCCTCTGGTATCTGGATGTCTGGCGCCGGCTTGGCCGCGGACACCATTAATTCAGGCCGCCTGTTCGTCGCTACCGGTAACGGGGCGTTTAATGCAACGGCGCCGTACAACAACAGCATGAGCTATGGCGATGACCTGATTCGCCTTGAGACCAGCACTGGCGCGATGATGGTTAGCGATCAATTTACCGCATTCAACCAAAATTACCTCAGTACTAACGATTTAGATCTGGGCTCCGGCGGCGTGATGTTGCTTCCTGACCAGTCATCTGGCCCCACCCATCTCATGGTGCAAGCGAGCAAGGAAGGGCGGATTTACTTGGTAAACCGAGATAATCTCGGCGGATACAACTCCGGCTCAGACAACATCGTTCAGGAAATTGTTGGTCAGATCGGCGGAGTCTGGGGTTCTCCTGCCTATTGGAACGGACATTTATACTTTTGGGGCAGTAACGACAGCTTGAAGTCGTTTTCGTTTTCCAACGGCAGCATTGGCAACATCACCGCCGAGTCCTCAGAAAATGGCGGCTACCCGGGGCCAACGCCGTCGATTTCCTCAAATGGTAGTAGTAATGGAATTGTTTGGGACGTCTTGAACAGCGCGTATACCTCTGGTGGCTCAGCGGTGCTTCTCGCCCACGACGCGACTAACGTCTCGAAGACGTTGTACAGCAGCAACCAAAATTCCAGCCGCGATTATCCCGGCGGGGCTGTCAAGTTCGTCGTGCCCACGGTTACTAATGGAAAAGTGTATGTCGGCACTTCTAACTATTTGAGTGTTTATGGGCTGTTGGGCGCAGCGCCGCTAGCTTCCGCCCTGGTGTTAAATCCTGGAGGTGAGAATTTCACCGGGTCAGTTTCCGTGGCGATCACGGACAATACTCCAGGCGCATCCATTTTCTACACCACGAATGGCAGCACGCCTACCACCTCATCCACGATATACAGTGGACCGATCAACGTCACTGCAAGCGAAACTATCAAGGCCATTGCCAGCGCCTCGGGATACCAGCCCAGCGCAGTCGTGTCCGAGACTTATAATCTGCAGTCCCAGTCGGGCGGTGGCGGTTCATCGACAATCAGCTTTGGCAGCGGCTTCGGTTCAGCACAAAACTCGCTCAGGTTTAATGGAAGCGCCGGCTTAAGTAATGGCCTGTTGCAATTAACGAATGGCGGGTCGAATGAAGCGGGAAGTGCGTGGTTCAATACGGCCGTCAACATTTCTCAATTCACAAATGATTTTGCGTTCCAGTTAGTGAATCCCAATGCCGACGGCATTACCTTCACGATTCAAAATGCTGGTTTAACCGCGCTAGGTGGCATGGGCGGTAACTTAGGCTACGCAGGCATAGCCAACAGCGTCGCGGTGAAATTCGATTTGTATAACAACAGCGGGGAGGGGAGTAATTCCACTGGCCTATATCAAAACGGCGCGGTGCCGGGCATGCCAGCCAGTGATCTGACGAGCTCGGGCATTAACTTGCACAGCGGAGATAAGCTCTCCGTGCACATGACCTATAACGGCTCCACTCTTGCTATGACCATCACCGATGGGACGACCGGCGCTGTGTACAATAACAGTTGGTCGATTAACATTCCGCAAGTCATCGGCAGCAACACCGCCTTCGTGGGGTTCAGTGGCGGAACTGGTGGAACAACAGCCACACAAAACATTCAGACCTGGACGTTCGTGAGCGGCACGCAGCAGCAACCGACGGCGACTGCTCCGATCTTCTCGCCGGCTATAGGCAGCTATACTACAGCCCAGTCGGTAACTCTCTCGACGCCCACTCCTGGCGCCGCGATCCATTACACGACGGACGGTTCCACGCCCACGGCTTCGTCAACACTTTACTCGAAAGTGATTACGGTCAGTGTTACTGAGACGATCAAGGCTCTCGCAGTGGCCAGCGGTTACTCGAATAGTTCAATCTCCCACC
>CAVPKZ010000142.1:0-3046 GCA_963705755.1 uncultured Acidobacteriota bacterium | reverse complement strand
TAGATTGAATTGGCCCTGGACGATTTCGGCCCTCCAGGTATCGTAAATCTGCTGCGCCCCCTTTTTATTGGTTACGCCGGTGGGCCTACAGACTTGGCGGCCTTCGACCATGCCATCCGTCCACCATTGCGGACTGGCGATAAGCTTTCCATCGCTATTGCGCCACTTCCTCCGATACAAACCCATCAACCGCTCCTGTATTCCCCTGCTTAATGGCTACGGTGAGGGGAGAGCGATGTAGGGCCGTCAAAACCCCTAAAAACGCGTTGTTTGAAAACACCGCCAAAAATGGCCTACTGGAAACCAATAAAACATTGCCTTTTTGGCCGACTGGACCCGATGTTTGAAACCTAAACCTATTTTGAGGCCGCATTCACATGGGCTCCATCCAAGATCCTTTTTACCATCCACTGGGTTGTGCCGTGCTGGATCGAGAGTTGTCGGATACTGGCGCCTCGCTTTGCGCGCGATTCACAAATCTGCGTTAGCTGTTCTGGAGAAAACTTTCGCAAAGGTGGGCGTCCAATATGCTTTCCCTTGGCCCGAGCCGCACGCATGCCAGCTCTCACCCGACTACAAATTAGCTCCCGTTCGAATTCCGCGACAGCGCCAACGATATGGAATAACAGCCGCGATGCTGCACTCGTAGTATCGATGTCTTGTTTCAGGCAAACAAAATCCACTCCCAATCGTCCAAATTCATCCAAGGCCTCGATCAGATGTTTCAACGATCGCGCCATTCGATCCAGAGCAAACACCAAGCAAATATCAATTTTGCGTTGTCTGCAATCTGCCCACATCGCATCTAGCCCCGGCCTCTTTGCTTTCGTTCCAGAGATGGCGTGATCTTCATACACCTTGCAGACCTCCCATCCCCTCACAGCGGCAAATTCCTTTAGAGCCGTCACTTGTGAGTCAGTTGATTGTTCCCCGGTTGAACAACGAACATAAATGCCACATCGTTTAATTTTGTTCCGCATATGGCCTCCTAGTAACCCACTAGTAATTATAAGGGTTACTAAAGACGAAAACTATCGCCGCCGCCGGGGGAAAAACGCCAATATTGGTAGACTTTGGTGGACTTTGGTCGGGTTCACCAGAACGGTGATTTTGGTATGTTTTGGTATGCTTTGGTATTCCTTGGTATTCCAGAACGGCGAAAAAGGCGAATTTCGGTGTAGTTTGGTGTACTTTGCTGTACTTCGACCTGTGGAGTAACCCTGTTTCCTGTGTTTGTGCGTAAACCCCCTTTTTGCATTACTATGCATTACTTTGCGTTTCCTTAATTCCTCCCGCAAACGCGCATTTTGGTAAACTTTGGTAAACTCCCAGAATTGGTGACTTTTGGTAACTTTTGGTAACCCTCTATCGCAGCGGATTGACTGGAAAGCGGTCCCTCTCGACTCAATTTCTCCTACGACTTCAAGAACTACGGGACTTCAAAATTAGCTACCCTCGTCCAGTTAAAAAAGTCTCCCTCTCCCAGACCCAGCATTCCTAAGCAATTGTTTATTTGGGGATATATATTTAGGCCCTGCGATTCCTGATAGAAATCTGGCAGTTTTAGCGGATTGAATTCACTTGTCCGGTCACGGCTAATCAGGCACTTCCAGCAAGTCGATGACAAATTCTGCTTTCACTGTTCCGTTTAAGAAGCGGATAGGTGCTCCCCGCAACCTTTTGCCGTTTCGCACAGTTTAGTAGTGGTGGACCTGCGGCGACCTTGACAGCACGCGGTCCGGCGAGTATACAGTGATGCGCAAGACAATTCCCTACCCAGTTGGGCTCCGCACCACTTGATTTCCATCTCTGCGAAAAGACAAAGACAGGCGAAGAAAAACCGGAGGACAATGTCATGATCACGGTATTTCGGTTCTTGGCAAAATGTACGATCAGTATTGTAGCGGTCCTATCCGCGCTGTTTCTGGTAGCCCTGTGCGGCCTTCCGGCAGCGGCGCAGCAGACACCAACCGGGCCTCAGGTGCTCAGCAATGCGGTAGTGAACCAACCGATTCAATTTGACGTTTCTCCGCCGCTAACCGAGTTGTTGAGGGAAGCCCCGGCTCAGCAGGGCGGCACGTATGTGACGCATCCGCCTATGCAGCCAAAGCTGCAGCAATTTACCGGTGCTCAGCTCAGCCAAGGCACCAAGGCGGCAGGTGCCCTCCAGCCGTTGATCGGCCCCCTCATCAGCGCCATCATCGGCCTGAGCTTCGAGGGGGTCGGGAACACTTCTACTCTCAACTGCCCGAGTGTTGCAGGCTTTACCGTTGCGCCTCCCGACACCAACGCAGCGGTGGGCGACACGCAGGTAGTCCAATGGGTAAATGTGTGCTATGCCGTGTTTGACAAGTCCAGTGGAGCCCTCATCGCGGGGCCTTTCGCAGGCACCAACTTCTGGACGGGCTTCGGCGCACCGTGTGAGACTAACAACGACGGCGACATCATCATCCAGTGGGATAAGAGTAATCATCGCTGGCTGGCGTCCCAAAACGTGTTCTCGCCCCCGTACATGACCTGCATCGCGGTTTCGCAGACTGCCGACGCGACGGGCAGCTACTACCGTTACGCCTTCCCGCAGCCTGGATTCCCTGACTATCCGAAGTGGGGGCTTACGAGCAGTGCTTATTACCAGACCCAAAACGTCTCTGCCCCCCCTCCCCTTGTTCGGTGTGAACGTCTGTGCTTATGACGCCAAAAATATGCTGAAAGGCAGCAGCAAGGCGACGCAAGTATGCATTTTCGACAACTCCAATGGCACGTATTTCGACGACAGCATGCTGCCAGCCGATGACGACTCGGATCAGGGCCCGGCGAATAGCGAGGTCTTAATGGGAGCCATCGACAATTTCTTGCCCGGCGACACGCACGTTTACGAGTATGTATTCGACGTAAACTTCGGGAATCCTGCGAAGTCCACCCTCACGGGGGTCAACGGAAGCATGCCGATCAGTGTGCCCGCATTCGATTTGGCGTACTGCGCCGGCCAATTCAGAATCACCGACTGTGTCAAGCAGCCGGGCACAATCTATCAGCTTGACACGCT
>CAVPKZ010000141.1:0-4540 GCA_963705755.1 uncultured Acidobacteriota bacterium | reverse complement strand
CGCGCCCCAGCTGCGGGGTGCATCGTCCAACGCTCGCATGTTTTCAGCATAAATATCGCCGGTTGCCAAACCGCGCTTCTGCGTGGATGGCGAATGGCGCGGCGCGGATTTTCTGGTGCTCGCAGCCAGTGCCCAGGAATGGACTCTCTCCCGAGACGCGCGCCCTGCAGCGCAACGAACTTGAAATGACCCAGGGATATTTCGTTCCGCAAACCGCCGACGCCATCACCATAAAATTCCTACCCCATTTCGAAGGTTATATCTGGTCCTTTCCGCGCTGTGATCATCTGTCTGTAGGTATTTGTGGCAGCATGGAAACGCACACCAGCCCGGAATTGCGCTCCCATTTGAAGACCTTGGTCAAAAACACAAAATTCCTACCGAAGGCGCAAAGTTCTACAGCCACGTATTACCATCGCCGCAGGAACACACTCTTTCGAAGCGCACCGTCCTAGGAAAAAACTGGGCGCTCATTGGCGACGCCGCTGCGTGGGTCGATCCACTCACCGGTGAGGGTCTTACGCCATCCGCTCCGGGGAATTGTTGGGCAAAGCCCTCGCCGAAGGATGCCCCGAAAAATATCCCGCCTGGATTCGCGCCTCTTTTTCCGCGGAATTGGAATTTGCCTCGCGCATCGTAAGGCGTTTTTATCGCGGCTCGGGTCTGGGCACCACCATCACTACGCGCATGGTGCAACTCATGCGCCGCAGCCCGGTTTTCCGGCAACTGGTCGGTGACCTCTTCAGCGGCAGCCAGGATTACACCAGCCTCAAACGCCGCCTGTGGGGCCATCTGGGAATTTCCGTCAGCGAATTTATTTCTTCCGTCTTGAACCTCGACGGTCCTGGCTGTTCCCGCCGCGCGTGCCGGAACTGGCGCCGATTGACTGCAGTTCATCCGTTGCTCCATATAACAAGCCCGCATGCCCGGACATCTAAGAACCAGGATTTCTAAGCGCCCTTCACTAATGCCCGCTGAAAAAGACTCCGTCGCTGCTTCCAAATTAAAGAAAACCAAAACCGCGTGGAGAAACTGTTCCACGTTTGGGCCCTGATCAAACCCCGCCGCGGCATTCTAGCTGTCGGCCTGCTCTTGATGGCCGTGAATCGCGTATCCGGCCTGATTATTTCCCGGCCTCCACCAAATATCTGGTCGACGACGTCATCGCTAAACACCATTTCCGTCTGCTCTTCCCTTCGTCCTGGCAGTGCTCGCGGCCACCCTGATTCAAGGACTTACGTCTTTCGCCCTTACCCAACACTCTCCAAGGCCGCGCAGAAGATTATCGCCGACTGCGCCGACAAGTACAGGCCCACGTTGGACAAGTCTGTCCGTTGTCTTTTATTACGGATCCGAACAAAACGGGCATGCTGGTTTCGCGCATCATGAGCGACGTCGAAGGCGTACGCAATCTGATCGGCACCGGGCTTGGTCGACTTCGCCGGCGGCCTTATGACCGCGGTATCTGGCCCTGGTGATGCCTGCTGCGTATCAGTCCGTGACTCATGACCGTAATCGCTTTCACCCTTGCTGCTGGTCTTTGGCGTCGAGCCTTCAACAAGGCCTTCAGCATCATCAGGCCAATCTTTCGCGAGCGCCCCAAAATTAACGCCGAAGTCACCGGCCGCCTACAGAATCGCTGGGCGGTGTCCGTGTCGTGAAGGGTTATCACGCCGAAGAACGCGAAGAAAAAATCTTCTCCGGCGGTGTACAGCGCTTGCTCGACAACGTACCTGAAAACCCTCACCGCCACCTCTCATCATGAGTTTTGTCAGCCGCCGCTTTGATGGGCCTGGTGAGCGCGGTAGTCATGTTCATGGGCGCACACCGAGATTCTCGCGGGCACCATGACCCTGGGCACCTTTCCTGACCTTCTCCATCTTCTTGGGCCTTCCTGGTTGCCCCGTATTTAGATCGTAGCTATCGGAACGCAAACCGCCGAAGCCATTAACCGGACTCGAACGCACCCGAGAAATCCTTTCTAGACGATCAGAAGATGAAAACCCCGAGGCCGCCGTCATCAAACTCACCGCGCGTCACCGGACAAAGTGGAAATGGAAGAATGTGAACTTCGCATACGATTCGCGGCAAGGAAGTCTTGCACGACATTAATTTCCAAGCGGAGCCTGGCACGGTCACCGCTTTGGTGGGCCCCTCGGCGCACGGAAAATCCACCATCATCGGCTTGATTGCCGCCTTTTACGTCCCGTCGTCAGGGCGACGTCTCGGTAGACGGAATTGATCTTTCCACCGTCAAGCCTCGACTCCTATCGGACCCAACTGGGCGTGGTCCTGCAAGAGACTTTTCTTTCGACGGCACCATCCGTGAAAACGTCGCGTTTGCGCGGCCTGAGGCGTCCGAAGCCGAAATTCTCGCCGCCTGCCGCATCGCGCGCGTCGATGAATTTGCCGAAGTATTCGAAAACAAGTACGACACCATCGTCGGCGAGCGTGGCGTCAAGCTCTCCGGCAGTCAGAAGCAGCGCGTCTCCATCGCGCAGCATTCTGGCTGATCCGCGGATTCTAATACTGGACGAAGCCACCTCCAGCCTTGACTCGGAATCGGAAGCCTTGATCCAGGAAGGATTGCGCTACTTAATGCGCGGTCGCACTACCTTTTGTCATTGCGCATCGTCTTTCCACCATCCGTCGCGCCGATCAAATTTTGGTCATCGAAGCGGGCAGAATTATTGAGCGCGGCACGCACACTTCGCTTTCCTGCAGGCGGGAGGTATTACGATCTCTACACCAAGCAACATTCTGTGGAGGAAAATATATTTTGGCCCTTGGCGAAGGCTCTTCACTTGACGCTGAAGACGCCGACACCATCAGCCGTGGCAATGGAGTGGGGGATTCCGCTATACCTGACGCGATTCGCCTGATTCGCGACCGAAACTCCGCTTAAGCCCTGATCTCTTCGGCCAAGACTGACCCAAATAAATTTGAGTTAGATTTTAATTACGCCGTAGGCCGTCGCGCTAGCGGCTTGCGCGCCACGGTCAGAGGCAGCAAGCTCGCCATTTTGCGAATCATCGCCAGTACTAGCCGCTTGTCTCCATCAGACAGCGTCGTGCTATACCGCTTGATCTCCGCAAGAAACCGAATCTCATCTTGCGAAAGTTCACCAAGCATCTTTTGCGTCTCTTTATCGCGCGGCGTCTCTGTCCCGGGGAAAAAGTCCGCCAGCGAAATATCCATGGCCTCCGCAATCTTAGCCAGGTTCTGAGCGAAGGCACCGTATGCCCGTTCTCCACCCGCGACAGATAGCAACGCAGTAATCCAGTGCGCCGTTCAATATCCCCCTGCGACAGGCCTCGCTGGCTGCGATAGGTTTTGATCACTTCTCCGATGTTTACTCGTGGCTTTTCTTTGGGCACGTTATCTCTCCAGTAGAGGGGGTATCTTATTAACTAACAGTGAGAGTGGCAAGACCGAACTTCGCCGCCGTGAGTCTAATTAGATAACAGCAGCGTGCGGGCGGTAGCGCACGCAACAAAGGCCGTCATGCAATCCCGACCAGAAAATCGACGAACCCGTCAAAGTCGCGTTCAGAAATCAAGAACCGCACGCCGACAGGGAAGCGTGCAATGAAAAACGGAGCCGCAAATAATTGCCAAAAAACAAAAAGAGGGCCCAAAAAAGCGCCCCCTTTTTTCTAAGTTGAATTTCCGTTCGCGCCGCGTACTCCTCAGCGCTGTGTCGGAGTAACCGTGACCGGTTGATCTCACCCGGAACTCCAGCAACGTTTCGCTGGGCACTCGCACCGCATGCCCGCGCGTAAGTATTTCCGCTCCCGCGCCGGCCGCGCCTCCAACTCCTGCGCCGATCGCCGCTCCGGTGCCACCTCCGGCAACGCCGCCAATGATTGCGCCAACAATCGCCCCACCGCCCACTTTCTTGGCAGTGTCGCCACCGCGTCCCTTGCCCTTCATGGTGTACTCGCCGCTCACCACCGGAAATTCCCGGCCATCGATGATCAGGCGCGTAAGTTCCAGTTGCAGTTCAGAACTTCCAGACAAGCCGCGCGCTTCTTTGGTATAAGCCAGGCGAACGAAAGCGTCGCTGCCACGCCGTGCCACCAAAACATTGTTAACCCCCAGGTCCGTTTCCAGGCTGGCTTTAAATACGTCTCCCACCACGTTGTGCTTCGAGTCCACCGGATCAATCATGCGCACCAGAATCGGCTCCCCGGCCGGCAACGTTATAGGAGTTCCTGGTGCTGCGTACACGTAATGATGTGATTCGCCATCACGGTCGCGGTCGTAATCACGATCTCGATCATGATCCCGGTCCCGGTCCGGCGGTGGCGGCGGGTAATCATTGGGCCGGCCTTGATCCTGCGGCGGAGGCCCATCGTTCCGTCCGTTATCCGCGTTCGGTGGTGGTCCACCCTGGTCGTTCGGCTGCCCTTGATCTGGCGGAGGCGCCCCCTCATAAGGACCGTTCGGAGGAGGATTGTCATCCCGGTCGCGGCCAGAACGCCTGTCCAATCTCACCGCAGACACTTCCGAAACGCGGAAGGTTTGCACGTCACCTTCAA
>CAVPKZ010000140.1:0-48722 GCA_963705755.1 uncultured Acidobacteriota bacterium | reverse complement strand
TGTAGGTTGGCTCCACGCAGATAGAAATTAGGTCGTATCGGCCTTCATGCCAAACCTTCTCCCATTGGTCGAATAGGCCAACCATCTCTTTGTGGTCCGACACCCGAGAAGTCCCTCCCGCTAGTGTTTCAGAAACTGAACTGTTGTCACTTGCGTCTGAGGCATTACAGCCTGCTCCCAAAAGCGCAAGTAAAAGCATAAGGTGGGTGCTGCGGATCACATTCGCACTCTCTCTCTACCACCCGTTCTCCCGGAAGCGCACATCTCTAGACTATCACTGGCGATTTGCTAAGTAAGGTATTGCCCTAATTTGCTTTGCTGGCGTGTTTATCCAAAAACACAAATAGCTCTCGCTGCTTGTCCGCCATCGCCCACGGAGCCTCCCCCAAATGCATCACCTGATAACCGCTCTTCCGTATATACAGCGGCCAAACCCCCAGCCCCGCGCCATTTGGATTCCAGTCTTCGCAAAATTTGTCCAATACGCCCCCATCTGCTCCGACAATTTATAATCCTCAGGCCGCCACGAAATCTTCTTCCAATCCAGCGTCCCAAAAACATATTCAATTTCCGCGGAGTGATACGCCAATCCCGCTTCAGCCCCATGTCCTTCTGAAGCCGGCGGCACCTGATCAAACTCATAACGATAAACCGGCGCCTCTCCGACCTGCAGGTGCATTTCCAACCATTTCCACGTCCCAAGAGCAGTGAAGTCCGCCGTACTCAACAAAGCCGCTGAGCGTTTCATTTCCTCATCCGACCCGCCCGGAAATAGTCTCGACGCCTCCGGTGCTGCGTCCCCCAAAAGCTGCCGAATTTTTGCCAAGTAATTCTCTTTGCTCAACTGTTCCGTCCCAAAAAACTGCTGGTAGCTCCCCTCATCCCGATTCCATCCCGCCATCAACGGCACGTGTGCTTGCCCGCCCTTCCCATATATCCCGGACGGGCTCGCGGCCATGAAATACCCGTCAATATTGGGCTCGAAGCGATTGTTGTCATTCCCACTCCTTGACGCTTCCAAAAGCTTTTCTGCGCTGACGCCGCGCAGTTGTCCGAGCGATTTCAGCCCCAGTGATTCGGCAAACACTGCGTCGCGCCGTTCACTCTCCGACAACGGCTCCGCCCTTAATGTTTTCCCAAAAAATGCGCCACTCTCCCCGATCGCCGCGCAAATCAATCTTTTCGACAGAGGTGACGCCATCAGCGCGCTCACCGCAAATGACCCCGCGGATTCTCCCAAAATAGTTACCTTCTCCGGGCACCCCCAAAAGCCGCGATGTTTTCGTGCACCCATTTCAAAGCCGCCGCCTGGTCCATCAACCCATAATTTCCAGTGGCCTGATGCGCCGACTCCGCCGTCAATGCCGGATGCGAAAAAAAACCAAAAATCCCCAGCCGGTAATTCATGCTCACGATCACCACGCCCTTGTGCGCCAGGTGCTCGCCATCCTGTCGCGGCTCCGAAGTCGCACCCGCCTGAAATCCTCCGCCGTAAATCCACACCATCACCGGCAGCTTCGTTTTTACTGAAATCCCCGGTGTCCACACATTCAGATATAAGCAATCCTCGCTAGGCCCGGCATCGCGAAACACCATGTCCTCATAAATGCGCGCCTGCATGCACCGCGCGCCAAACTCAGTTGCTTTCCTTACTCCCTTCCAGGGGCTCACCGGCTGCGGCTCTTTCCATCGCAACTCCCCGACCGGCGGCGCCGCAAACGGTATGCCCTTAAAAATCACCACTTTTCCATCCGCGCTTTTGCTCCCCGCCACCGGCCCCGCTTCCGTGCGCACTTGCACCTGCGCGCCCAGCGAGCCAACGCCAAACAACCCCACCGCAACCACCGTGATAACGCGCAGCGTCGCCATATTCATCATTTTTTCCCATTGGCTCCCAGCGCCATTTTCTGTCCGTAGCGCCGTCGTACTTTGTAAACTGCGAACCCTGCCGCCCTAATCAAATCCAAATCTCACCGAGAACCGTATAACACCTTGCCCCGTCTAACCCGAAGAATTTACATCTACGAACTTGACGGGCTGGTTGCCATACCAGAAAATTGGCGGTTTGCCGTTCACAATATGCGCAAAACAAAGCAATTGCACCCAGCATCCCAAAGACCGCCATTCTGCCGCCGTTCCGCTTTTTCCGCCGCATCCCCCACTCATTCAAGAATCAAATCCGCCTCATCAAATTTTCAGTGGCAACGTAACCTTTATCAGCGTAACGTATCTCACAGTTTAGCAGGCATATCGGCGCCTCCCCAGCCACGCGCCGCTCAAAGTAGCACACAAATTTCAGCCGGAGTCCGCTCGCTCGCACTGGCTCACAGATCTTCATGGCAGCTGTTCTGCCTGAGGGATGCAGTTAAATCTCAAATCGATGGGGGTTGTTCAGCATATGACTAAGTCCAATAAGTTTCTCATCACGAGCGCGGCTGTCGCGGGCTTGCTCGCGGGCACCAGCGCAAGCATCAAGGCGTCCAATCTGTTGCCTGGCGTCAAGTCTGCTATGACCGCTCAGGATGACAGCGCGGACAAGAAGGCCGACAAGAAAGTAAAAGAAAAGCATGCTTGTAAGGGCCAAAACTCCTGCAAGGGCAAGGGCGGCTGCAAGTCCAGCGACAACGGCTGCAAGGGCAAGAACTCCTGTAAGGGCAAGGGCGGTTGCGCCACCGACGGCTCCAAGATGCCGGCCGAGAAGTTTAACCCATACGACACTCTTCCGTGATAGAGGGCCGGACCTTCACCGGCCCTTTATCCGCTTTTTCTTATCTGGATCCAATTTCGCCTTCGCGAATCTATTTATCCTGGAGTCGTATGGCCAGCAAATCGCTTCAACGGATTTCACCGATTACGGCATCGGCATCGGCCTGCGCCTGCCGCATTACGAGCATATCTCTGCGCGACAAGCCGGTCGTCGACTGGTTCGAGATCATCTCCGAAAATTTCATGATCGATGGCGGCCGCCCGCTGCAAATCCTCGACCAAATCCTTGAGCAATACAAAGTCGTCCAGCACGGCGTCTCCATGTATTTCGGCTCCGCGGAAAAAGCCAATCGCGAACATCTCCGCCGCTTGAAAGAACTGGTCAAGCGCACCAAAACTCCGTGGCTCTCCGATCATCTCTGCTGGGGCAGCGTCGACGGCCGCTACACTCACGACCTTCTGCCGATGCCCTACACCTTTGAAGCCGCCAAGCTCACCGCGCAGAAAGTCCGCGAAGTCCGCGACTACCTTGAAGTGCCCGATCGCCGTGGAAAACGTCAGCAGCTACGCCGAATTTCACGTTTCCGAAATGACTGAGTGGGAATTCCTGAACGAAGTGGTCGAGCGCGCCGATTGCGGCATCCTGCTCGACGTCAATAATATTTACGTCTCATCGCAAAATCACACTTTCGATCCGCTTTCACTACGTGAACAGTGTGCCCGCAGAGCGCGTCGCGCAAATTCATATCGCAGGCCATTCCAAATATCGCAAATACATTCTCGACACGCACGATCATCCGGTCATCGATCCGGTCTGGAAACTGTACGAGCGCGCCATTCAGCGCGCCGGCCACACTGCCACGCTGCTCGAATGGGATGACAGCATCCCCATTTTCAAAGAAGTCCACAACGAAGCGCTCAAGGCCAACCGCTTCCTCGCCTCCACCGCTTTGGCCACCGCCGTATGAAGCTGCTCGAACTCCAGCGCACCATGGCTCGCGCGGTCATGCAGCCGCTCACCTTCACCGAGCGCATGCAGCGCACCGCTCCTGACGGCCAGCCCATGCGCGCTTATGCCGCGCGTTTTATCAAGCCCAACGATCGGCTCACAGCTTTCGAGCGCCTCGAAATTTACAATCGCCAATACTGGTTTCGCCTGCTCTCCAGCATGGTTGAAGATTTTTCCGGCCTGCGCGCAGTTCTTGGCGCCGCGCGCTTCGAAGCCATGTCCAAGGCCTACATCACCGATTGCCCTTCGCGCTCATTCACCCTTCGCGATCTCGGCTCGCAACTCGAATCCTGGCTGCACAAAAATCCGCGTTGGGCAGGGAAGAAGCAAGCCTTGGCTCTTGACATCGTCAAACTCGAGTGGGCCGAAATCGAAGCCTTCGACGGTAAAGCCGAGCCGCCCCTGCGTCCTGAAGATTTGGCCGCCAACAGTGGCGCGAATCTCCGTCTCCGTCTTCAGCCCTACATCCAGTTACTAAACTTTCGCTACCCCGTTGACGATCTGCTGCTAGAAATAAAAAACACCGGCGAAGAAAACGAAGTCGCCAGTAACGCCTTCCAGGAACGCCGCAAACGCAAGCGCGTCCAAACCGTCGCGAAACTAAAACCCGCTGCCATCGCGCTGGCCGTCCATCGCATCGACAACAGCGTCTATTTCCGCCGCCTGGAGCCCGAAGAATTCGCGCTCTTGAGCGAACTAAAGCAGGGAAGAACACTGCAGAAAGCCGTCGCTCACGCCTTTATCGAAACTAAAATTCCCCCGCAAGAGTTGCCCGCTCTCGTTCAACGCTGGTTCCATAACTGGGCCGCCCTCGGCTGGTTTTGCCAACCCGACCAGAAAACTGAAACTTCTCCTCGGTCTGCGAATCCTATGAGTCGAAAGCCCACTGGCGCAGGGCGAAAACGAAAAATTGTTTAGCCCCAACTGAAAGGATCGTCCCAATCAAGCTATGAACGATCTCCTTCTTCGCCTCAAAAAACTTTACAACTTGTTTTTCTACTACGTAGCTTTTGGTCAATCGCCCTTTCTTCTTTTCGTCCGCCTCTATTGGGGCTATCAACTCATCCAAAGCGGCTGGGGCAAACTCCATCATCTCGATAAAGTCACCGAATTTTTCACCAGCCTCAATCTACCCATGCCCGCGCAAACCGCCGTAGCCATTTCCTGCCTTGAATTTTTCGGCGGCATCTTTCTCGCCATCGGCCTGCTCTCCCGCCTCACTTCTCTCGCGCTTACCATCAACCTGATCGTCGCCTACATCACCGCCGATCGCGAAGCGCTCTTCTCCATCTTCTCCGACCCCGATAAATTTTACGCCGCGGCCCCATACACCTTTCTCGTCGCATCCGTCATCGTATTACTGTTCGGCCCGGGAAAATTCGCAGTGGACACCTTGCTGAACCGCTGGTTTCCCACCTTGCCCGGAGAAAAAAAACCTCCTCTGGCCTGGTGACCAAGCCTTCGCCGGAAAAATCTCCTCGGGGTCCGCATGCTGCAAGCCGCGCTGTCGCGTTTCCAAATCTTCGTTGTACTCTTGACCCTGCTCGCGACATCTTGCTCCCTTGGAGCTCGCGCGCCTCAAATGACTTCCACTCTCATCGTCGGCGGTTCGCACATCGACGTGACCGTCGACGACGGCAAGCTCAACGTTCCTCAAGCCGATCTCATCTCTTGGGTGCAAGCTGCCGCGGAGTCCGTAACCGGCTACTATGGCCGCTTTCCTGTGCCTCATCTGACCTTGCGCATCATGCCTTTCTCCGGCCACGGCGTTCGCCA
The DNA here is from genome assembly GCA_963705755.1 of uncultured Acidobacteriota bacterium. Taxonomy (GTDB): domain Bacteria; phylum Acidobacteriota; class Terriglobia; order Acidiferrales; family UBA7541; genus Acidiferrum. The sequence goes on along the minus strand of CAVPKZ010000140.1, from coordinate 43,231 downwards.
CGGCATGACTTTTGGCATGCACGGAGGCTTCATAAAAATTGGTCTCGGCAGCGAAACCACCAAAGCCGAATTAATGAATGACTGGATGTTGACCCACGAAATGATCCATCTGGCTTTCCCCTCCGTTGCCGATGAGCATCACTGGATCGAGGAAGGAATCTCCACGTACGTCGAGCCTATCGCGCGTATTCGCGCCAGCCACATGAAAGAAGAACAAATGTGGGCTGATTTAATTCGCGACATGCCCAAAGGCCAGCCGCAAGGCGGGGACGAAGGCCTCGATCACACCCACACTTGGGGGCGCACTTATTGGGGAGGCGCGCTATTTTGTTTCGACGCTGATGTCGAAATCCGCCGCCAAACTCAAAACAAAAAAGGCTTGCAGGACGCCTTGCGCGGCATCCTCGACGCCGGCGGCAACATCACCGAGGATTGGGAACTCACGAAAGCTTTAAAAGTAGGCGACCAGGCGACAGGCACCACAGTCCTCACTAATCTCTACAATCAAATGAAAGACAAACCCGTAAGCGTCGACCTCCAGGAAAAGTGGAAGCAATTAGGTATTGAGTGGGACGGCTCCGCCGTCCACCTGCGCGACGACGCTCCCGAAGCCGCGATCCGCCGCGCCATCACCGGAGCCACTTCTCCCGCTGGCTCAAGCTCCGACGCAAGCATTCACTACGCGGGCAACGCCATCGCCGTCATGGCCGGCCGCAAATCCTCATAATCCGTTCTTCGCAACGGCAAGCGTATATTAATTTTTGCGTCCGTTTTGAGGATTAAACCGCGGCTAGACGCTGTCGACCGTTCGTCTGGAAATACCGGCAGCACTAGCGTATTCACCGTCGCGGGATCGTCCCGCAACTTAATATAAAGCAGCGTCCCATTCGGCCGCGGCACGCTTAATGAAGACTCCATAAATCCTGCAGGCACCGGACTGTATGGGTAAATTGCGGATCCGAAGCCACCGAATCAATCAAAAATAAATTCGTTCCGCTCAACTTGCACTGCTTATCCGGACTATCCGGGCAGCGAATTTCCTTCAGCGTAGGCAATCGCACCAGATTCGCCAACGGCTGCCAATCGCCCTTGGTCCCGTCAGCATCCACAGGACGAAACCGCAGCGGACCAAACGCCGATGCCCCAAAACTTTTCAACGGATCGAGCGTCGCCAGTACATTTTCCGAATCCTGCATCACCAGGTTCCCGTCGGCCACGCTCAGCGAAACATGAAACGCTTCATCCGCAGTGGCCACTTCAATCTTTTCCGCGTGCGAAAACTTTTCCGGAATCACCGCTTTCAAGAAGAAAGCAAGCGCGCATCCTGCGGCAACTCATCCGCACTCCCAAAACGCAGCGCAGTGGGCGTAGGCCCCGGCTGCACATTCTTACTGAGCAGCGTCACCTTCGGCCGCGCCGCCTCCACGGTAGTTTGCAGGTCCAGCACCCGCGCATCTTTCAACGCCACATGCGCCACAACTTTTTCCTCCGGCAGCAACGCATTTGCCGGCGGTGCAGTCGCTGCAGCCAGCCGTAATTCATCCTTCTCGTTTGCACGCGACAATTTCGCCGGTGAAAACTTCACGCCCTTCAACTCCACGCTGTCTACTTCATCCAACCGCGTCCCGCGCAACACCCCTTGCTGGTCCCCGGAATTAATCATGAAGCGTTCCAGATGCGCTGCCTCCGAATAAGTGTGCAGCGGCACCTCATCGCTTTTTGCCAAACCAAATTGCTTTACGGACATCGTCACCGCGCCCGGCGTCTCGTCTTTCAAACCCACGCCGACTTCCAGCGTATCGGGATGCAAAACTTTAAAACTTGTTTTCAATTCCACTCCCTTGTCGTTTTTAAAACTGACTTTCTCCACACACACCGCGCATCCCGACTGCACATGCAGCACATCGTCGCGCCCCACAACCAATGCGCTCTGTTCCGCGGCCGCAACGTTCCACTTGGCATTGCGCGCAGTCTTCAAATCAAATCGCGGCCCTTGGTACGTTTCAAATCCCCACCACCCGCGCAGCGTCCCGGTAACTTCCGGTTCCAACGCTCGCCCTTCCAGTTCCTTCGCATCAACCAAAAATCCGCCATGTACCGCATCCGCAAAGGCCGGCAACCTCACTTCCGCGCCAGCCTTATCTTTAAACTCCAGCACGAAGTGATGTCCAATATCCGTCGAAAAAACCAGCGGCGCCCCTTCCACCGCCAATACCAGCGAAGGTTTCTCCAGACACAAAACTTCGCCCGCATGCACCGACCGCAGCGGCGGCAATTGCACCGCCTCTACCGCAGGCAAGCCCACCACCAGCACCGATTTCGGTTTGCGAAATGACGGCGGATTATTCAGCCGCAAATTTAATTGTTCCAGTTTCGGCAGCGCCAGTGACGGAAGGTATTGAAAATCGGGAGTGCGAAAACCTTCCATGAGTCTTGCCAGATCCACAATCGCCCCAACGTACGGGCTGTAAGTTCCGCCGCCAGCCAAAGAGGTGGTGCTCACCGCTCCAATCAAATCGGTGGACGGCCCGGAAGTCAGCGCTGCCACCATAGATTGACTATGTCCGTCATCCAAAACTTTCTGATCGCTGTTTTGCATCAGGCATGACGGTTGCTGCTCAAGCGGCTTATCGAAGCATTGCATTTCCAACTTGATGTTGAGCGTGCGCGCCAGAAGCACCGAGCGATCATGTAATTCTTTTGCGTTCATTCCCTCGCTCTCGCGTACTTCCGTCATATACCGATCCAGCCGTGAACGATCCAAGCTCGCTTGATTCAAATCCTGCGACGCACGGACGAAAAGCCCCGGCTTACCGCGCACGGTCGCTCGCAGCGATCCATAATCGCCCCCCGTTTCTGGTGCGAGAAACAACAGCGCCTGTTGTGCACCCTGCGGCACCGTCACAAAAAATCCTTCTTCGCGAACCTGTTTATTCCACGCCTCCGCTTTCGTAAACCAATTCTCCGGCGGTGGATTAGTAGCCCCACGCAAAAAAGCCACGACCACAAGGAAATGCACGGACTGCGAATCAGGAAAATCAGGATGAATCCACAACCTATCGCCCGCCTGCAAATTCGGCACATTCGCGATGGGCAGAGTCTTTCCTGCGCGCATCACCTTCATCTCTACGCGCGGTCCGGACAAATCAAACGCCGGTGCCGCGTCTGCCCGCACACTGCGCGCCGCAAAAAATGTCACCCCCAATGCTGCCGCCAGCGCCATCGTCAACACGCTGCCCTCAGCCCGCCACTTACTTGCCCGCCAAAAATTATCCCGCATTATGTTTCCAATCTTCATTAACATTAAGCTCCCGCAATAGAATAAATGGGCGATACCTCACCTTACTCCACGCCCAACTTTCAGTGCGCTTTAGTTGTCGATTTTGCCACCGGACTGGACGCGCGGCGTACAAAGCTGTGTTTATTGTGATGCACTCAATCGTAAACGAGGCGCTTCTTAATCCCCGTTGGCTTTCCTAAGCAACAATAGTATTTCCTGGTTCACTCAAGGTCCGAACTTCGCCCTTCGGGAGATCCCCCAACTTCAGCGCCCCAATCGCTACCCGAATCAATCGCAAAACTTCCACACCTATTGTCTCAAACATCCGGCGAATATGCCTATTCCGTCCTTCATCCAACACAATCTCCAGCCAGCAATTGCGCTCACCTGAACGTATTACCTTAGCGCGCTTCACTCGCAAAAACTCGCCGTCCTTCACCGCTAAATCCCTGTTGCAACTTTTGCATCATATCCGGCGTTGCTTGCGCTGCAATTTGAACGTGATAGGTCTTGTCGACATGCGTTTCCGGCGCGGTAATCTTCGCTGCCCACTCGGAATCATTGGTGATCAACAAAAAACCTTCGCTGGCTTTGTCGAGTCTCCCTACTGGGGCTACCCAATTTAAAGAACCAGCTTTGTACTTTTCCAGAAAAGAATAAATCGTATCTCGTCCACGCTCGTCACTGGCGGTGGTCACTACCCCGCGCGGTTTGTTCAACATCAAATATATCTTCTCCGCTGTTTTAATTTCGAGGCCATCAATCTCCACGCGGTCTTTGCCTAGATGTACCGGCGCTTCCACATTCCTTCGCATCGCTCCGTTGACGCGCACGCGGCCCGCGCGAATCGCTTCCTCGGCACGGCAGCGAGAGCAATAGCCCATCTTGGAAATCGCACGCGCCAATCCAACATTGCGGTGTGGGCGAGGCGGGTTACTGGAATTTAGAGCAATGGTTTTAGGAGTCGCAGAATTTACTCGTTCGTTTTTAGCTTTTTCGAGGCGCGGTTTTCTGTGCCGTGTCATCGCTAGGAAATATTAAATCGGCCGCCAAAATCGATCGAGCCCACTCAGTTATTTTTCTTGTCGGGCGCCGCTGTCGATGCTTCGTGCTTCACTTCACCGTAACGAGCCGCTAACCAGGAGCGCGCCTCTTCAGGATGATAATTAAAGGGGCCCATGCCTCCGCGATATGCGATCCGTCCCTGTTCAATAATGTAAATGCGCTCTGGCCACGCCGCGTACGCATCGTTGGCGGCATTGCTCATATCGTCGATTCCAAATTGCGTTGGATAGTTGAAGCGCTTAACAAAATCATTGGCAATCGCTACGCGCTGTTCCAGCGTCTTCGGTTGCGCGTAACAAACATCTTCTTTCACGTTGGATTTCATTTGCCATTCGTCTGTGGGGTGCGCTTCGCGGACATACACGGTCAGAAAATCCGCGTGATCTTTATAGTCTTCGTAAATCTGCACGACGTCGCCAACCTGGCGGCGGAAGGGCGGTCAAGTGTAGCTGCCAAAAACAATCACCAACGGCCGCGCACCGGTGCGCTCTCGAATATAAAAGCGGCTGCTGCCGTCGAGCGCCAGCAGGGAAGCGTCAGGCGCATTGTCGCCCACGCGGAGCGTGCCGCGATGCATGTGCGGCAGCGCGTAGCGCACCATTCCATAGGCGCCGCGGATGCCACCGGCCATTACCGAAAGCCCAATCACCGCGCCCAGAATTAGGAGCACAACAGCAGCGGCAATCCACTTCAACACTTTTCTTCCTCCCGCTTTACTTATCGCTGAATTTCGGCACAGGGAATTTAATTGACCCGCGCCCATCATCGTCCAGCAATTTCTCGCGAACCTTTTTGTATCGCGCCAGCGCCTTTTCAATGACGGTGATGGCGGCATACGCCGGGCGAATATCTTCTACCTGCACGGTCTTGCCTTCCAGTTGTTTGTAATCCGAGAAAAATCTCTTCAACACCAACAAGCGATGTGGAGGCAAATCTCGCGCTTCCACGTAACTGTTGAACTCCGGATCCCCAGTGGCTACCGCGATGACTTTGTCATCGCTGGCGCCGGAATCCACCATGGTCATCAATCCAATGGCGCGCGCTTGAATTAATGCCAGCGGTTGCACCGCTTCCTGGCAGAGCACCAGCACATCTAGCGGATCGTCATCTTCCGCGTAAGTTTGCGGAATGAAACCGTAATTGGCGGGATAATACACCGCCGAATGGATGATGCGATCGACGCGCAGCATGCCGCTGGTTTTATCGAGCTCGTACTTCACATTCGAGCCCAGCGGGATTTCGATTACCGCTTGAAAATCGCGGGGGAGATCGTCGCCCGGTGAAACGTCATGCCATGCATGCAACATACAATCCTTCTTTCTTCGCCAACTTATTCGCTGTCATCCCAAATAACTGCAACCACAAGACCCGGGCTAAAAATCGAGCCTGGAACACCCTCCGCGTTTATGCGATTTCTGCTTCAGGCGCGCGCTTTGTCGATCATTTCTTCCCAGATGCCTTTGCTCTTCAAAATTAATTCTACTACTTCGCGGGCGGCGCCTTTGCCGCCGATCGCGCGCGTTACGTGATGCGCTACGCGTTTTACTTCTGGAGCCGCGTCACCAACAGCTACAGCCAAGCCGACTCGGCGCATGATGGCGATATCGGGCAAATCGTCACCGAGATAAGCCACCATCGATTCGGACGCGCCGGTTTTCTTGAGAATTTCTTCATACGCTGCAATCTTCTGCGCCTGATGCTCATAGACAAATTCGATTTTCAGCTCTTGCGCGCGGCGCTGCAATGCAGCGCTTCCGCGCCCGGTAATTACGCCGGTACGAATCCCTGCTGTATGCGCGAGACTCAAACCCTGTCCATCATGCGCGTCAAACGTTTTAATTTCTTGCGCCGAGCCATCCGGCAGCGAAAGCAACGTCACTCCGCCATTGGTGATGGTTCCATCCACATCCATTAAAAACACGGTAATTTGCTTCGCGCGTCTTGCTACCTGTGATGTTATTCCCGCCGCATTTTTCTTCGCCGCTTTAGCCAATTAAAGCTCCTCCGCCGATCTGCCTCGCTGAAAATATCTACATCAATTCCAAAGTCCACAAATCATGCAAATGGACCACGCCAAGAACGGCCTTTACTTCATCCACCACGACAATTGAAGTAATCTTGCGCTTCTCCATCAAGTTCAGAGCCTCGCTGGCCAACACATGCGGGCCAATTGTTTGCGCTCCGCGGGTCATGCAGTCTCGTGCGCGCATCTCCAGCGTGGCTCCGCGATGCTTTTCCATCAAGCGCCGCAAATCTCCGTCGGTCAAAATCCCTGCAAGCCTTCCGTCCGGCTCCGTCACGGTAGTCATGCCGAGACCCTTCTTACTCATTTCATGAAACACATCGGGCATCATGGTCTCAGGGGATACGCGCGGCAAGGCATCACCTGCGTGCATCAGATGTTCCACGCGGAGGAGTTTGTTGCCCAAACGTCCGCCGGGATGCAACGCTGCGAAATCATCAGGCTGAAATCCGCGCCGCTCTAGCAGCGCGACTGCCAGCGCATCGCCCACGGCCATCGCGACGGTAGTGCTTGCGGTGGGGGCCAGATTCAGAGAGCAGGCTTCTTCTTTTACACTTACGTCCAACACTACTTCGCTTGCTTGTGCGAGTGTTGAGTCCGTTTTTCCCGTCAGGGTTACCAGCGAAATCTCCAGGCGTTTTAATGCTTCCAGCAAGCGCACAATTTCATCTGTTTCTCCGCCGTAGGAGACTGCCAGCAGCGCGTCGCCGCGCGCCAGCATGCCCAAATCTCCGTGAAGCGCTTCCGCGGGATGCAAAAAAAACGAGGGCGTGCCGGTGCTCGAGAGCGTCGCGGAAATTTTTCGCCCGATCAAGCCGGACTTGCCCATGCCGCTGACGACTACTCGGCCTTTGCAGGCAAACAACACATCGACGGCGCGCTCAAAGCTGCCATCCAGGCGCGCGAGCACATCTTGAATTGCTTGTGCTTCGATCTTGAGGACGCGGCGCGCGCAATCGAGACTCATCGCGAGCTCCAGCTGCGCACTAGTTCCGCAACTTGCTTCAAGCGCTTCAACAGGGAAGGCAGCTGCGCAAGCGGAAGGGCGTTCGGGCCATCGGAAAGCGCGACGGTTGGATTGTCGTGGGTCTCCAAAAAAATTCCATCCACGCCGGCAGCTACTCCGGCGCGCGCCAATGTCTCGATGAATTCCGGCTGGCCGCCGCTGGCGTGGCCTTGGCCGCCGGGTAGCTGCACCGAATGGGTCACGTCGTACACTACGGGATACCCAATTTTTGCATCACGGGAAAGGAGCGCATATCCACGACTAAATTGTTGTAGCCGAATGATGCGCCGCGCTCGGTCAAAATAATTTTTTCATTTCCTGCGGCAGCAACTTTATCGACGACGTTGCTCATGTCCCAAGGAGAAAGGAATTGCGCTTTCTTTACGTTGATGATTCTCCCGGTCTTTGCGGCGGCGATGAGCAATCGGTCTGCCTCGATAAGAATGCCGGAATTTGAAGACGTCGCAGACTTCCGCGACGGAGCAGCTTGCGAGCTTTCATGAATATCGGTCAGCACCGGGACGCGAAATCCGTTTTTAATTTTTTCAGTATGCGCAAGCCCTCAACTCATGCCCGGCCCGCGAAATGCTTTCACCGACGAGCGATTGGCTTTGTCATAGGAAGCTTTGAAAATGTAAGGTACGCCGCAATCGCCGGCGATGCGCACGATCTTTTCCGCCATGCCCAAGCGTGCGACTCACTTTCGATCACGCATGGACCGGCAATCAAAAATAGCGGATTGCCTGCGCCCAAGCGCAGTGGGCCCAATGCGACTTCATGCGGCGGATGCGGGCTCATGCGCCCCACACAATTTCAGTAATTCGCGTCATGCGGAACACTGAAGATAACACGAAGGCCATAATGCCAGTCGTGTCGCTTCTGAGATTCCGCGACGGACCAGGGACGACAACAATTGTTACATGGCCGTCACATTGGGGACTGAATGTAGTATTATCCCGCCACAAAACTTCTTGGCCACCACAAGACAAATCGGCGTCGCCTCGCGCCCAATGGTACAAGTTTCGGTACCGACCGGACGCGTCAAGCTGTTGCAAAACTATTTCTACTTTTCCATGTCGCTGCTGATTGCCGCGGCGGTGGTGTATGGATTCAGTCATACCGTCAACGAGAATCTGATTCATCCCACGCCGGCACGGCCGTTTATTCTTTATTTGCATGCAGTGGTTTTCACTGGATGGCTGATGTTCTTCATTCTTCAATCCGCACTGGTGCGCACCCACAATGTACGGCTGCACCGCCAGTTGGGGTGGTTCGGCGCTGGGCTGGGCGCGGCGATTCCGATTGTTGGTGTGGTGACCGCTGTTACCATGACGCGATTCAATATTGCACATCAGCGTTTCCCTGATGGGGATGCGTTTATGCTTGTGCCGCTGTGGGACGTCACGGCGTTCATCGTTCCATTCGCGCTGGCCATTTATTGGCGCACAAGCCTGAGTTTCATCGGCGGCTGATGCTGGTCGCGACGTGTGCGCTGACGGCGGCGGGCTTTGGGCGTTTTCCGCAAGCCATCATGCCAGAACACTTTTTTTATGCGGGCGTAGATATTCTGATTTTTCTGGGTGTGGTGCGCGACCTCGTCGTAAACCGCCGCATTCACGCGGTGTACCTGTACGCGCTGCCAGCTTTCATCCTTGGGCAGATCTTCGTGGTTTATACCTACACACATACTTCGTCATGGTGGATGACAACTTCGCGCGCCATCCTGCGTTAGAGCGTTTCACTATTTCAGGGTGACGTCGGCGTTCAAAATATGGTTATCCACTGCCGAGGCCACTTCATCAAAGCGCGGTTTATGATGGCCATTAAAGGCGCGCCAAAACCCGCTAGGTTCTTTAGGCGGACCATACCACGACATATCCAGCTTGCCATTTGAATTGCGATCTTCGTACGCGCTCACCGCCCAACGACCCTTTTCGACTTCAAACTGAAACACAGGCTCAGCCCCTGGCTCGATCTTTATTTCTCGCACTGGCTTGCTGAGAAATCCGTCTTTCTGCCAGAGCGAAACATGGACTGCGTTTTTTCCCGAGGCTCCCAACACTTGACCGGCCAGCTTAAACGTTTCGGGCGGCGCCGCGTGCATGCGCGCAGCGAAGAGCGCCAAAAAAATTAGCGCAACGCGAGTGCTGGCCGCGCCGATTCGTTGTACACAGATTTGTGGTTTCATCGTAAGAAAAGCCCTGTTATGCGACAGAAGTTGATGGGTCTTAGTCCACCACCGAGGAAAACATAACACGAGGCGGCCGCGCACGGTTATGGATCGGTGGACCAGCCCCATGGGGGTGGAGAGTCGGTTATGGGCATATTTATATGTAACCTGACCTGGTAGGGTTTTTTGCCTGGGCGTTGGTTTGCGGGCTCACTTGGAGGTTTCCCTGGTGCGGGCTCGAGTGATTTCAATTGTTCGGCGGGCGGGTTGGTGGCGATTGCGGCGATGGCGGGTGGATTTGGTTTCGTTGAGGGGGTGGAGTTGAGGCTACGGACTTGAGGACTTGGGCGGCGAATTCGGCCCGGGCGGCGGGTAGGGGACGGCCTGGGCCGCCGTCGAGGTAATCGCCGGTGGGTGCGGCGTTGGCTAATGGTGTGGGAGGTTGGGGCGTGGGCTGCGCGGAAGATTGGGCGACAATTTTATTGGTAAGCGCTCGCCCTGGTGTGTGCTTCTGTGTAGGCGCGGGCTGCTGAGCAGGCATGGGCACCTGTGTTGGCGTGGGTGCGGCGGGTTGGGACGCGCGAGTGGGCAGGGATTCGGCTTTATCGCGTTCGGCCAACTGGGCGGCGGACATGGGAGTGCCAGCTTGGGGACGAGGGTCGTTGTATTGGGCCGGGAGGGTGCGGAGAAGAAGGCTGGTCAGGTAACCGAGGACTGCGGCGCGGCGGGGAGAGATGAGGTCGGCAGCCAACAGAGTATAAAGACGCTGCAAGGAGTCGTGGATTCCCTGAGCGTTCTGGAAGTTGCAAGAGCGATTGAGAAGCTGGAAGGCAAAATCCTCTGGGCCATTCAGACGCGCTAGCAAGTGGCGATGACAGAACATCTCTCGTGGGTCGACAACCCAATTGCGGCATTGCCGACCGGCGTCAGAGAGATGGTGGCAACGGGTACGAAGCGTACGACCTCCCCTGTCACAAGGCTCACGGAAAAAATACCCAAGACCAATCGCTCGCGGAAGCACGTAAAGGCCACTCTAGGCACCTTAGCGAGCATTGCCACGACGAGTATGGCGAAAAAAAGCTCAACGAAGCTGGGGGATTCTAGAGAGAGGCTTGTGCAACCCTTTCCAGTCTACAAAAGCCACGACAGAGAAGGAGACAACAAGAAACAACGCACTTTTTGTATTCTTAACTGGACAGTACAGCGCATGGAGTTCCTGATCCGATAGCTTTTGCCTCATTCGTAATATCCCCGACTCCCAACGGCGCACGCCGCGTCGTACACCCTTAAGTTCTGGCCCAGGGCCCACCCTTTGCAAAACCCGCAAAGAGTAGGCCACCCAAGAGTCTTCAAGAGTAGGCCCGCCAATGGATCACACTTTATCAATTAATGGTGATTTGGGATTGCAGGAGGATGTTGCGCGAGGAGTTGCCGAGCATGATTTGGTAGGTGCCGGGGACGACCTTCCAGCTGTTGCTGAGTATGTCCCAGTAGGAAAAGGAGCGTTTGTTCAGGGTTAGCTGGACGGGGAGAGTTTGGCCTGGTTGCAGCGTGATTTTTGGAAGGCTTGCAGGGATTTGGGAGGCTCGGGTACCGCGGTTGAAGGAATGCCCATGTAGAGTTGGACGACTTCGGCGCCACTCACTGAGCCGGTGTTAGTGACACTGAGATTGACTGTCACGGTCTGGCTTGGGTTATTGGTGAAGGTGAAGGTGGCGGGGGTGACTGACAAATTCTGGAAAGAGAAATTGGTGTAGGACAGGCCGAAACCGAAAGGAAACAGCGGAGTAATGTTGGCTTGATCGTAATGGCGGTAGCCCACGAAGATACCTTCGGAATACGTGGCGGTGGAGACGCCGTTCACCAGGACTCCGGGATATTGAGCAGGTGTATTGGCGGGAAGATCTGCGAGCTGCAGCGGGAAAGTGAGTGGGAGTTTCCCGGAGGGATTGACGTCTCCAAAGAGCACGGCGGCGACGGCGTTGCCGTCTTCTTCGCCGGGATACCAGGCTTGCAGAATGGCGGGGACGCTGTTGGCCCACGGCATGAGAATGGCGGTTCCACTCTTCATCACGACGATGGTGTTGGGATTGGCGGCTACGATTGATTCGACGAGAGAATCCTGGGTGCCGCTCAGAGAAATGGGATTGTCGGCGCCTTCGGTCTCGCTGTCGCCCACCATTACGATAGCGACGTCGGCGGTTTGCGCGATGGAGACAGCTGAAGAGATGGTGCTGCCATCGTTGTAAGAGACGGTTACGGTTGGACCGACGCGGTTTTGGATGCCGGTTGCTGGCGCCACGGTATAGATGGGTGATACTTGCGAACTGCCGCCGCCGCCGGTCATGGCTGCGCCTGCATAAGGGCCGATCACGGCGATGTGGTGCAGTGTGGTGGCGTTGAGAGGCAGGATTTTGGTGGTGTTGAGAGGCAGGACTCCGGGCTTGTTTTGAAGTAATACCATCCCTGCTTCGGCGATCTGACGCGAGATCAGGCCATCCTGCTGGCTGGGGATGGCGGCGATGACTGGGGGATTGTTGAAAACACCCAGATTCATCATGGTGGAAAAGCGGCGAATCAACTTGTCGTTGATGACGGTTTGAGGAACCTGGCCGGCGGTAACGGCGGATTCCAGTAAGGTATCGAAATAGATTCCGGTAGGCATTTCCAAATCGAGACCTGCGTTTGCGGAGGCCACGGTGGAATGAGTGGCGCCGAAATCTGAAGTGACGAAACCGGTGAAGCCCCATTCTTGTTTAAGGATGCGATTGAGCAAACGGTCGTTTTGACACATATACGAGCCGTTGACTTGGTTGTAAGCGCACATGACAGCGCCAACGCCCGCTTTTACGGTGGCCTCGAAGGCGGGGAGATGGATTTCGCGCAAAGTGCGCTCGTCAATTATTTCGTTGATGGTGTCGCGATTGGTCTCCTGATTATTGGCAGCGAAATGTTTGGATTCGGTGATGATTCCCTGCGACTGAGTGCCTGTTAAATTAGCCACGGCCATCTGGGCAACGAGGTAGGGATCCTCACCGTAGGCTTCGAAAGTGCGGCCATTCTGGGGGACCCGGGCGATGTTGATGTCGAGACCTTCGAGGAGACCGTTGGCCCAAGTGCGGGCCTCTGCTCCGACGACGGCGCCGTATTGATTGGCGAGAGTAACGTCCCATGTTGCGGCGAGGGCGATAGGTGCGGGCATGGCAGTGGCAGGGCCTTCGTGGCCGGGGCCGCCGTTGGTAGCACCGGCGGGTCCATTGGTGACGTTGAGTAACGGGATGCCGAGAGTGGAAATGCCGGGGACGACGCGATAATCGCTGGAATCCTCAATACCGTGTAACTCCATGATGTCGTCGCTTAGGGTCATCTGGTTAATAAGCTGCGCGACGGCGGCGCTAGGAGCGACGGTGATGGTAGCGATAGTGGAGTGAGTGAGAGTGCCGCTTGTTCCGGTGACGGTGACCGGGAAAGATGTTTTCGGAGTTGAGGCGCTGGTTGTGATGGTTAGTACGGAGTTTCCGGGCGCGGCCGTTGAAGTGGGAGTGAAGTTAGCCGTTGCACCCGATGGCAAGCCGGAGGCGCTCCATGCCACGGTTCCGGTGAAACCGTTTTGAGCGGAGAGGTTCACGGTATAGGAAGCGCTCGAACCGACTCCGACGGTTCGAGCCCGGGAACGGCGGAGAAAGAAAAATCGGGCTTGGGGGTACCGGGGATGACTTCAATTCCATCGATCAGGGCGTTGTTGACGAGGGTGGTGAACTGGATTACGAGCTGGCCGTTGGAATTGACGGGTTCGGTGAATTGCTGAATGTTGGCGATGTTCTGGCCGCCGGCTGCGGCGAAGATGTCGAAGTTGGTGAGCACCGGAGAGCCGTTGATAGTGACGTTGAAGACACGCAAGCCGGGCGCTGTCCAGTAAGTCTCGCAGAAGTGCAGGCGGACGAGATAGTTTGTCGTGGTTTTGAAGCCGCCGATGGTATAGGCGAAATTGCCGACGCGACCTGTCTGGTAGACAGCAGTGGGGGCGGGATTGTTCACCTTGGTGGTGTTGATGATGTTGGAGTGACTGATGGTGTTGCCTCCGACATAGTCCTGGTCAGCGAGAAATGATCCTACCGCGGCGCCACCGGCGTCGATGGCGACGACTTGCGGGATGACGACGGACTGCGTGGTGGCGCTAGCCTGGCTGGAGGGCGCGGAAGAGCCGCCCGAGCCAACAGCCTCCACCAAATAATAATAGGTGGTGGAGGGCGTGAGGCCACCGTCCGAGAAAGTCGTGGAAGTCATACCACTGGCGATCTGATTGTTACTTGCAGGCGCGAAGTTGGCCGTGGTGCTGCGGAAGATTTTGTAGGTGATGGCGGAGCAGGGCGAAGAACTCGCTGACCAGCTCATACTAATCTGGGTGGTGGAAGTCGCGGATGCGGTGAGAGCGCCCGGAACGGTGGGGACGGGGCAAACACTGGAAGATAATATCTCGATGCCGTTCACCAGCGCGTTGTTGATGAGGGTCGTGAATTGGATGATGTATTGGCCGGAGGCGTTCGCGGGGGCTGAGAACTGCAGGATGATGGCGACGTTCTGGCCGCCGGCGGCTGAGAAAATGTCAAAATTGGTTAAGACCTGATTTCCATTGATGCTTGCATTGAAAGTGCGCAGGCCGGCGGCGGTCCAGTAGGTTTCAGCAAAGTGCAGGCGCACGGTTGCGGGCGATCCGGGAACGAATCCACCAAGAGTGTAGGTAAAATTGCCGATGCGGCCGGTCTGATAAACGGCTACGGGCGCGGGATTGAGAACCTTGCTGGTGTCGATGGCGTTGGAGTGACTGATGACGTTGCTGGAGGTAAAGCCCTGGTCAGCTTGAACGGGGCCACTGCGGGGCCACCGGCATTGATCTGTAAAGTGGTGCCCTGGGCTGATATGGGAGAAGAGATCAGCAGGGAAAGCGCAGACAAACTGAAGACACAGACAGCCGTTGCAACTGTTTTCAAAGAAGACCCCGGGCAGGTCCAGATATTGCCGTAAGACTTGCGCGCGGAGTATATACATAGTTTATGTATGAACAATAAGGTAATTAAAGAAATCAATATGTTGGTGAATTTTAACATTCACGAATAGTTGTGGGCTCCTTTCTTCAATCGGGGCAGCCGTATTAAGGCGCAGTTGACAAGTGAGCGAACATAATCCGACGTTGTGAGAAGGGCGACTCAGAGCGAATTGGGAAATTATAAATGATGGGGCGCAAGCTTATAGAGGTGTTATTCCTGCGGATCAATGGACAGAGCCGTATATGTCGCGGGAAGAGATGGAGCGCGAAATTGGGGATGGCGTGGTGTTTTGGGGATTCGAAGATGGTCGAGAGGTAGTGGGCGTTATGGGGATTCAGAAGGTTCGGGATGTGACTCTGATTCGACACGCGTATGTGAGGAGTGAGTGGCAGAAGGGCGGGATTGGGGCGCAACTGCTGGCTCATCTGCGTGGATTGACGGAGGACCCGATTCTGATTGGGACATGGGCGGATGCGGTGTGGGCGATCCGCTTCTACGAAAAGCATGGATTCCGGATGGTGGGCTTAGCGGAGAAGGACCGGCTGCTCGAAAAGTACTGGAAGATATCACGCCAGAGAGAAACGTCTGTAGTGCCGGCAGATTCGAAATGGCGGGGAACGACGGTTGAATCGGCGCCGTTTCGTAATTCGAGTAAGGCACATATCAAACGAGTGCTTTTTCGTAGGTCATAACAATATCGGCTCCTTGATGAAGCTGCTCTTGCTGGAGTTGGGCGGACGGGGATACTCTTGGCGCGAATTCTTTCCTCCAGGGGCTTTATGAAGCGGCATGTGCTGATTTACGGGTTAATCAGCGGGTTGCTGGTAGCCCTGCTGAAGTGGACGGAGTACCGGTTCCTGGTAATTGAACACTCTGTTGAAATTTATGGTGGGCTGGTCGCGGCGACATTTGCGGTGCTGGGTATTTGGCTGGGGCTTAAGTTGACCGGAAGGCAGGAGAGGATCGTGGTGAAAGAGGTGCCGGTCGCGGGCGGGAAGCCATTTATCGCGGACGAGGGAAAGCGAGAGGACCTGGGGATTACGCGGCGAGAGCTGGAGATCCTGGAGTTGATAGCGCAGGGAATGAGCAATCGCGAGATTGCTGAAAAACTTTTTGTGAGCGAGAACACGGTCAAGACACATTCGAGCCGGGTTTTTGACAAATTGGGGGCCAGGCGGCGAACGCAGGCGGTGCAGTTTGGCAAGGAGTTCGGTTTGCTGCCTTGAATTGGTCGCCCGAACGCATGATTTTTGCTTCCGGCTGCGAAAATCACTCGAAAGGATGACGACAGAGACCCGGTTTGTTCCGGTATGGTGCTTGCGCATTCACCCTTGGCACTGCTGGAGACACAGATGAAAAAGACGATAATCACGTTTGGGCTGATTTCTGGCGTCGTTTCGTCGCTGATGATGATGGCGACGGTGCCGTTCGCGGACAAGATAAGCTTTGATAAGGGCTTGATCGTTGGATACACGGGGATTGTGCTGTCGTTTTTGCTGGTATTTTTTGGCATCCGGTCGTACCGGGATAATTACTGCAACGGGCAGATCACGTTTTCCAAAGCCTTTGCTGTGGGGATCTCCATCACGGTGATTTCTTGTATCTGCTACGTGGTGACCTGGGAGATTATCTATTTCAACTTCCTGCCTGATTTCATGGACAAATATGGGGCCCACATGGTCGAGAAGGCGAAGGCTTCTGGCGCGAGTGCTGCATCGGTCCAGGCGCAAGTTGAGCAAGCGAAGAAATATAAGGAGATGTACGACAATCCGTTAATCAATGCAGCGATGACGTTTATTGAGCCTTTCCCGGTTGGGCTGGTCATCACGCTGATATCGGCGGCGGTGCTTAGGAGAAAGCCGCAATCGCAGGTGGCGCAGTCCCCTTTGCCGACGTCCTAGGTCGTTTGAGTAAATTAATTTGGCGGTTCGCTGCGGGATAACTTGGCAAACTCTTTAGGTGTCTGGCGTCCCGGGATTATTTCTCTTGGGCGAGTTCTTGCGATTCGAGGGCCTGCCAATCTTTCGGGGGGAATACAACCGGCCAAAAATCGGGAGAAGGGGTCGCAAATTGGAACGCAACTAGCAGTCCCCTGGCGGGAGATTGTTGCGTTCTTACCACACTACACTCGAGTCACGCCCGTTTTAGAATTTGTCAGCAAAAATAGTTGACCAGCGAAGATCTCCATTTCCAGACCAAGTAGTCCCCCGTGGGCATTGACGACCTGAGTGCAAGTGGTCTCCTCTGTGACAATCCCTTCGCTTGAAGTAACAGAGAGGTGGACCGGGACCTTTAACATTACCCGTTCGCTTCGGCGCCTGTTTGCGCCGTCTGTAGCTTTGGGTGTGATTTTTTCGTAGCCCATTTTGGCACATCCCTGGTTAAAGCTTAACGGGCATGCTTGATCGACGGTTTTTATATCTAAGAGTTATATAATGAACCAGATTACATAAGGCGGGGAAATTCAATTCAAATCGTGTGCTTAACCTGAGGGCCCACGTCATTGAAATAGTGAAGCGAGCTTCAACGGAGCACCCTATGCCCTTTGTTGATATTAGCAGCCTCAAAGTTATCGAACGCCTGCCGGGCTGGTACGGACGATATTTTCATTCGCCGAATATGACATTCGCGCATTATGACTTCAAGCGGGGCGCGTCCATACACGAGCACTTACATGCTCAGGAAGAGGTCTACGAGGTGATTGAGGGCGAACTTGAGGTGACTATCGACGGCGCGGCGGAGATTGCCCGGCCGGGCGTGGTCGCGATTGTGCCGAGCAATGCACGGCACTCGGTCAAGGCGCTCAGCGATGGCCGGGCCATAATCGTGGATTATCCGGTTAGGCGTGAATTTTCAGGGTAGCCGAGGTTTTGCAACCATTGATCAACGGATGATCAACGGGTGATCAACGGGAAGCGCAGGTCTTGCGGCCTGCGCTTTTTTGTTGTTCGCGAGCCGATAGGCAGTGTTAGCGGACTATGAGCAAAATCACGAACAGGGCGGCTATTAGGATGACGTGAGCCGTTCCGTGCATGTCGTAAAGAATGCTGTTGATTTCGTCCATGTGTGTATCTCCTGAGAGCTGGTGTAAAACCTGGGAGCATTGTGGGGTGATTCGGGGAAAACTGAAATGGCTAGACCGTACGGGCGAGAAAAACTGGGGTCCCGGGAGGTGGGGAGTGGACGCGGGTGTTTTGCCTAAGGGGGGGCTTAGCCAGTGGTACTAAGGTAGAAAACGAGGGTGCTGGTACTACGCCACAAGATTGCCGATTCTATTGTATTTCCTGCGGGCTTAAAGAGGGCCTGGATCGCTGCTCAATCTGAGGGCCCTCCTAGAGGCCTATTGATGATGGTACTTTTGTCACAAAGTGGCGACTAGCACGTCAGTTTCGGGGACGGATGTCGGCGCTCGATGCAAGATAAAAGGAATCGGAGAGATGGATCGGAAAGAGGCGCAGGGTCCTAAAGAAGTCGGAGAGAGGCGCCCACCCTTTGCAAAAACGGCAAAGGGAAGACCACCCGGGCATGCCGCAAATCGACGGATCCGCGGTTTTTTCCAAAGGTGATCTAGTCCGAGCTAGATGGCTCCTTCTCGGCTAGCACTCTTCATTTGTGCACTTGTTTGAAGTCGAAATAAGCCAGATTCATGTTGCCGTTCGTCAATATGTGTACGGTGAGAACGTTCTTGCCTTTGCTGAGCCGAACTTTGAAAAGTTGCGAAGCCAGGTTCCAGTGGTGCCATTGACGCCAGGCCAGCGGATCTGCCGGGTCATTCGTTGTCGTGATCTGCAGAGGTCCCGTTGCGTCCTTTCCGTCCACATCGACTGATATTGTTCCGCCGCGATTCGACGTGTACAGGAAATCGGCCGCGTATGTTCCCTCATGTGTCACATCCACCGTGATGTTGAACCACTCGCCGGGATCGGTCCAGCCAACATAAAGCAGGTCTGCAGGAGGAACAACCTTGTTGAAGGGGTTGTCGTCAATCGGATCTGGCGTGCGGTGAAACTTCGTGTAGGAAGTATCCACGCCCTCGTGGATACGAAATTCGTTGAGGTAGGTCCCATCAGCAGGGTTCAATTCTCCGCTGCCGTGGTTCTGTGGGTCGGCATCGTGATACGCGACTCCTTCGCCGCCCAGGTCGTAGTAAGCGCACAATACCCGCCCGGGTATTTCTTGTGGGCCGCCCTGATAGCGGCTGTCGTGATAAGGCAGGCCTTTATACTGGCTCAAGAATGATTGGGAAAACGCAATTGCCGGTAGCATCGATGCCGCTACGAAGCATAAGGAAAACGCTCTCCGGCTCATCCTGCCTCCCAGCGTACCGATAACCTATCTGCAGTTGCGCAACTCCGCCAATCAGCGGCGGCGACAGCTCAAGTATGTCCGCACTTCAGACTTGGAAAAGTTCGATCCCGTGCGGTTTTCCAAGATTGCGCGAGTACTTCTTATCGGTCCCATTGTTCCAATGTTCGTGTACGCCAAGGCTGCGGCATCGGATGCCGTCGCGTTCAGGATCATAGACCGTCTTCGAAGGTGGGTCATTCGCCAGGGCAGATTCGCGCAGGTAGTTATCGGCATTCGCGATGTCCGGAAGATCCGGCCATTCCGAAGTGAGAAAATCGAAGCCGACGGAATCGATCGCTACGCCGTCAAACGACATAAAAATGCTGTTCGGCCAAGCATCGTTGAATGGCGCCATCTTCCACTTGCGATGAGGCGGACCATCCACGTTGTCGTTTCCATAGAGCCCATCAATAATAAAAAGAATGGTTTTCTCGCCGAGGTCTTTATGACTCAAATAATCTGTGAACGCGGCGTAACTTGCCGAACCATCGCTGTTGTGATGGAAACCGTCGTGCGCGTTCTTGCGCCAGTCGGGGTTGATACTGGTAGCGCCGAAGAGATTCTTCGCGCAAAGGGTCACGCCGGAACTGACATGCGCTCGCAACACGGCAGCATCAATCAAGTAGGCGGCGTCAACCACCGTGGTATCGAGTCCCGTGGCGTTGTGGCTTTCCACTGAGAAAGGAATCGCGTTGGGCTTGAACTCGGCCTTTACTCGTCCATCTCCTCCGATATGGTCCACAAACGTGACCTTGGGAAATTCATGGTGAATCTTGTCGTAGAGATTGCCCGGGATGAAACGGCTGGAATCGAACACGGTGATCGATGATTCCGGCACTCGTCCTGGACCGGTCAACTGTCGGACGAGCGAAAAGATCAAATGGGGCGAGGAGTTCAGGCGCTCGATCGTGCCATGATCCGTTGTGTTGTTCAGGTTCGCCTTGATCGCGATCTTCTCGCCGGCCTTGTATCCGGCGTTGCCGCGACCATGAGTGCGATTGAAGTATTGAAAGATGGAGCTCCATGCCTGGGCGTCGCTTTTTTGATTTGTGAGACCGCAAATGGAACGGGAAACCATGCGGTCAATTACAGACTGGTGGTTATTGGCATCGGTCCACCACGAACCTGTGCCATCCCAGGTCACAGCTGCCGGATCGTGCGCCCAAGTGACTCGGCCGGGAACGACGCCGCGGGGAACTCCTAATGGGGAAAGCGGCTCGAACAAGGAGGGCCGCAGGTACGTGGCAGCTGCAAGAGTCAGGGCGAATTGCCGGCGGGTCATGTCCATTTTTAACTTGCTCCTCTCGCACAAAATCTTACGGTTTCCGTGGATCATTTTGCCTGAAAAGCGCAGAAACTGCTGCAGCCTCTTTGTAGACAGCACGGTCTTGCGTTAAAGACCGGCGTTGCGGCACGGGGACTCGAACTGCCCGGTGAATTGTACATGACGACGCGGGTAGAATCCTCAACTAGGATGTCATTACTGGACTATGAATTAATTTCTTCGAGGCGACGATTTTTGGGTTCGATGCCGAAGATTAGGACCAGGATGCTTTCGATGACTAGTAATGCTATCAGCATGGTGATTACTCCACCGACTCCGTAATGGCGGAACAGCGCGACTACCAGAAAAGGGGTGACGATGGTGGCGCCGCGGCCGAAAGTGTTGCAGATGCCGGAGGCGCGCAAGCGGACTTCGGTGGGAAATAATTCGGGGATGTACACGGCGAAGCATACGGTGACGAGAACGTAGATGGGGATCATCAGGGCGAAACCTATCAGGGAGAGCAGCAGCGGGTTTTCTATGAAGGGATAGAAACTGCCGACGAGGATGGTTAACAAGGAGGCGCCGACGATGGTGGGTTTTCGTCCCCAGGAGTCAGAGGTTAATGCGGCGATGGCGGAGCCGATGGGTGCGCCGATAGAGATGATCAGGGAATAGCTGAAGGATTGAACGATGGTTCGGCCGCTGTGAACGAAAAATGTCGGGAGCCAAGTAACGAAGCCGAAGATCAATGTGTTTACGGTGATGAGGGTGATGCAGCCGACGATCATGCGCGGGAAGAGGAGCGCGCTTAGTAGGGAATTGAGATTTCTGGATGGCACATTTACAGGTAAGGGTGATGGCGTGGGCGACGGCGGCGGAAGCGGGGCGTGTTGCTGGGAGACTTCAGCTTCGATGGATTGCAAGAGGGCTTCGGCTTCTTCGTAGCGGCCGACAGACCTGAGCCAGCGGGGCGATTCGGGGAGTGCTTTGCGCAGATACCAGACTACGAGAGCGCCGAGACCACCGATGACGAACATGGCGCGCCAGCCGAAGATGGGAATGACTATGGTGCCGACGAGCGCGGTGGCGGGCAGGCCGAGAACGACGATGAAGGACATGCCGCCGAGCCATTTTCCGCGAGCTTGCGGAGGGATGAATTCGGTCATGGTGGAATAGCCGACGACATTCTCGGCGCCAAGTCCCAGGCCCATGATGAAACGCAGGAAGATGAGCACATGAATATTGGGCGCGAAGGCTGAGGCCAAGGACGCGAATCCGAAAACGGCAAGATTGGATTGATAGGTGAAGCGGCGGCCGTATCGATCGCCGAGAAATCCGGTGGCGAAGGAGCCGAGCATCATGCCGAGAAAAGTTGCGGCGATGAATTGGGCATTTTGGCCGAGGGTGGAAAAGCCGCTGCGAAGCATGGCGCCGAGGACGGTGGCGATGAGGTAGAGGTCGAAGCCATCGAAAAACATGCCGATGCCGATGAGGCTCATGATGCGGCGATGGAAAGAAGAGATGGGGAGGCGGTCGAGGCGGGCTCCGGCGTTTACGTTTACGGTAGCGGGCAGATTATTTCTCCCTGGCGAGGACGGAGAGGCTGCCTATGGTTAGAACTTCGGTGGCGAGGCGGCAATTTTGTTCGAAGGAATTTTGCGCAGCGACGTTGAAGAATTCTTTGCATTTGCGGGCGGCGGTGGGATCGAGCTTTACGATGCGCTGGACCAGGGAATTTACGTCTTCGTTGAGGCGTTCCTTTGTGCTGACTTGAGAGATCAGGCCGATTTGTAGGGCGCGCTGCGTGTCGATGGGATCGCCGAAGAGAACCATAGGGAAAGCGAAACGCGGGAGAGTGTAGTCGCCGAGATACGACATGATGGCCGCGGGGGCGAGACCGGAGCGCATTTCGGGGAAACCGAGAGAAGCATGTTGGGCGACGACTACGAAATCGCAGATTATTGCGAGACCGAATCCGAAGCCCATGGCGTCGCCTTGGACTGCGGCAATGCTGATGAGTGTAGTGGTCCTGAGGGCGCGTTTGAATTCGAGGATGCGGGCGCATTCCTGGCGGATGGAGGCGACGTCGCGTCCGGCCCGTTCGCGACCGGTGCAAAAAACATCGCCCGTGGCGCGGATTAGCAGGACGCGGGATGACGGGTTCGTGGCTTCGGAGCGAAGGACGTCGAGCATGGCGTCGAGCATCGCCCCGGTGACGCTGTTTCCTTTAGCGGGATTGTCGAGGGTAAAGTGAGTACGTCGCCGGCGCGCTCAATTTTCAGGCCCGGGGGAGTTTCCGCGCTGGGGGATTTTTATTGGATGGCATGCCACCTCCAGGTAGACACAATAGTGCACACGAGGCAAAAGGACTAGCGTTCATCAACGAAATTTTTATTGGAACGAGAGTTCATTCAGGGCAACAAGGTTTCTTGGTGGTACAAAGCTAGGGTGTGGGTCACTGCGGCGAAGATGGCCATGGCGGTCATGGCTACGATGGCGATTGCACCGCCGATATCGAGAAGGCGATGAGACCATCCGGGAATTCGGGCGGATGGCAGGAAGAATAAACGGCGTTGGCGATTCCGAGGAGAATGCGAATTTCGGTGGGGCCGAATTTTGCAAAAGACAGGCGAAAGATTCCGAGAGTGTAGGACGCGAATAGAGGATTCGATGGAGAGCAGCAAAAATACGACGAGCAGGCCCGTGGCGATGCGCCAATCGATGTAGCCGGAGGCTGCGAGGCCGCCCATGAGGAAGATAGCGCCGAAGGAGTCGATCATGTGGTCGACGTAGAAACCGTAGCGCGGGCGCTGACGATTTCTGACGCGGGCTAAGGTGCCGTCGAGGCTATCGCCAAGCCAATTTAAGGCGAGGCAACGGTGGCGAGTAACAGGCCCCAGGGAGTCCAGCGGGCCAAGGCGTAGCTGCAACCGGCGAGAAACATAGCGGCGAATCCGAGCAGGGTGAGGTGATCGGAATTGATGGAGGGTGGAATGCGTGCCGCTAGCCATAGCAATGCTTTGCGTTCTGAGGCGGCGGCGAAGCTATTTTGAAGACGGGTGGCGTTTTTAAATTTTTGTTGGCGACAAAATGGCTTTGCAGAGTTGTCGGAGGTGCGTTTCTGCATTGCCGATGTGTGCGCGGTTTGTGGTGGGTTCATGATGTTTTTCCTTTCAGCAACTATTTGCCAGCCTGGTTTGGGAATTTTTTTAGCAGTGCTTCACGTGTTGCTGTAAGTGTAAAGTCCAGGGATTCACGCGGAACATTTTGGATGAATGGTCCAGCCAGCCATCCGAGGCGGGCGGGAACGTCGCGGGTCAGGGAAATGGCGTTACACTGGATATAGACACCGCCATCGGCCTGGTAAAAGCGCCAGTAAGAATTCAAGCGCCACAAAAATCCGTCGTTCTCTTTCGGCGAGGCCGCATGCTCTTGCGGGGAGCCGGTGTTTTGATTTCGGTGATTCGGGTGCTGTGCGAAACGGATGCGGCGTGGGCGCTGTCCAGGGCGAGGTATTGGATTTCGTATTCGGTATCCAGGACGACGGTGAGGACGTGGGTTTCTTTTAGCCGCAGGAAAACGCGAAACGAATTTCCCGCGCGCGACAAGAGTTTGGCGCGAAGCACGGTGGGCCGGTAGTAATCGGCGTCGCGATCATAATCCTGAAGGGCTGTGAGAGTTTGCTGCAGAGTGACGCCGGGAACAAAAGTGATGCCAATCCAGTCGTGAATCAGTCCGCCGGGGATGTTCGAACAGTCTCTAGAACGACAAGATGCAGAATGTCGAACGATAGTTTGTTGGCGGCTGAGGAGGCGGTAAGTGCGTTCGCGCTCGGGCTCCGGCAAAGCGTGGATCCAAAGGAAATTTTTGCTGTTGGCGAGTTCTTCATTGTTGCGAGCTTCAGCGGCTTGGACATAGCTATCAAAGGCTTTCAGGGTTTCCGGAGTTGGAGTTTCCGCTAAGAGTATCGGCGAGGCCAGGCTCAGACTGGCCAGAAGAATGAGTGTTATGCGAGCGCGTTTTTGAATGGCGGGCGAGTGCATGCTGGCAATATGCGGAAACGGTGACGAGTATGCAATGGTTTGTGGGTAAATCCTGATCAATGGAAGTTCATTCTGTAAGCGCATGAAACTTAGTCTTTTAGGCGAACATCTCCCATAGAATAGGAGCTGTTTGGGAGCATTCCGCTTGAGCGAAGGCAACAACCAGACCCGGCTTTTCCGTTTTGGCGTGTTTGAACTGGATTCCGACACGGGAGAATTGCGGAAGGATGGGAAGTCGCGGCCACGTATTCGGGATCAAGCGTTGGCAAATTCTGATTATGCTGCTGGAAAAATCGGACGAGGTGGTTTCCAGGGACGAATTGCGGGAGCGGCTGTGGCCTGCAGACACGTTTGTGGATTTTGATCACGGGTTGAATACAGCGATTAATCAGGTGAGAAGCGCGTTAGGAGATTCGGCGGGGAACCCAAAATTTATTTAACGTTGCCACGGCGGGGATACCGGTTTATTGCGCCGGTGCAAATTGTGGCGCGTGAGAATGCCGCAGCGGGCGGTGGGGGAAATCGGGAGCAAACCGTCGATACGTTTGGACAGTTTGCGGAGGTGCCGACCGCCGCTGCTGCGGAAATGCGATCTTCGATACTGAGCGACTCCAAGGACCTGCCCGTAGTGCGCAAGGAGTCGGTTCGGATCCTTTTTTTGCTGATTCAACTGATGTATTTGATCTTCTACATTATTTTTCTGGTGCGGATTTCTTTTGCTGAAGCGGTTCTGAACGACTGGGGACGATATGCATTTGCAGTGTTCCTGGTTTTGGTTGTGGCTGCGGCAATCGGGATTCCGGTGCGGCTATATTTACTGACGGCGATGGCTTTCCGGTATCAGGGGCTGAATGAGAAATTCAGAAAGCTCTTCCCGTTTCTGCTGGTGCTGGATGAGATGTGGGCGTTAACGCCATTTTTATGCGTGCAGCAGATAGGACTTGGGGTGGCGATCGCTATCGCGGCCGCGCTTTTGTATTTGCCGTTCTCGCAGCGTTCGTTATTGCTGATGGGAGCGGAAGGGAAGCGGTGAACGGATTCAGCTCTATGAGCCGTGGAAAACGCTTGAGAGCTGCGTTGGTGCGCTTGCGGTCGAAGAACTCTTCTTTGGCTGGATGTTCATGGCTTGGAGCCTGAGAACACGGGAATGATCGAGTGATACACAGCCGGGCAACAAATCTCCATTACCAACAACTCTTTCAACTGGCGAGCAAACCGGAAGTAATCGACCATGAAAAGAAACGCGCCTCAATTTTCTCATTTGCGGCTTGTCGGTTTGGAAGACGCAGAGGTTAATGCTTGAGTGATGAATTAGTTTGTTATTTTTGTGATTAAGGCCCCGAAGGGCGGGAGATCTACCGCGTTGGCGGCTGCGGAGGTGGGTTGCTGAAAAGTCGACAGCAGAACCGTTAATTTAGGAGATGCAAAACCCTGAGGGGCTAGATTCAATTTTATTTTTTGGGGAGTGTTGGACATATTGAGCAGCACCAGGATGGTTTGGTTATTGTCTTTGCGGAGATAGGAGAGGACGTTGGGGTCGTCTTCGTTTAGGGCGGTGTAGGTTCCGTTGCGCAGCGCGGGTTCGTTGTGGCGCATGGCGAGGAGTTGGCGGTAGACGCTGAGAATGGAATTGGGATCTTTGGATTCGGCGGCGACGTTGTGGGTTTTGTAGCTGGGAGGGACCGGCAGCCAGGGTTTCGCATTGCTGAAGCCCGCGTTTTTGGCGTCGCTCCATTGCATGGGGGTGCGTTCACCATCGCGGCCAATTTCGCCTGGGCCATCCGGTTATGCCTTGGGGATCTTTGACGTCTTGCTTGCGCTTGGGGTCGTTGTTTTGCATGCCGAGTTCTTCGCCGTAATACATGATGGGGCGCCGCGGAGGGTGAGGTAAAGCGAGGCCATGAGCTTGGCGATTTCGTCGTTGTGTACGCCGTCGCCGTAACGATTATAGGAGCGCACCATATCGTGATTGCTGATGACGAAGACGGGCCAACCGCCAGCGGAATCGACTGCGGCGATCTGGCGACGAAATTCTGGCGCGGACAGTTTGTTTACGGTGCCGAACATCAGGTCCATGGGCATTTGCAGTTCGTTGCTGTTCTCGCCGTAGTAATTTTTTAGTTCGGCGATATCTTTCGTCCAGGTTTCTCCGATCAGCACGGCGTCGTATTCGTCGGCGATCTTGCGTAGGTCCTGCAAGACGTCATGCACTTCGGGCAGCTTGGTGTTATGTTTGCGCGCGAAGTTGGGGCGACCGAACTTGTCTTTACCGGGAAGACGGAGGATTATCGGTCAAGTTGGGATCTTCGAAGAGAGTGTCAACGGCATCGAGACGAAAGCCGGCAACGCCGCGCTTGTACCAGAAACGCGTAACGTCGAGCATGGCGGCTTTCACAGCGGGATTGCGCCAGTTGAGGTCGGGCTGCTGGGGATAAAAATAGTTGTAATAGTATTGGCCGGTTTTTTTGTCGAAGGTCCAGGCGGGAACGCCGAATTCAGATTGCCAGTTGTTGGGGCGGCCCGCCGTTTTTGCCGCCGCGCCAGATGTACCAATCGCGATACTTGGAATTTTTTGAGGAGCGCGAATCGAGAAACCATTTGTGCTGATCGGAAGTGTGATTGACGACGAAATCGAGAATGACGCGGATGTTGCGTTTCTTGGCTTCGTTGACCAGGCGGTCGAAGTCTTGCATGGTGCCGTACATGGGGTCGATGGCTTCGTAATCGGAGACATCGTAGCCGAAGTCGACCTGTGGAGAAGGGAAGCAGGGAGTGATCCAGATGGCGTCGACGCCTAGTTCGTGGAGGTAATCGAGCTTGGAAGTAATTCCGTTGAGGTCGCCGATGCCGTCGTTGTTGCTGTCGGCGAAGCTGCGAGGATAAATTTCGTAAAAGACGGCGTTCTGCCACCACTGACGGGCGTGAGCATCGGTTTGTTGCTGGGCGTTGGACGGTAAGGTGGCGAGGGAAGAGCAAAGTAGCATCATGGTGGTGATGGCAATTTTCTCAATCATGGTGCGAACGCCTCCGTGTTTTTGGGAAAGTGTGTGAGCAATTAGTATCATCGTCAAATTCAGGCCGGCTTAAATCAATTTCCAGACAGGCTTAGTCATGTTTGGGCGATTTATTACGACGATTTCGCTCCGCAAAATGAATGGTGATCGTGGCGTGTGCAGTGTTGCGGGTATCTGCGACGGGGGTAATGAGGTGTAGCCATCCCGTATCGCCTTCTCGCACTAACTCCGCGCCGTCGACCGAGGAGACTTCTCTGGGGTTCGACACGGAAAGTTCGTAGTCTCGGTCAGGGCTTCCCGAGATGGAAAGTGTCAATTCATCTTTCGCGTCCGTCCAGGATTCTGAAAGTATTCTCAAGCCTTCGCTGGGGCTGCCTAACTGGGGCAACTCCGGTTGATAGCTGACGCCGAAATCATTGGCGATGCGGATGCGGAGTTTGGCGGCGCCTGGCGGGACCGAGAAGTGAGTGATTACGTGCTGGTCACTGCCGTGGTTTTGCATGTGAAAGGGCACGGCGTGGCCGCGAACTTCCGCGGAAAGCACGCGCGCTCGCAAGCTGAGTGCGGGTTCGAATTCGACGGCACAATTCTTTGCGCCGGTATTTTTGATTTCGAGCTCGATAGCGTCTTGAGTTTTCGCGTAGCTGAGATCCATGGTGGCGTCGCCGACGCGGACAGTGTGGATGGCGAAGCCGGGCCAATCGGCGGGCAGGTGCGGTGCCAAGGTCAGCGTGGTGTTTTGCGCGTCGGTGGAGAGTCCCAACATTCCCCGAAGTACGGGAGCTACAACCATGGCCGCTGACCAGATTTGATGCGGCGAGCTGGTGGAGAGGCCCTGGTAGTAATCGCCGGAGAGAACTTCGGTGACGTGACCGGGGGAACCGTCGAGTGCGAGGAGTGCGTTGGCGCGCAAATTTGCGTAGGCGGGGTGTTCGTGATGATAGCGATATTCGCCGACGGAGGCCCAGCCAGTGAATAGCGGCCACACGGAGCCGTAGTGATAGCCGCCGCCGCTGTAGCGCGTGGCTTGGCGAGAAATAATGCGCATGCCCCAGTCGACTTGATGATTCGAATCGGATAACTGGGTGATCATCTCGGCGGATTTTTCTTCGTCGAGGAGACCGAACCACATGGGACGGTGGCAAGAACGCTGGCTTCATCGACGGGGTGGTTCTCTTTGTCGAGGGCGAAGGCGAATCTTTTTTTGTCTGGGAGCCAGAAGGCATTGTTGACGAGGGTTTGTTGACGTTGAATGCGCCCTGGAGTTCCTTGCTTTCGGTTTCTTTGCCGGCGAGGCGCGCGAGATTATTTAGGGCTCGCAAGGCTTCGGCGCCTAAACCGCTTTGGTAGAGTTCGGTCTTCACCGGGAGAAGCGGGCCGCCTTCGACCCAGCCGTGACCAAAGCCGAGATTTTGCGGCAGACCTTGCGCGTCGTAGGTGGAACGCAGAAATTGATAGGCTTTCCAAACGTTATCCCATTTTACTTTCGCGAACGCAGTGTCGCCGCTCTCGACGATGTAATCGTTCATGGCGATGATGTAGAGCGGGGTGGCGTCGGCGGAAGCGTAGGCGTAGGGATAATCTTTGAACCAGGGAACGAAGTTGGCGCCCTGGGCGATTTCGTGGGGGATTTTTCCGTCTTCGCGTTGATATTTGCCGATGAATTCGAGGGCTTTGCGGGTGGTGGCGAAATCGCCGGCGGAATTGAATGCCAGGGAGGTCCACATCGAGTCGCGGCCAAAAAACCAGGCAAATCCGGGGCGTTGGCTTTCGCCGGACGTGCGGTAGCCGGCCACGAGTCCGGTTCCGAGAGATGGATTGGTTACCAGGCCTTGAATCATGCTGACGCGGGACCAGTCATAGGCGCGTTGCAATTGCTCATCGGGCAGCTCGACGCTTACTGTTTTTGATAAATACTGGCGGTAATAGTCGGCGGACTGACGGAGAAGCTGCGGATATTGTTCGGTTAGATGTTGATAGACAGTTTCGGCATCGGCGCGGCCTTGCACGGAAGCGGCTAGTACGATCACTTTTGTGTCTTTGCCTTTTTCGGTGACGCCGAGGCGGAAGGAGTTGTCACTTTCACTGGAATAGTTAGTCTGATATTCGCGGCGGCGTTCGGCGGCGGTGGGGGAACCGAGGAATGCGACGAATTTCTTTTGTTCTTCGCCGAAAAAAAATGCGTTTCGTTCCGGCTCCCAGTTGACATAGGTGGCGCCCAGAGCGGCAGGCCATTCCAATTGAAAATCGCGACGGAAGACAGCTTCGATTTCGAGGGGAAATTCTGTTTCGACTTCAAAGGTTATGATCGCGCCGGGCTGATCGACGGGGACAAAAAAATTTCCCGGACGGAAAAAGTGTCGCTGGTATAGACGATGGTGGTGGCTTCCGGGTGGACGATGATTGTGCGGGCGAAAATTGCGGGCAACGCCGGTCCTCGGTATGGAAGCGCAGATGGAAATCGCGGAAAATTTTCAGGGGGGTAACCAGGCTTCGATGCGTCCGGATTCGTTGCCAAAAATTCCGGCACGGGTTCCGACGGCGGAAAGGTTCCCAGGTGCGCACTGGGCGGGTCAACTCCAGGGACGTGGAGTGATCGTTCTCTGCGGCGTTTGCGCTGACGGCGATGAAGACAAGGCCGGCGAAGATGCGAATTAATTTCATGGGAACGCTTGCCACTCGTCCCTCATGATTGGGTTTGTCGAGCATAGATGGGGTGGCAATTGCAGGCCGCGTGGAAGCGTGCAGGCGCCTGCAAACTGCCATACGCCTCTCTATAAAGGAAAGCGGCAGATTCTAGCATGAGCCAAAGTCGGGAAGGTACCACTCCTTTTGGGTTTTTCACGCCGCTCTTTTCTGAAGTCGCTGAGCCGATCCGCGACAGTCCTCTCACTCGAAAACATATTGGGTTTCTCGCGTCCTGGAAATATTGAGAGAGTGGGGTATGAGATGGCGCAGAGCGTTGCCGCGTCTGCCACTTCTTCTGTGGCTGGAACTCCACTGGGATTGAGTTTCGTGAATGTGGCAAAGGAAGCGGGGCTGAACGCCAAGACGATTTTTGGCGGGGAGCACAAAATAAATATCTGCTGGAAACGACGGGCTGCGGAGTGGCTTTCTACGACTATGACAACGACGGATGGCTGGATATTTTTTTGGTGAATGGCTGGCGGCTGGAGGGATTTCCCGCGGGGCAGGAGCCGTCATCTCATTTGTTTAAAAATAATCGCGACGGCACATTTACGAACGTGACTGGCAAGGCGGGATTGAAACATTCCGGCTGGGGCCAGGGGGTGTGCATTGGGGATTATGACAACGATGGATTTGAGGATTTGTTTGTTACGTATTTTGGGAAAAATGTGCTGTATCACAACAATGGGGACGGGACGTTCACGGATGTGAGTGAAAAGGCGGGCGTGGCGGGTAACGGAAAGAGGTGGAATAGCGGTTGCGCGTTTGTCGATTACGATCGCGATGGGCGGCTGGATCTTTTCGTTGCGAATTATATAGATCTGGATCTGGCGACGGCTCCTGTTCCGGAGTCAGGGCCTTGCAACTACAAAGGGATTTTGGTGGCGTGTGGGCCGCCGGGATTGAATGGGGGCAAAAATATTCTGTACCACAACAATGGGGACGGGACTTTTACGGATGTATCGCAAGGGACGGGGATTTTAAATGCGAATGGGACCTACGGGCTCGGCGTGCTGACGGCGGATTTCGACAATGATGGCTGGCCGGATATTTATGTGGCTAACGATTCGACGGCGAGCGCGCTGTACAAAAATTTGGGAACGGCAAATTTACGGATGTGGCGATGGAGGCGGGGTGCGCGCTGAGCGCCGACGGAAAGCCGCAGGCCGGGATGGGAGTGTCGGCGATGGATTACGATCTGGATGGGAATCTGGATATTCTGAAAACAAATTTTGCAGGGGACACGCCTTCTCTTTATCGAAATATCGGCGGGGGGAATTTTGAGGACGCGACGTTTCCAGCGGGACTGGGGAAACACACACAGTACCTGGGGTGGGGTTGCGGTTTTTTTGATATGGACAATGATGGCTGGGCGGACATTCTGATCTGCAATGGGCATGTCTATCCGGAAGTGGAACAGTTGCGCACGGAAGCAGGCTACCCGCAGCGGAAGTTGTTGTATCGGAATTTACGGAATGGGAAATTTGAAGATGTTTCCGATGGATGCT
The DNA here is from genome assembly GCA_963705755.1 of uncultured Acidobacteriota bacterium. Classification (GTDB taxonomy): domain Bacteria; phylum Acidobacteriota; class Terriglobia; order Acidiferrales; family UBA7541; genus Acidiferrum. The sequence continues at coordinate 11,772 of CAVPKZ010000140.1, read as the reverse complement.
GGGCCCGGAATTTCGGCGCCATCGGCCTCGCGAGGGTGTGCGTTTGGCGATTTCGACAATGATGGCGACATCGATGTGGTGGTGAATACGGTGAATGATTATCCGCAGTTGTTGCGCTGTGATCAGAAGATTGGCAACAACTGGCTTAAGGTGCGTACTATTGGGACGAAATCGAATCGCAGCGGCATCGGGGCGAGATTGCGCTGCGTTACTCATGTCGCAGGAGAAACAAAGCCGCATTCGCAGATCGATGAAGTGCGCAGTGGCGGTGGGTATTTTTCGCAGAATGATTTGCGGGTGCATTTTGGGATTGGGAAAGCGGAGAAAGTTGATCTGCTGGAGATTCGCTGGCCAAGCGGTTTGATTGAGAAAGTGGAAAACATCAAGCCCAACCAGGTGATTTACGTGAAGGAAGGAGCAGGGGATTGTGCGGACGATGCAGTTTCCCGAGGGGAAGGCCTTGGCGGGGGGAAAATAGAATAGCTCCGTGAGTCGTTTTTTTAACCGGTGCATTGGCAAAATTGCCACACCCTCAAGTGAAAGTTGTGCGGCACTCAGAAACGTAGCGTCCTAACGTGAAACGCAGAGATCGCGTGTTAACATTTCTTCTCGCGGTGCCAGGCCGGTGTTTTGCACGAGGATTCTTCATCATCCGACGTGCTCCCAGGTTCGAGCGCTAGGATTTTTGTATGCGCTATTCTTCTCGCAGCTCGTATTTAGCGGCATAAAGTCCGACCATGTTCAGCGGCGGCGCAAAGCCGTGCGAATTCGCAAGCCGATGCGGCTTCACGAGGCCAATTCGCGGCTATACGGTCAGCGGGTGGCTGCGTCTGCACCATGGCGATCTTGCGATCGGCGCGTGGGGCGTTTGAAAAAGTACTTGAGCTGATACCGAATAATCCGGAAGGGCACAATCCTCAGGCTGGGTGTTGCTTGCGCAAGGGTAATAAGACGAGGCGATTGCGCATTTTCGGGCTGCGCTTGCTGACGAATCCTTCGATTTTCGAAGGCACATATCAATTTAGCCAATGCGCTGGTGCAGAAGGACAAGATCACGATGGCGCGGTACGGCAGGCACGCGAGGCCGTTCGAGATGCGCCGCCGGATATTCTGACAGTTATCGCACTGCTTGGACATGGCACTGGGATTGTGCCGAGCGATCTGGTGCGCGGCTCCGACGCGAGATGCGAGTCTGCCCTGGAGTCCAGCCACCCGCGCGGATTTGCACGATGAACTTGGGCACGCTGCTGGTGCAGCAATCCAAATACTGAGGAAGCCGGCACGCAATTCGAGGAAGCGATGCGGCTTGATGCCGGGGGATGCCGGAGGCGCATCTGCATCTTGGCGAGCTTGAAAGCTGGAGGAAAAATCCAGTGCACGAAGGTGTATCTGAGGAGCTTCGCGCCGTGGTTGCGCAACTGGATGCCGGACGACGCGCAGACGAACTTACTTACTTGGTCAAAGCCTGCAACAAACTGGTATGCGCATGAGGCCATGAGCCGAGATGCAAACTGTCGTGAAGCTACAAGCCGATTTTCCGGGAGCGCGCAGAACGAACTGGGCCTGTCGCTGCAACATTCCGGAAATGCGGACCGGCGCGGTGGACGCTTTTCGCCAGGCCGTGCGGCTGCAACCTGGATAATCCCGAGGCGCATAGCAATTTAGGATTGGCGCTTTTGCAGATTGGGCGACGGCAATGGGCGCGATCGTGGAGTTCCAAGCCGCCTTGCGATTGCGTCCCGGCCGAGACCAGTTATCGTGCGAATCCTGGCGCGGCGTATCTGCAAAAGACTGATTTCGATGCCGCCGATCGACTGAATTTGAGTCGGCGTTGAAGGATGCGCCGAATGACGCGACGCTGCACTACGATCTGGGGCTGGCTTTAAAACTGAAAGGATAAACTTCCGGAAGGGATTGCGGAGCTGCGCAAAGCGGCGGAATTAAATCCGCAGCAAGCGGATGCACATTACACACTGGGAGTCACGCTTTGGCAGCAGGGCGAATTGCCCGCGGCGGAAAGTGAACTGCGCGCCGCTATTCGCGCCAAGCCTGATTACGCTGAAGCGTTTTTACACTGGGCACCGTTTTGAAACAGCAGGAAAAATGGCAGGAGGCGGCTGGCGCGCTGCGGGAAGCGATTCGACTGCAGCCGGACTTTGCTGGAGCGCACACTACGCTGGCGGCAGTGCTTCGGCAACTGGGTGACGTGCAGGGGGCCGCTGCAGAGAGTCGAGCGGGCGCGGCTATGGCGAAGCAGACTACCGACTTGCAGGCAGCGGTGTTCGCAACCAATTCTGGGACGCGATTGATGAATGCGGGGGATTTGGATGCGGCGATTTCGCAGTTTCGGTCTGCTATTGCGGCTACGCCGGGGTATGCGCCGGCTCATTATCAATTGGGATTGGCGCTGCAACGAAAGGGCGAGCGGGAAGAGTCGGGGAGGGAATTGAAGCGAGCGGCGGAGCTGGATCCGCGGTTGAAAGTTACGTCACCTTGAGCTTCTTGGTTCCGAGCGGTTGAGGCGTGTGGGGAGCAAGACCCGGCTTCAAACTCAACTGTGAACCCGGGGCACCCAACTTCAAAAACCTTAACTTCAACGCCGAAATTCAGAGACGGAAATTCAGAGACGGAACTTCAAGACCCACCTGGAAATCGACGGTGGGGTACCCTGCGCGTTTTTTGGGTTTGTAGTGGGATGCGAACGCGACGATCGATCAAAAAAGAACAACGGTGCGCGAGACTCGATTTGGGCTGGCGCGACTGCGCGGAAAATGCGAAGGATTTTCAGAGGACTTTGCGGAGGGCTACTAGTTCGGTGGCTACCGGGACGCCGCGTACTACTTTGACGTGGAGGACTGCTTCGAAGGGCTTCAAGTCGGTTGGCTTTGAGACCGACAACTTTGATAACAATTCTTCCAGAGTTTGTTGACGGGAAACGTACTCGACGGCTGCCTGCGTTCCCATGGTGGTGGTGCCGGCGAGGATGAGTTCTGAGCGAGCGTCGTTTAAGCCGCGCACCAGGGCGACAACGGAATAATCTTCGGTGAGCGCTTGATTATTTGGGGAAGCGAGAAACTCCTTTGGTTCGCCATTTTGCGGATGAACATTGATGATTTCGGTGTTTCCGCGGCGGTCACCAGAGGGAATTTGTTTAAAGATAAATTCGTGAGTGCCGGGAATATCAAGAAGGGACAAATTTTCAGAAGGCGAGCCGATAAAAATCAGGTCGTTGTTCTTGGCGTCATCCAGGGTAAAAAGGCTTCCGCGTTTGACGCGGATTTCCTGGTGAAGCAAGGCGAAAACTTTATCGAGTTCGTGTACTCCCAAAACTTCGCCAACGCCGGTGTAGTGATCGAGTATCGGCTGGCCAGCGTCGCGGACGGGATTGTAATAACGCATGCCCACGTCTGGCCTGCCTGCAAAAGGTGCATTGCTGAAGATCACCCATGGCTCTTCGGGACCGGTTAAAAATCCTCGCCAGAATATAGGGAACGCGGCGGGAACTCCGGGCCGGTCACTGATGGCGCTGGTTTCGCCAGCCTTGCGGGGGAAGAGCAAGGAGGCCATCACCGTTAAACTCGCGGCAAGCAACACTGCCAAGGTTCCGACGGCGATGGCCCACTTGCGCGGAATCTGCCGCGGTAGAGGTTCGTGTTCCCGATGGACTTGGGCGTCATGGCGCCCGCCGTTAGTGGATGCGGGTGGATGTCTGGTGCCTGAGGTCCGTGGATGGAAGGTGAGAACGTAGGTGCCTTTGGGTAAATCCACCCAGACGGGGTCGTCAGCCGCGGCATCGCCACTGTAGTACTCGGCGAGTTTTGCACGCAGGCGCCCAGCCTGTACGCGGACCATAGAATCGACCTGGGGATCGAAATTGTCTTGCCTGCCGAATACTTCGGTGGCGATTTGATATTCCTTGAGTGGAGCGCCTGGATGATCGAGGGCGTGTTTGGCGATGTAACGCAGAAGTTTGCATAGCGACTCAGAACCGTGCAAGACAGAGCTGTTGGCCAGCTTCTCGATTTCAGCTTGGATTAGGGTCTTGTCGAGCAATTCAACTCCGGTTACAGGGTTGTAACATGAACGTATCCGGAGATGCAACACGCAGGAAAGGAAGCGGTTATTGGATGTAACCGTGTCTTACGGCATGAGACTTGCCGAAGCATCGATAAAATTGATAAGAAATAGCCACTTAATCGCTCGATCGCTATTCCGCTGCTTAGTTTTGTTGTATTTGCGGTTTGGCCTCCGGCTAACCCCGGGATCGATGGCTTCGAGAAGTATCTGTGTACGTCGAGGGGGTCCTGCAGGATGCGATTAGTTGTCCTGCTGTTTGTGGTCCACACAGTAGTTCACGAACCCATATAAATTCAGTCGAGGATGCTGTTCGGGAGCAGTGTGTTCGAGTTTGGAAAGATTCCAAGACGGGTTTGAGGAGGGGTGTAATGGCAAGACGATCAGTGTGGGTGGCTCTGGCCGTATTTTGCTTCTGCTTTAATCTGTGCACGTATACGGCTTCGGGCCAAGCCGTTTTTGGCAGCATTCTAGGCACGGTCACAGACGCGCAGGGAAACGCCGTAAGCGGCGCGAAAGTCACGGTCACTTCAATTTCGAAGAGCACCACGTTTGAAACGACCTCGAACGAAAGTGGCAACTACACGGTTACCCATTTGATCCCGGACGACTATAAGGTGGCGGTGGAAGCTACCGGTTTTAAGGCTTATTCGGTGGAACGCGTCACGGTAACGGCGGACTCCTCGGTAACTCTCGACGTTCCGCTGCAAGTTGGAGCTGTAACACAAACGGTAGAAGTCACAGGCGAAATTCCGCAACTGCAAACGGATCGCGCGGACGTGGATGTGCAGTTCAATCAGAAGTATGTTGAGGATTTGCCGATCCTCAACCGGAACTTTACCAACTTCGAATTGCTCTCGCCCGGTTCTCAGAAATTGCCGGGGTTCAACCACGCCGCCACGGAAAATCCCCAGGGTGGGGGTCAGATTCAAGTTAATGGGCAACACTTCTCGGGGTACAAATTTTCAGTTGGATGGAACCGATAACCAGGATCCCATCTTGGGGATCATCGTGGTGAACCCCAACCTCGACGCCATCGCTGAAGCCAAGATTGCTCTGCAAGATTACGACGCGGAGTCGGGTAAGGCGACGTCTGGGGTGGTTAGCGTACAGACCAAGTCAGGATCGAACGATATCCATGGCACCGGCTTCTTCTTCAATCGCAATAGCGACCAGGAGGCGCGCGACCCCTTTACGAACAAGCCCGGTGTGCCTCTGGGCGGCCGCGAATTGGAAGCAATTCGGCGGCTCGGTGGGCGGTCCGATTATCAAGAACAAACTGTTCTTTTTTGGCGATTATCAGGGCACGCAGCAACAGCAGGGCATCACGAACCAGTACACCGTGCCGACCACGACGGTTGTGCAGTCTTGTAACCCTGCGACGAATGCGCAGAGCTCTACTCCAGGTTTTTGTAATTTGAGTGAATATCTCAACGCTTACGGTCCGGCCGTAGGGGGTATTCCCAGTGGCCAAGTTTTCGATCCCAGTACCGGAAACTCTCTCACGGGTACCGGCCGCACGCCTTTTCCAAACAACATGATCCCCATCGCGGACATAGGACAGAACGTTGGAAACGTCCTCGCTTTGTTCCCTGCACCGAACGCCGGCGGCGGCGGTCTTAATAACAATTATGTGGCCAGTGGTGCGGGTCCTTTTAGTCAAAAATCATTTGACACGCGCATCGACTACAGCGCTCCGCATAACTACCAAATCTTTGGTCGCTTCAGTTTGGACTATTTCTCACTATCCGGGACGGGCGGGCTTGGAACTCTCGGATCAGAAGGATTTGGTCCCGGCGGTCTGAACGGTAGTTCCAACGTACATAATTATAGTTTGGCGGTCGGTATGACCAAGGCTATCGGCGCGAAGTGGCTTACCGATTTGCGCTTCGGGTACTTCAAGTACAACCCGCAAACTGCGTACTCCGACCAAACTCAGACGCCCATGGATAAACTGGGATTCCCGGGACTCAACACAGGACCGGGGATTGCGGGGCCGCCAGTAACCGGCGGACTCTCAGGCTTCCTGTTCACCAACAATGGCAATAACGGTGGAGTGAACGGTCAACTGGGTAACAATAATGGTGGCGCGTATGCCTTTGGCGATGGATTGGATGCTGCGCGTTGCAATTGCCCGCTGACCGAGAGTGAACAACAATTCCAGGTAGTGAACAACTGGACGCGCACTCAAGGCAACCATACGATCAAGTTCGGCGCGGACATTCGGTACGCCGAAAATCTTCGTGTACCCAGCGATCAAAGCCGCTCGGGTTTGCTGTCTTTCGATCAGCTGGGCACCTCGAACGCGGGGGCTAACGGCCTCGCGATGGCTACATTCCTCTTGGGGATGTCACCAGTTTTCAGCGATACGTGAGCACCAGCGTAAGCGCGGCGGAGCGCCAGAAACGCTGGTTCTTCTACGGCCAGGATTCGTGGCGAGTCAGCCCTAAGTTCACGTTTACTTATGGTCTGCGGTGGGAAATCTACTTCCCCGAAACGGTGAACGCCAAGGGCAACGGCGGCTTTGCGAATTTGAATGACGGCCTTATAAACGTGGCCGGCTACGGTGGCGTGGGATCAAATGGCGACGTGGCTAACACTTATAAGGCGCTCGCCCCGCGCTTGAGCGCTGCTTATCAATTCGATTCGAAGACTGTTGTGCGTATGGGCTACGGCCGGGGCTTCGACATTGGGGTGTTTGGTTCCAACTTCGGGCACGTAGTCACCCAGAACCTGCCAGTTCTTGCACGACAGGATTTGTCGGATACCAGCTTTAACACTGGGGCATCAAACAACCGCAGCGCGATCTTCACGCTATCGCAAGGTCCGCAGCCGTTTAACTTCGCGCCAGTACTGGGCAGTATTTCACCTCAGGGCACGCTGCCAATAAACGGCGTCGATGGCCTTACCTCGGCCGGAGCGCGCCCACTCGTTCAGCGGTTGCCCACTGTCGATCAGTGGAATGCAACGATTCAGCGGCAGGTGACTTCTACGTTGAACATCACCGCCAGCTACATCGGCAACAAGGGAACTCACGTTTTTGCGGGTACCGGCCCAGTCTTATAACTCGAATGAGGTCGCCATCGGGCCCGGAGTCAATCCTGTAGCTTGTGATGCGGTCACGGGAGTCTGCACTTTGAGTGGGTTTACGCCAGCTCAACCGCCCGCCGATCGCCGTCGTCTGTTCTTCAATGGTGTCCCGGCATTTACGTACCCGGGATTTACTTACACAAACGCGCAGGGCGTAGTGCTTCCAACACCTCCTTGCTGCGCGGTCGATACGTCTTATTACGGCAACGACGCCGACAACAAATACAATGCCTTGCAGGTAAAGGCCGAAAAGCGTATTAGCTCCGGTCTGCAATTCCTTGCGCACTACACGTTTTCCCATGCGTACGCCTATGACTCCAGCTACTATTCAGTAAACAAGAAGGTTGCCTGGGGTCCGAACCCGTACAATCGCAATCAGGTGTTCGTTGCCAACGCGATTTACGAGTTGCCGGTCGGAACAGGCAAGAAGTTTATGAGCGACGCTGGGCGGGCGATGAACCTGATCGTGGGTGGCTGGCAAGTGACCAATACTCTCACTTACGGGACTGGTCTTCCGTTTACTCCGAGTATCGCGGAGTGCGGCGCGATCAGCGATGCTGGCCCGTGCCGTCCAAACTTACTTAGCAACGCCTCTAATATTTCGACCGGCGTGACCAATAGCGGTGGCAATACATACTGGTTTACGCCAGTTGCACCGCTCTCCTACGGTAGCGCGCTCAACCCAGGCAATGCTAGCGTCGATTCCTGCACGTTCGCGCGCCCGGCTTCGGGTCCATATTCTCTTCCGGGCTGCGGCCAGATCGGTAATGCCGGATTTAACTCGATGCGTGGTCCGCATGCGTTCTACGACGACATGGCGCTCTCGAAGACCTTTATTATTACCGAACGGTTCCGAGCGCAGTTCCGCTTCGATGCCTATAACGTCTTCAACCATCCAGTGCTGGCGGTCCCGGGCAATACTTGCGTGGATTGCGCTGGCAACTCCAACGCCGGACAAATCACGGATATCGAGGCTGATTCGGCGCCCGGTTCTCCGGTGGGCATGCGGCAACTGCAATTCGGTGTGCGGCTGACGTTCTAACGCTTAACGCAACAAGACAAGACGGGGAGCCCCTCGCGGGCTCCCCGTTTTTTATGGTCTAATCACTTTTCGGAGTGCGGCAGGCAGTTGGGCCGCGGTTTTTACTGACTATGAATCCCTTGCAATTCGGGAAGTACACGCTGCGCTCGCAGATTATTTTGGTTCTCTTATTTTTTTTGTGCTTTCCGGTCAAGGCACAATCGTTAGCTAGCTCGACATCTTCTTACGATCAGGTTCATCGACTCACCGAACAGGGCAAATTCGACGACGCGCTCGCCGGGTTGAATGAAATCGCAAAATCCAATCCCACGGCTAAGAATCTCTCGCATGAATTTGGCGTTACTTACTATCGGAAAGGCGATTATGGCAACGCGGTTGCCGCGATGCAGCGCGCGATTGCTGAAAATCCGGATGATGCCGAAGCTACGCAGCTCACTGGGCTTTCGCTGTATCTCTCCAATAAGCCGGCGGAAGCGATTCCTTATCTTGTGAAAGTGCAGTCGTGGTATCCGAGCGCGAGCGTGGATGCGTCGTACATTCTGGGTGTCGCGTATATTCAGACGAAAGATTATGCGAGCGCGCGGCGAGCGTTCGCAAAAATGTTTCAAGTGCCACCTGATTCGGCTGCGGCGTATCTTTTCACGGCGCGGCTACTGCTGCGTCTGGATTTCGCTCCTGTAGCGGAGGAATACGGCAAGAAAGCGATTGAGCTTGATGCTAAGCTGCCGTTGGCGCATCAAGTTTTGGGCGAACTTTATTTGTATGAAAACAAGCTTGCTGAAGCGACTGCTCAGTTTGAACAAGAAATTGCCATTAATCCCGGCAATGCAGCGGCGTACTACAAGCTAGCGGATGCTTACTCTCGGGCGCAGAAGTTTGATGAGGCGGAGAAACTTTTGCAGCGGTCGATCTGGCTTGATGCTAATTCGAGTGGCCCGTACATTCTGCTGGGAAAAGTTCTAGAGAAAAAAGGCGAGTCCGAACTCGCGGTGCGCGCGTTGCAGCGTGCGCTGGCGATGGACCCGAACAATTCCGTGACGCACCATTTGTTGGGGCAATCTTATCGAGCGTTGGGGCGGATGGAAGATGCGGAGCGCGAGTTGAAAATGGCGGAAAGTTTGCAAGCCGCCAGGGATCAAAAACCGTAAGGCTGGGAAAAAGTTTTTTGTTAAGAAGCGCTGATACGCGAGGTCAGGCTGGAAAGAGTTTATGGCCACTAAGTACACGATCGTTGGTCTCGGGGAATTGCTGTGGGACGTTTTTCCTAATCGCAAGGAATTGGGGGGAGCGCCGGGCAATTTTGCGTACATGACCAGCTTGCTTGGAGACGAAGGGGTGGTGGCCAGCCGGGTGGGGCGGGATCGGCTGGGAAATGCCGCGGCGCGGAGATTAGCGAAACTTGGGCTATCACAGGAATGGCTGCAGCTGGATAGGAACAGCCCGACAGGCACAGTGAAAGTTGAGGTGTTTGAGGATGGCCAGCCGAAATTCCAAATTGCAGAAAATGTTGCCTGGGATAATTTCGAGTGGACTTCGCAATGGCAGGCGCTGGCAGGACGCGCAGCGGCGGTATGCTTCGGCTCACTGGCGCAGCGGTCGGAGCGTTCGCGAAAAACGATTCGACTGTTTCTTCAAAACTTGCCGCCTAACGCCGTCAAAGTTTTCGATGTAAATTTGCGGCAGTCTTTTTTTTCCGCCGACATTTTGCGCGAATCGGCAAAGAGCGCCGATATCATGAAAGTGAATGAGGACGAATTGTCGCGGGTGTCAGAGCTTTTGGGATACAAATCAAATACAAAAGAGGCGGCGGCGAGTTGGCTATTGAATACATGTGGATTGAAGCTGGTGTGCGTGACAGAAGGTCCGAGCGGCAGTTCGCTGGTGGCGGCGGACGGCGTGCATAGACATCCGGGTTTTCCTACGGAGGTGGCGGATACTGTTGGCGCCGGCGATGCGTTTACAGCTGCGCTGATCCATCACTATCTACGCGGAGCAACTTTGGATGAAATGAACGAAGCCGCCAATCGCATGGGCTCGTGGGTGGCGTCACAGGTGGGAGCTACGCCGAAACCGGATGTGAAGTTTCTGAAATCAGTGCTGCACTCCAGCGTTCAACAACTCGATTAATTTGCAGATGGGGACATGGCTATTGCTGCTATTGGCGGAGCGGCATCTTGTTCTTTTGCCAGTTTGTCAGCCATGGGCTTGGGCAGGTCGTGCAGGAGATTCAAGAACGCGGCGTTGGTCCATCCGAAGCCGACGATGTTCACGTGATATCCGGCGGTTACCGCAGTTTCCGAAGAGCGGGTCACGGCATTGTACTTTTCTCGAATGGTGCCATCGCGCCTGAAATTTTCCGCAACAGTGGAGAGGAATTTGTAGGAGACGCGATCGGCGTCTTCATTGAAGCCGTAACGACGCATGCCTTCGTCGGAGAGCAGTTGACTGGGGGCCCAGCGCAGGGAAAGTCCCACTGTCCACCGGTTTCGTAAGGGCTCATCACCAGGCCGCCGGGTTGCTCAAAGATGGAGAGATTTTTCATCACTGCTTTGGCCTTCGCTGGTGTAGCTAATCCGGCCCAGAGCGGAAAAAAAACGGTGACGTAGGCGTAGGTGGATTGCTGCTGTTTGACGAAGTCATAATCGAAAAACATTCCGGCCTTTTCGTTCCACAAATATTTGTCGATATTTGCTTTGCGCTCGTCGGCCAGGCGCGCCCATTTGTGAGCGTCGTCGCTCTTTCCGAGGGTTTCGCTCATGTGCTGTAAGTCCTTTTCGGTTTTGTAGAGCAGGCTGTTCAGACATACGGGGGCGTAGTTCTGGGTTTGCGCGCCGTAAGGGCCGAAGCGAAACGAAATGTCGTAGCCGGATTCACGCATGGAGCGGTCGCCTTTGTAGAAATCGGCGCTGAGAGCGATTTCTTCGGCGGTCTCGCAGTCGGCGTGTTCTCCCGGGGCTTGCGCGACTTTGGGCGAAGCATCATGACCGGAGTCACAGACGCGCACGGAATATTGAGCGCCGAAGGTCTGTGGCTCAGTTTTGCCGGGATCTTTTCGCACCAGGTCATGGTCGTCGAGTTCGGGGTGCCGCAGGAAAAACCGGCTACATCGCGATAGTGTCCGGATTCATCTTTCACGCTTTCAGGGGAAGGGCCGTTGCCGCGGTCGAAGTATCGCGACAAGCCGGTCGAGCCGGCGAGGTGCGGTTCTCGCGTCCACATGTCGTGGTCGGTCACCGCAAAGGTGTAGGCTCTGGCGAGCCAATTCTTGTCCTCGTGTCCGGCGGCTTTTTGCGAATCGTAGACGGACAGAATCATGGGAGTGAGAAATGGGGGTTGTGAGCGGCTCAGGTAATAGCTGCGATTGGCGTTCAAAACGTTGCCGTAATGTTCAATCTCGAAGAAAAAATTTTCAACCATGCCGCGCGCGAGGTCGATGCGGCCGTCGCGAACCAAGCCGCGAATAATAAAGTAACTGTCCCAGCCGTACATTTCGTTGAAGCGGCCGCCGGGAACTACATATTTATTTTCGAGGTATAGGAGGCCCAGGATGCAGACTGTCAGCGTCG
>CAVPKZ010000139.1:0-7062 GCA_963705755.1 uncultured Acidobacteriota bacterium | reverse complement strand
AGAGTCAGGCGTGATCGTTCCAGGCAACACGGAAAAATCGCGCGCCGCATTGATTTACGGACAGATGACCGAACCACCTGGGTCGCGTTTGCGCGTCGGCCTGACGGGACTGACTGTGGCTGAATATTTCCGCGACGAAGAACATCTCGACGTGTTGCTGTTCATCGATAATATTTTCCGCTTTGTGCAAGCGGGCGCGGAAGTTTCCGCGCTTCTAGGACGCATGCCATCCGCGGTGGGATACCAGCCGAATCTCAACACTGAAATTGGCGAATTGCAGGAGCGGATTACTTCCACGAAGAATGGGTCGATCACGTCGGTGCAGGCGATTTATGTGCCGGCCGATGACTACACCGATCCCGCTCCAGCGGCCACTTTCGCGCACCTGGATGCCACTACGAACCTCAGTCGCCAGATCGTGGAGCGCGGCATTTATCCGGCGGTTGATCCGTTGGCCAGTTTTTCGCGCATTCTTGATCCGCGCATCGTGGGAGCCGAGCATTACTCGGTGGCTCGCGGCGTGAAATCGATTTTGCAGCGCTACAAGGACTTGCAGGACATTATCGCCATTCTGGGTATCGAAGAACTTTCCGACGATGATAAGCGCACTGTGGCGCGTGCGCGCAAAATCGAGAAATTCCTTTCGCAGCCCATGTTCGTAGCGGCTCAATTTACTGGCCTCGAAGGGAAATACGTGAAGATTGAAGACACGGTACGGAGCTTCAAGGAAATCGTGGAAGGCAAATACGACGATGTTCCTGAGCAGGCCTTTTACATGGTGGGCACTATCGAAGAAGCCTTGAAGAAGGCTGAAACCATGAAGGCCAACGCCTAAGGCAATTTGAGATAACTGGATAACGAGAATATAGAACGCGCATGCTTCCCGAAGCTATCGAGCTTATCATCGTGCACGCTCGCAACGGCAACTGCTGCGTGAAAAAGTTGCGAGCGTGCAACTTCCCGGCGCCAGCGGCGAGCTGGGTATTCTGCCTGGTCACGCGCCGTTGATCACGGAACTCGGCAACGGTGAGCTTGAGCTACAGCGCATCCGGTGGCGGCGAAGCCAGTTGTCCTGGCGGTGCTCAGTGGGTTTGCGGAAGTTTTGCCTGATCGCGTTACGGTGCTCGCGGAAACCGCCGAGCGTCCTGAAGAAATCGACGTGGAGCGTGCCGAAAAAGCTCTGGACGGGCCGGAAGCGCGCCTGACAGTCCGCCGACCCGGATGTGGACTGGGATCGCGCCACGGTCGCGTTACAGCGCGCGCTGGTGCGCATCAAGGTGGGTAGTTATTGGTCGCCGTAGTGCACAGCCCACAGCAGCTAGCGTCTGGTTAGCGCTAAACTGTTAAAGAAGCTGATTGGGCTACACCCGCAGTCTTCCCATCCGTAAAAGGACGATCGTTTTCCATGGAACCGATCACGATGTACACCACTGAGTGGTGTCCGGATTGCCGCCGAGCGAAATCGTTTATGAAGGAACGCGGAGTGGTGTTTCAGGAAGTGGATATCGAGCAAGATCCCACGGCCGAAGACATCGTGATGAAAGCCAATAACGGCAAAAGAAAAGTTCCCACGCTGAAGGTAGGCGATCACTATTTCTTCGCGTGCAGCCCGTTCAATCCCGGTGGCGCTGGCCGCCGAACTAAACATCCCGCTCAACAAGTAGTGGGCGCGTAGTGGTGCACAGGCTGCTGGCTATCTCAATCCGACGTGGGAAGTTCTCCGGGGCGGGCACCATTAATTTACGGCGAACTCTAATTCACAGCTACTCCACGAACCCACACGCCAGATTCGCCATCGCTTCATCCAACAACAGATGTCGGCGTCGGCGCCGACGCGGAGCGCGCCCTTTCTTAAACTCCACGCCGAGTAAGGCCGGCGGGTTTAGGGTGAGCATGCGGGCGGTGCTCTTCAAAGGATTTGCCCAGGGCCATCAGGTTTCGCAGAGCCTCTGTCCAGCGTAAGTGTGCTGCCCGCTAATTTTCCTTCGGAGTTGCGGCACACGCCGCCGATGACGGTCACTTCAAATTGTCCCAGCATGTATTTTCCGTCCGGCATCCCTGTGGCGGAAACTCCATCGCTGACCAGGATTACGCAGTCGGCGCTCTTGGCCTGCAGAGCAGACGCATGGCTGCTTCTTCGACGTGCACGCCGTCGGCGATTAATTCCGCAGTGACATTCGGGGTGGTGAGAATGGCGCCGATCACTCCGCTGTCGCGGTGCGAAAAGGGGCGCATAGCGTTGTAGACATGCACTGCGTGACGCGCGCCGTGGGCGATGGCGGCGCGAGCCTGCTCGTAAGTGGCGTCTGTATGCCCGATGGCTACGACCATGCCAGCTTTCATGGCAGCGTCAATGCACGGCATGGCCCCAAGTAATTCTGGCGCGAGCGTGAAAATGCGCGCGTTTCCGCCAGCAGCAGCCACAAACCTAGCCAGCAATTCCGCCGAAGGAAGTCTAAGCCACTCGGCGGGATGCACACCTCGCCTGATCTCGCTCAGAAATGGTCCTTCAAAATGTATGCCCAGCACCTCCGCGCGCGGTTTGTGGGGTTCATGTTGCGTGGCGATATATTTGGCGATGCCCTCGCAGCTGCGGCAAATATCATCCGCGCTCGCGGTTACGGTAGTGGCCACGAACGAAGTGGTGCCGTGACGAGCGACGGTTTTAGCGACAATGCTCAGGCTTCCGGCGTGCCTTCCATCACATCGCGTCCGCCTGCGCCATGGATGTGCACGTCAACGAATCCGGGAATGGCGGACTTATCGGTGGCGTTGATTTCATCGGCATCGTCAGGGACGCTCATTCCTTCGCGCGGGCCGATCAGTTCAATGACGCCGTCGCGCATGAGTATCCCTGCATCGGCGATCTCGCCTGTGGGCGTTAGCGCGCCTTTGACGTGGATCAGAGTTGTAGGCATGGCAGGATACATCGTAGCGGAAAACGTTGCGTGGCACAAAACGCATGGAGCGCCAGTCTTCGTTACCGGTTAAGCTCGCTCAGAGAGGCCGGTCTGAGGTTTAGTTCTTAAGGGCGCCGCATAAACAAAAAGGAGGACCGATTGAGTCCTCCTTTTCGCGATCAGATCCGACTCTCAGGCGGCGCTGATCTTTACTGCAATATGGTTATAACTTCTAGCTGCTTGCCGCCGTTGCGCTGGCTGCGGTGGTAGCTCCCGCGGACTTAGGAAGGCTCAAGTAGCCTGTGGCTCCGGACTTGGTCACTTTGTTGATTACCAGTTCGAGTGCCGCGCGGCTTCCGCCGGTGTAGAAGAAGATCGGTTCGTTCACCGAACGGTCTTTCTTCTCGAAGCTCTTGTCATCGGCCAGCACGTCTACGGTGTACCGGTTCTTTTTTACGTTGGTAGATTTCAGCTGGACTTGAATACCGCCGACTTTTTGCGGTCCACTCTTGCGCGTCAAAGCAAATTCGAAATAGTCGCGCTGGCCCATGCGGCGGAGTTGATCGATTTCATCATGATTACGAGCGATGAGCGTGCCCATTTCGCTGCGCGCCATTTGGATGCTGTTTTTGGTCGCGTCCAGATCGCCTTTCACGCCAGTCACGTCGCCATTCAGCCTATTGAAATCGTCGGCGCTCGCTTTGGTTGCCAGTTCTGTACTCACGGAGCTTTCCAAACCGTTAAACTTCTTCTCGTACGCCACGGTCGCGGATTTGGTCTGCTTGCGTGCGGCGATTAATTCGCCTTGCGTTAGCTTCAGCTTGTTGGTGACAACTTTCAAATCGCTCTGAAGCTGCTGATTTTGCTCTTCGGCTTTGGCTAAACGCTGGCCCAGGGTGTCGTTGGTCTGTTTCAGAGACGCCTGGGTTGACTGCTCAAAATTGTTAGCATGGCTGATAGCGCTCCAACCCACTCCAAGCCCAATAACGACAAAATCGCCACGATTGTTACGGCCAGCGCCACCCAGCGCGGGGCTGCAGTCTGACTGCACCACTCACCGGTTCCTGATACTCGTTCATGGATTTCTCCTCTTGGGCGGCACCCACCCGGGCTCGCCACATACAGGGAATACTGCATATCTGCGGCCAATTTCCCTGAATGGGCCACAAGGCTCAGTCAACTATCAGCGGCACAGGCACATAGGCCGGAAATAACGAAGGCGCGAAGGCGGGCCTGGTCGCGCTAGGATAGTAAAGCTTACACAGTGTGTTACACACGGGTAAAAATTGCTGGGAGAGCGTGGCATCGATGGAAGGTCAACGATACCGAGAAAGCGATCGAGCATCTTGGCTGGGGATAACTTACAGCTCGAGCTATAAATTTCTAGCGACAAGGAGTTACTGCTTAGGCGGCTCTACTGGCGGTAGCGGGTCTCCGGTTACGACGACCCGAAATAGCGGTCCAACGTGTGGGTAGCGGCCTCCAAGACGACTCGGCAGTCAGGGCATGCGTTGAGATGCTCGTGAGATTTCGTCCTCCACGGTGGGCGATAACCTGTGTTCTAAATACCAGCAAATCAGATGGATAGTATCTCGACAGCTCATGATTCCTGTCTTCCCTGACGCCTATGGACTCCGCACCGTAACCTCTAGATAGTGCATTCCGCGCACCACATTCGTTTTCACTAAAAACCACAACCATGCAAGATAGTGAATTTTATGTGCTTAGCGAAAGTGTGCAGAGAAATGGACATTCTCTGTTGCATTATTTACCCACCAGAAGATCGCAACTAACTCCATTTAGATGGGGCTTCCCGAGCCTCAGGAGCGGCTGGGCACGATGGTCAATTCGCGCAGCGCCGCGATGCGATCCGCCGAGGGTGGGTGGGTGCTGAACAGCGCGGACAAAGTGCCGCCGCCAAACCACGGTTTTACGATGCACAGCGCTGCCGTCGATGGGGAAACGCTTGTTGTGGGAATGCGCTGGTTGTAGGCGCCTAACTTTTGCAACGCGCTGATAAGGCCGTAGGGCTGGCCGACCATGCGTGCGCCGGTCTCATCGGCCGAATATTCCCTGGTGCGGGACAGAAAAAGTTGCAGCATCATGGCGGCAATGGGCGCGAGGAAAATCATGAGAAGCGCGCCAAGACCACCGCCCCGGTCGCGGTCATCATCGCCTCCTGCAACTCCGCCAAAAATCATGGCGAAGCGTCCCATGGAGGCCAGATAGGTGATGGCGCCGGCAATGGTAGCGGCAATGGAGCTGGTCAGAATGTCGTAGTTGCGCACATGTGAAAGCTCGTGGGCGATGACGCCTTCGAGTTCGTCGTCGCTCATTAACTCAAGCAAGCCCTCAGTCACGGCGACAGAAGCGTGATGAGGATTTCGGCCGGTGGCGAAGGCGTTTGGTGCGGGTTCCGGAATTACGTAAAGCTTGGGCACCGGCAAGTTGGCCTTCGCGGCGAGTCTTTCCATTACGGCGTATAACCGCGGCACCTGTTCTCGTGTAACCGCCTTAGCTCCGCTGGAGGCCAGCGCAATTTTGTCCGAGAAAAAATAAGAGATGCCGTTCATGAGAACGGCGATGGCCAGCGCGATTTTCAATCCGTTCTGCCCGCCGATCGCACCGCCGACAACCACTAGCATGACGCTCAGCAGGATCAGCAGCACGCCCGTTCGTAAAATTTTCATAAGGGTTCCATCCAGTAATACGCACAAACAACTTAAACATTTCGAGATGAAGATAGCGGAGCCCTTTGGGCAAGGAAAACGCTCCGCTCCTAATTTAGATTCATGCCGCAGCCGCGGGTTGTTTTTCCTTAACGACGGTGAATTGCATCTTCTCGCCCGTAGCATCGCGATCCACGCGGATACGTTGGCCGGGCAGAATTTTGCCCTCGAGGATCTGCATGGCAAGCGGATCCTGAATCATGCGCTGAATGGTGCGGCGCAAGGGACGCGCGCCATACGCTGGATCGTAGCCCTCGCGGAGAATCAGTTGTTCCGCCGCGGGAGTCAGTTCCAACGTGATTTGACGTTCGGCGAGCAATTTCTCCACGCTCTTCAATAGCATGCCGACGATCCTCCCGAGTTGCTCTTTGCCCAGCGGATTGAAGATGATGATTTCGTCGATGCGATTGATGAACTCCGGCCGGAACGCCGCACGCAAGGCTTCCATGGCTTCTTTGCGAGCAGCGTCGGGATCATTTCCTGCCAGTTCATAAATCGCGGCGGAGCCCACGTTGCTGGTCATGACCAACACGGTGTTTCTGAAGTCCACGGTGCGGCCTTGGCCGTCGGTCAAGCGTCCATCTTCCAGAATTTGCAGGAGCACGTTGAAGACGTCGGGATGAGCCTTCTCGATTTCATCAAATAGAATGACCGAGTACGGATGACGGCGCACTTGTTCCGTCAGTTGTCCACCTTCTTCATATCCCACATATCCTGGCGGCGCGCCGATCAGCCGGGAAATACCGCGACGCCGCCGGCGAGCTTGGCCAGACGCTCCTGCAGCTTCTCACGGTCGTAGTCCGAGGTGGTTTCCTCGATCTGCGCCTTGATCTGAGTTGACGCGCGCCTCGATGTCGGCCTTCTTGCCGGCGCCGCTGACGATCGTGGTGTTCTCCTTGTCGATCATCACCTTCTTGGCGCGGCCGAGCATGGCGAGGGTGACGTTCTCCATCTTGATGCCGAGATCTTCCGAGATCGCCTGGCCACCGGTCAGAACCGCGATTCCTGCAGCATCGCCTTGCGGCGATCGCCGAAGCCCGGAGCCTTGACGGCGGCGACCTTGAGGCCGCCACGGAGGCGGTTGACGACGAGCGTGGCGAGCGCTTCGCCTTCGACGTCTTCCGCGATAATCACAAGCGGCTTGCCGCTCTGCACCACGGCTTCCAGCAACGGAAGCAATTCATTTAGCTGAGATAGCTTCTTTTCATTGATGAGGACGTAGGCATCTTCCATTTCAACGCGCATCTTGTCGGCGTTGGTGACGAAGTAGGGCGAGATGTAGCCGCGGTCGAACTGCATGCCTTCAACGACCTCGAGTTCGGTCTCAAGCGACTTGGCTTCTTCAACCGTGATGACGCCCTCGTTGCCAACCTTCTTCATGGCGTCCGCGAGACTGCCCCACCACCAGGTCGGGATCGACGAGCTCGGCGTGC
>CAVPKZ010000138.1:0-9211 GCA_963705755.1 uncultured Acidobacteriota bacterium | reverse complement strand
CTCATATCGCTCCATCAAT
Organism: uncultured Acidobacteriota bacterium; assembly: GCA_963705755.1. Lineage (GTDB taxonomy): Bacteria > Acidobacteriota > Terriglobia > Acidiferrales > UBA7541 > Acidiferrum. The sequence continues at coordinate 9,192 of CAVPKZ010000138.1, read as the reverse complement.
CGCCTGCCATGTCGGCGTGATCCCGGCGGCGTCTTTGATCTTCACGTCGAAATCCAACACGCCGCTCTCGGCTGGATTTTGCCTGGAAATGGCGCGAGACGAACAGGTAGATGCTGTAGGTGGTTTCGTTTTCATTTCCGGCGCCGCCCGTGGCGGCTGGGAAGCGGCACCGGCGGAACATTTGGGTTTACCGGCCCTTGCCCTTGTGGCGCCTCCACCGGAGCTTGCGGATCGTCGGAACCAGCTTCGATAACCGATAGCCAATTTTTTGCAACGGTTACGTCGCGGACATTGCTGAATGGCAAAGAGTCGGGAGCGATGCCCCAACTCTCGCCGGGGTGATCGAGATTGTAGGAATAGAGATGGCCGGCACTGACCAGGTACAGATGCGAGCCGACCACGCGCATGGCCACTTTTTCACTCTTGCCGGCGACGAGAATGCGATCGATATCCTGTTCGCCATCGGGCGCCCGATACCGAAGCGGTCCGGCTTGCCAGTCTCCAATGAGTGAATGCGAACATAACGCACCGATTGCAATTGATCGTCGGCAAGAGCCAGGATACGACCCTCGGCAATCAGCAATTGATCCGGCTGCGTCGCCTTTTGGAAAGCGACGCTCGCCGCCGGCTTGCACTTCCTTGTCCGATGGATCGGGCCATGGCTTGTAAAGATCCTTTAGACAGAGCCGATCCGGCAAGATGTACACAAGCGTACCGTCGGCGGCGAGGGCGAGATTGATCGGGACCATGCCGTTTTGAATGGCCCAGCTTCGGGTGCAGCGCATCTGGCCGGTGGCGGTGTCGAATGCCGCGAGTCCTATTCGATCTCTCCCGGCCCGCTACGTACTGTGATACTTCTAGGAAGGGAAGACCTTTTCTAGTTGGCTGCGGGCGTTGTGCCCTCTAACTTTTAGCCAAATGCGGCATCTTTTTTAGGCAGGCATACGGATGACGACGATGATTTCAGATCCACCAACGAATACGACCATGGGAGTCGGTTTCGACGCCAACAGATCGCGTTCTGCGGCGAATCAAGAAGCTTGGCGCCGGGCTATTGGCACCAAACCGGTTGCCGCTCGGCTGGAACTGCTTCCGGAAGGGAAGCCCCGTTGGAATCGCATTGGCGTAAGCGCGATCGTCCAAGTTGTGCTGATCGGCTTTGTGCTGCTCGTACCTCTGTTGTATCCCGAAAAGATCAAAACCGTTTTACACATGGATATCGTGCAGTTGGCGCAACCAACCATCGAAATTCCGGTCGCGCTTCGCACCGCCGCCCAAAAAGATTCGGCCCACTCCTCCGCCGAAACCCGAAGTGGTGGAGCCCCTGAAGCTGAATCCTCAGCAACCACATATTTTCGTCACGCAAAAAGTAATTCAGCCCAAGCTCCAAAAGGTCGAGACCAAAGCGCCGGAGCTAAATCCAGTTCTGCAAGCAGCCAACATCAACACTGACACCAATCAGCCCAAGCGCCCGCGCGAGGAAGTAAAGCTGAATAATTTGAATTCCGGCAGCGCCGCACCGGCCACCGTGGTTGCGCCTGTAAATAAAGTGCAGACCGGGGGTTTCGGCGATCCTAATGGCGTCCCCGGAAATGGCGATCCGAAAAAATCCACCAACATTAATCGTCTGGGCTCGCCCGCGCTTCCTGGCGGCCCCGGCTACGGCAACGGCACTGGCGGCGATAAAGGCATTCGCGGCACAGTGGCCAGTACAGGCTTCGGAAACGGTACCGCCAATCCTCCGCAGGGTGGCGGCAAAAAAGGCTCGGTGCAGTCCAGCGGTTTCGGCGATCAATCTGTCGTCGCGGAAGCGCCCAAAAAGAAGCTAACACAGCGGCTAACGCAACCGGCTCCGTTACCATTCTGGACAAGCCGCGTCCTGAAGTACACTGACGAAGGGCGTAGGCTAAAACTAGAAGGTGACGTTGTTCTGGATTTGGTGTTCCTCGCCAACGGCACTGTGCATGTCAACCGCGTCATCAGTGGTCTAGGCCATGGCTTGGATGAAGCTGCTATTCGCGCGGCGCAACAAATTAAATTCAAGCCTGCGAAGCAAGACAATCAGCCCGTCGATTTTCCGGCGCGCGTGCGAATTGAATTCCACATGGCATCCTGAGGGAGAGAAGAAAATGTGCAAGTTAGTGTCCGCCGTCCGGCGATCCGTTTTGTCCATCGTCGTCTTTAGCACCTTGGGCTGCAGCCGCTTTCGCTGCGCCCCCGGCGACGCCCGCTCCGCCGCAAGCGACTGCCAGGACCATGGACGAAGTTGTGGACCGCGTCATCACCAATGAAAATCGGCTGAACGGCCAGATGTCCAAATATCAACCGCTGGTGGAAACCTACATCCAGAATCTGAAGCCAGATAAGGATCTCGGCTATACCCCTGCCGGAGATAAATATTTCCTCGGGCGCGCTCAGTTTACCAAGGGCGTCGAGCTAATCTCTTTGTCCGACACCGGCGGCAAAGGCAAAAAAATCTTCACGGGTATCGGGAACTTTTTCTCGTTCGCCATGCAGTACCTACCCGATGGCTTCCTGCAGATGATTTTCATCGACACCAACGGCTTCGACAAACAGCACTATAAATTCGATTACGTGCGGCGCGAATTCCTCGGCGAAGTGCGCTGCCTGGTGTTTGACGTAACTCCGCGTGAAAAGGCCGGCAAAGGCCGCTTCCTCGGACGCATCTGGGTGGAGGATCAGGATTACCACGTGGTGCGCTTCAATGGCGCTTACGGTGGCGGTGGCCACTCTAGTTGGTATTTTCACTTTGATAGCTGGCGCACCAACGTTCAGCCAAATCTATGGCTGCCCGCCTTCGTTTACAGCGAAGAACGCGAGTTGCATTACGCGATGGCCAAGAAGCTCGATTTCAAAGCGCATACCCGCTTGTGGGGTTACAACCTGGGCCACACCGCGCAGGAGCAGGAGCTAACTAAAATCCTGGTAGAAACTCCCGTGCAGGATGACACCAAGAACGCCAATGACCTTAGTCCCGTGCAGGCGCAGCGTTCCTGGGACCGTCAGGCGGAAGACAACGTTATCGACCGTTTGCAGCGCATCGGCCTGATCGCGCCCAAAGGCGAAGTCGACAAAGTTTGCGAAACGGTGGTCAATAACCTGGAAGTCACCAACAATTTGGACATCGAACCCGACGTTCGCTGCCGGGTCATGATGACTTCCACTCTCGAGTCCTTCACGGTTGGCCACACCATCGTGCTCAGCCGTGGCTTGATCGATGTGCTCCCCGATGAGGCCAGTCTCGCGACGATGATCGCTCACGAGCTCGGCCACGTTGTGCTGGGCCATCGTCTCGATTCCTCTTACGCCTTCTTTGACCAGCTACTGGGCGTGCAGGATAAAGATACCTTCCGCCATTTCGGGTTTGCCCGCACACAGGAAGAAGAAAACGCAGCCAGTGCCAAGGCCGCTGAGTTGCTGGCCAAGTCGCCGTACAAGAATCAAATGGCCAGCGCCAAGCTTTTCCTTGCGGCGCTCGATTCACGGCAAAAGGAAATTCCCAACCTAATCAGCCCGCACCTGGGAAATCGCGTGCTCTTTACCGACTTGAAAGTAGCAACGCCAGCTACCGGCGACAAGAAGACTCAGCTCATTACCGCGCTGCCTATCGGCGGCCGCGTAAAGCTTGATCCTTGGGACGACCGGCTGGAGCTGTTAAAGAGCAAGCCCATCGGGAACGTGGCCGAACGCGAAAAGATGCCGTTCGAGGTCACTCCCTTCATGCCTTATCTAACGCGCTTTGGCAGCGAAGCCGCCAAGCCCGTGGCAGCCAGCGCCAATGCGCCTGGCGATGCGGCATCCAGCGTCAACGCCGCAGCGTCGCCAAACAGCGATCAGCCACCAGCAACGCCGCAACCCTAGTTAGAGGCTGCGCCGCCAACCGGCCGTAACTTGAAGTAGCTTGGTAATTCGATCCCCAGGTGTTAGTTTGACACCTGGGGATTTTTTATCCACCGTCGTTCAGAGTAGCAGAGAAGCAACAAAGGTAAGCAATAAACGGGGAATTCAATGAACGATTCTACGTTCGATAGCTTTCTGGACAAGGAAGGAACTCGCGAGGAAGTCGAGGCGGTCGTCATCAAACGGGTACTGGCGTGGCAACTCGAACAGGCCCTGCAGGAACAAACGAAGACCAACAAACGATCGCGGAAATGTGACCGCGCTAGTCGGTAAAAACCACCCCCACCGCGCTGTGCCCCTTTTCCGTTCCAGCATCAATGCGCACCACGTAACCCCTCAACCGCATGGTTTGCAATCCGTCCGGCCCGGGCGTTTCCATGGTCACCTGTAACTCGGACTGCAGCCGCGGCAAGTGCTGCAGCGAAATCAGCGCTCCCTGCAGCGACAGATCGCGCACCACCGTATCTTCTTCAAAGGGTTTGCCGCCTTCCGTGACGCCGCAAATGTGCGCGCGAAACTGGGCTTCCCGCCGCAACGCCGTGCGCGTTCCGGGCATATGCGCCTGCACTTGGTCGCCAGCCGCTCCGAGCGTTATCACCATGCCCTCGCTGGCCGCAAACACCGAATCAAATTCTTCGCGCGCTTGCCGCAAAATCGTATCCACCGCGCGATCGGTGGAATCCGGATCATGGTGGAAGAGTACCAATGTGGTCGCGCCCGCTTCTCTCGCCACATGCACGCCTTCTTTCCACGATGAGTGCCCCCAGCCCTTCTTGGTCGTCGCCAATTGCTCTGGAGTGAATTGCGCGTCGTTGATAAAAATGTCCGCGCCGGCAGCCAATTCCCGAAGGCTCTTTTCCATCTTGGCGTCTCCCGGCTCGTTGTCCGTAGCGTACACCACTGTTCCCGCGGTAGTCTCGATACGAAAACCTAGGCAGCCTTGCGGGTGATTCAGCCAGCGCGCGGTCACCTTATTTTTCCCGATGAGAAAGCTGTCGCCTCCGTCTACTTCCTGAAATTTGCGTTTGGCATTCATCGACGACATATTCACGGGAAAATATGGCAATGCCATCTGCGTCTCAAACACTTGTTTCAAGCTGTCCCGTCCCAGGTATTTCGAGCGGAAACTGTAAAAGTGAAAGTGATTTTTTTCGTCATACAACGGCGCAAAAAACGGAATCCCCTGGATGTGATCCCAGTGATAATGCGTGACCAGGATGTGGGTCTCCGGCGCTTTGTCCGTATTGGGAGCGCCCCAGCGGCTGCCCAGCATGCGCAGTCCAGTACCGCAATCCAGGATGATTTGTATTCCGTCCGGAGTTAGCAGCTCGAGACAAGGCGTGTTCCCGCCGTAGCGCCACGTGCCTGGTCTCACTGTTGGCGTGGATCCGCGCACACCCCAAAAGCTCAATTTAGCAATGCTCTCGCTCATTTATTTAAACCGCACAACCCTCGTGCACACCGCTATATCTCGCAATCAAATTCAGCGCAAGAACTACGTAAACATTCAGGTGCTGCCCCTTGGCTGCTGTCATCGTGGCAGTCACTGGCCGGACCGTCAATCAATTCGCACGGCACGGTGTCAAACTGCCAATAAGCCGCCAACAGTTTGCGCCTAAAGGTTACTCTTCCCTTGTACTCATCTCAGGCCATCTGTGCACTCCTGAGCGCGACCCGCGTAGAATAGGGCTGATGCCTTCGCAGTCCCATGAGCACGTTCACGGCGGAGCTGGTCATGTGCATAGCCATGCGCATGGCGTCCGCGACCACGGCAGCCACGCTGGCCACTGCCACCCGGTGTTGGAGCCTTCGGTGCTCGGCTGGGCGATGGTTGCCACTCTAGGTTTGGTTGTCGCTGAAATTTTTGGTGGCGTTTTGGGCCGTAGCGTCGCGCTACTGAACGATGCAGTGCACAATCTTTCTGATGTTCCGGCATTGGGCATTTCCTATCTGGCGATGGGCTGGGCCCAGCGCCCGGCGGACGACGAAAAAACTTACGGGTATCACCGCGCAGGAGTTCTTGCGGCTTTCACAAACGCCACTGTACTTGTGCTTTTATCTTTATGGTTGGGGTACGAGCGGTCGAACGCTTCCGCTCGCCGGTCAACGTCGTCGAAGGCTGGATGATCTGGACGTCACTCGCCGCGCTGGCCGTCAATGGCGGAATCACTCTGGCTCCGTCGTGGCCGTGGCGATCTGAATTTGCGCAGCATTCTGGTTCACAATTTCGGCGACGCGCTTTCCAATATCGCCATCATCGTGGGCGCAATCATCATTCATATGACCGGGCTGCGTTGGGTCGATCCTTTGTTGGGCGTCGCGATTGGCTTGCTGGTGTTGTGGTCCAGCATCGGGATTTTGCGACAATCCTCGCATATTTTGCTGGAAGGCCGGCCTCAAAGGTATGGTTGGAAGATGTAGCCCGCGCTCCTCACCGTGCCGGGCGTGCAGGAAGTCCACGACGTACATCTGGTCGCTGGGGACGCGCACAACGCTCTGAGTCTGCACGCGCGCATTCCGGACATGCACCTCGATCAATGCGAACGCATTCTTTCCGACATTCAGGAAAAAGTAGCCGACAAATTTGGCATCGGCCACACCACCGTCAACTCGAACGCGCCGGCCTGCCAGCGCAATCCGGCTACGTCATGCCCGAGCCCTTCAAAAAAGTCGAATCGGTCTAACCCGGAAAGCCAACAACGCGACCGGCAGCCTGTTAGTATTTCGGAATTTCTTTTTTGTTGGCCGCTCCAAAAAAAACGCCACTCATAAGAAGTGGTGCTGCTATAACAAATTTAAGCTACAAAACCAGACCAATCAGGAAAATCACGCAGGAGAACGAAATGTTAACCCGCGTTGTTCATTAAATTCCTCCGTCGCCTTCAAATCCAGTGTGTCACGCGAAACGCTGCGCCGCGTTCCTTCACTCGAAATGTAGCGCAACGACCCGGCATCCCACGAAAAAGCGACCGCGAAGAACACTGTGCCGTCCCGCCGCACGAACACGTATTCCGAAGCTTCAGGTTGCGGCGCTGGCTGTTCTACCGGCGGACGATTCACGCTGGCCGCCCGCGGTGCCCGGTCATACGGACGATCATCGGGCTCGGGACCTTGGTCTTCCGCTTCGTCTACTGCTTGCCCGTCGTCCGGTACATCGCCGGAAATGTCGGGCCCGGTTGGCACGTAATACCCGCCGCCATCAAAAAAAGGAAACAACACCCCGAATTCATTGCCGCGACCTCGGCCGTCCCGGCTATCCCGCCTGCCGCCTCCTCCGCGATTCCCGCGTGTGGCCGCTACATGCACGGCATCGAATCCGAGTCCGGGCACATTGGATTGTTCTGAAAAGTCCAGTCCTCGCGTGCTTCTAAACTGTCGCGTTCGAGCAGTTGTGCTTCCGCTGTACCGGCCCGTTGCGCGCACTGTCGTACCCGCGCGTCGCGGCAGAATCTGTCCACTGGGTGATCGCGGAATCGCCAAATGACTTCCTGGCGAACTTGTCACACGTCCGGCAGCCCGCGGCGCAGCTGTCGCACTGGCATGCACCGAGCCCGACGCACCGACGCCGCCACGGCCCTGTGCCGCCAAACCATCTGCATCGCCAATTAAAAGAATCGTTGTAAGACTCGCGAGAAAGAGTACCCGGCCCATGTTGGTCACCTGCATACCTGCCGCCGGATCGCCAGCGGTCCCACCGCCATTACTTTCCCATTGCTCTGTTTGATGCGGCAATGTCAGCGCTGGTTTCAGTATGCCCTTTTACCACCTGGATTGCCGTAGATTCGGCTAGTTGAAAGGGAATGCTAACGCCCGTCGGCGGATTTCCTCAACTCAGGCAGGTACGGTTAGTACGCGTACGCCTTCAGGAACACAAAAACCACCACTCCAGTGATCGAGACGTATAGCCAAATGGGGAAGGTTATGCGTGCGATTCGGCGGTGCATCGCGAACCGGCCTGTCAGTGAGAAGAAAAACGTGGTCAGCACCATAGGGAGAGCGACGATGGAAAGGATTACGTGGCTGGCTAATATGGAAAGGTATAGCGTGCGAACCGAGCCGTGGCCGGGGAAAATCGTATCGCCGTGCAACGCGTGGTTCAGGATGTAGCTAACGAGAAAAAGGGAAGAGAACGTGAAAGCCAAAAGCATGCTGTTGCGATGCGCCTCTATGTTGCGATGTCTGATGAAATATAAGCCCACGCAGAGTGTAACTGCGCACAATCCGTTTAGAAGCGCGTTGAGGGCCGGCAAAAACATCCATCGCCCGGCGAAATCAGCCGACGCATGATGCACGTACAGCAGCCACAGCAGGAATGACACGGCGAGGCCGCTCACCACGATGATCGCTCCGACTACCGGGCGCGGATTAATCTGAGCTTGTTCCATGCTGCCAATTGAATCACAAAATCCATCTGGCAGTCATTTGGAGCCGTCCGCAAAGCGACGACTTCCGAGCGGCCCGTGATCCGGGAGTTATCGAAGGGGTGTCCTACTCTAACGATCCTTCCGACATGCCGACCTTCGGTACTAATAGTGGTGCACAACTAGCGAAACATGTTGCGTAACGATGTTGCGCAGCGACTGGACCACGGATTCCTAATTTTCTGGCTGCTGTTGCAGTTCAGCTCACGCGGCGTAGACCTAGGCTCCTCTTGTCTTGACAAGGTTGTGCGCTGACGCCGCTGATGAGAACAGAGATAGGAGACCTTCGACCAGGGTTGGGTGAGTCAGGACCGCATCCCGGAGCGCGGTGTACGGCAGCCCTGCGATCATCGCAGTCTGGACGGCGGCCAGGTTCTCCCCCGCGCCAACACCGAATGCCGTGAACCCGAGGATGCGATCGCTAGCAGCCTCCACGAGGGCCTTTACGAACCCGCGGGTCTCCGAAAGCGTGCGTGCACGCAGGTTGGTTTCCATGGGGACCTTAAACAGGCGATACGCTATCCCATGAGCCTGCGCTTCTGTTTCACTCAGACCGATACGAGCGAGCTCGGGGTCGGTAAACAGGCAATATGGGACTTGCCTGCCCGTGGTCACACGGTGGCCACTGGTTAAATTGGCATGGACGACGCGGAAATCGTCGATACTGATGTGCGTGAACTGCGGGACCGGCGACCTCGCCGATCGCCCAGACGCCGGGAGCGGTGGTCTGCAGTCGCTCATTGACCTTGATGTATCCCCGGTCGGTGAGCTCAACGCCGGTCAGTTCCACGCCAAGTCCTTCGGTGTTCGGATTGCGGCCTGTGGCGACCAATACATGACTACCCTTTAG
>CAVPKZ010000137.1:0-4088 GCA_963705755.1 uncultured Acidobacteriota bacterium | reverse complement strand
CCGCGACCTTCACCGGCAAGAATATCAATCTGGGCCAGACCACCAGCGTCGCGTTCACCAACCCGTTCGATTACTCCCAGACCCAGAAGGCGGACGGGTTCAAGTACAGCTACGACTTCTATGACAACGGGACGTTCAACTCACCACGAGTGGTGGCAAGACGGAAGAAAACGCGAGCAGATCAAAGATCGCGCCGAAGTCGTAGACCTCGCGCGTCGCAGAGCCCTTGAACTGGAAGCGAACCGCGCGGGCATCGAGACCGTTCAAGAAAACGGAAACGGGAGAGGGCTTGCGGTTGCCGAGGCCGTCGCCTCATACCTCAAGGACATGGAGCCGCCCAGCGCGAGCCGAGAACTTACCAAGCCTATAAGCATTGCTTGGCGGTCTTCACAAATAACTGCGCAAAGAAGTTTATCCAGGATGTGAAACGCGAGGATGTGCTGGCGTTCATTCGCAAGCTCTATGAACTCGGCTGTGGCCCGCGCACCGCTTACAATCGGGCAGTGATTGTTTCACAGCTGCTAAAAGCGAACGGGATCACCAAGCTGCTCCACAACCGCGACTGGCCGGAATACGTTGAACCGATCCGTCCCATGTATGAGGACGAGGAAATTCAGGCGCTCTTCAAAGCGTGCGATGCAGATGAGCGCGTTCTGTATCTTTCCTACCTTTTTGACGGGTCTGCGCGATAAGGAGGTCCGCCATCTAACTTGGCGGGATATAGACTTTCGGACGCACGTGGTCCGCGTAACCAGGAAACCGCTCTACGGATTCAAACCCAAGAACAAAGAAGAGCGCGAAGTGCCGGTGCCAGATTCGTTGATCGCTGGGCTTAAGAAATACAAAGCGTCAAAGAAGCCAAACCCGGACGGCCTGGTCTTTCCGAACGAATCGGGTCGGCCAGACAAGCGGCACGAATTCAAACTAAAGCGCATCGCGTTTCACGCCAAACTGAATTGTGGACAGTGCGTCTCGAAGCATGGCAACAAGTGCTCCGAAGGCCCTTACTGCTCAAATTTCTTCCTCCACAAATTCCGGCATACGTTTGCCACGCGCAACCTTCAAGATCACGTCTGTGACATCAAGACCCTGCAGAATTGGATGGGTCACAAGGACTTAGCTTCCACGATGGTGTACCTGAAAGCAGTTCGTAATAAGGATGTGATGAGCCGTGTCAACTCCAGCGAGCTAGCCGCTCTAGCGGTTTAGCGTGTTGGTTCCGTGGTGGTCGGAGGTTGTTGGATGTTCCCACACGCCGTCTCAGACCAAGAACGCGCAGCTCGCGCAGAATTGGCAGGAGTTCGTCGGCCCTAGCATGGGACGCTATAGACAATGACTTCACTTTTTGCTGTTCTGGATACCAACCTGTTTCTGCACTATGTGCCAATCGACCAAATCAAGTGGCACGATTTCCTCCAAGCTAATCACATTGTACCTGTCATCACTCCGACGATATTGCGCCAGCTTAATGACAAAAAAGATTCGCCTGGAAATCGTAAGACTGCGCGAGAGAGCTGCGGCAAGTCTGAAAAGACTTGATGCGCTCGCAGACCAACCCTCTCCTTGCATTCTTCGAGAGGGCGTCGAAGCTCAATTCGTATCGCACGAGACTCTTTTGGATTTCTCGTCGCACAACCTGTCGCGCCAGATCGGTGACGACTGGCTGCTCGCAGCTGCATTGGAATTGCGTGACACTTCAGAATCCGGACAGGTCGTCCTCGTAACACAGGACCTTGGGCTAAAAATTAAGGCGCGGACGCATGGGATTCGTTCCGCAAGCGTGCCGGAAACATACAAATTGCCCGATGATCTTGATGAAGATCAGAAAAAAATCAAAGAGCTAGAAGCCCAGATTAGAGAGATCAAGATGCAAATGCCAGCTCTCAGCCTGATCTTTGAGGACGGCAAAAACAGGTCAAGACACATCTTGCAGCCTCCTCGCAAAACCCGTCCAGACGTAGTGCCACGAGAACTTGCGGAGCTTCGCGAAGTTCCCCAAATTAGACTCGGCTCTTGAGTTCGGCCGAGAGGCTCTCTTGCACTCGCCGCCACTTTCAGCAATTCATGAGTACAACAAAAAACTCGGCAGCTTCTATGCGCGCTTCGAAAAGTACATTTACGAGCGCGATGAGTTTCCTCAAACTCAAACGAGACAAATTCAGTTCGACATCCGACTCCTAAACACGGGGAACACACCCGCGGAAGATATTGACCCAGCTCTGAAACCGTTTGGATTCTTTCCTGGAAAACTATATGATATGAATCATATACATGTAAGAAGATGATTGGCATCATATAGAATCGTCTTTCTGGGGAACGGTTCGGAGTGATTCAAGTGAAGCCGCTGATTCGCGCGGCAGAAACAGTGGCCAAGATGGGCTACAGCCAGACACACAGAACGTCCCGTTGACAGAGGCCGAGGATATCGCGATTCAGAAAAAGCACTCACACGATGTGATCTACAGGGAGCCGTAGATTTATTCCGTGCGAACACGAACCGGGCTGGCTTCACCCAAAACGATTTCCCGGGCTTTGTTTATGCGGCGGGAGTGCTCTCGATGAAATCGTCTCACGACGTTACGACCGGGCGATATGGATATACACTGGACTTTCGGAGCTTGGGTCAAGAATAAAATTCCAGATGAAACGGATTGCCGGTTTCACATTACTGCTCGCGTTGAGTGTTCCATGGTCGATACCGGTCAAAGCTCAACGCATCAGTGTCGCAGAAGGTGCCCGCCGGTCCCGGAAGGCGAACAAGAAACAGCAAAAGATGAATAAAAAGGCCGCCAAGAAGCAGCGGAAAGCAATGAAGAAAGCCGCGAAGGCGCAACGGAAGGCGGACAAGAAGGCCAATCGTCGTTATAGATAGCGTTTCGCGTTTATAAAGCATTAATCGGGAATCAGCTTTCAATGTCGGATTACGCGTGACTAATCGGGACTTAACTGCCGCCGATGTCGGTCACCCTTGCTTAAGGCCATGCTCGAAATAAGCGAAGAACCGTTAGCCTCTGCAGCAGCCGCTCCAAATCCACTCGCCGCGTGTCCCGACGACATACTCTACAGATTGCCTTTTCTTGACCGTAATGTTGATGATCGGCTTATGTAACCAGGACGGCCATTTTGCATTATGAGGTGCTCAGTGCTAAGATTACCCGCCGGCCCCAAACCAAAATCAAAATCCCAGTCAAAGTCACGGAGGAAATATGAAGCTTATAAAGCTCGCAGCAACCTTGTGTGCCGTCGGGTTCCTTGCAGTCGGCGCACTTGCTCAGGATAAACCCGGCACCATCGCAGGCCTTGAATTCCAGACACCGAAGAACGGCATGGTGAAACAGTACGAAGATGGACGAAAAGCGAAAGTTGAATGGCACAAGCAGCAAAAAGACAAGGACGCGTTGCTTGTATCCGAAGTGCTTACCGGTGAGAACATGGGAAGCTACATCGTCGGGCGATTCGGTATGCACTGGGCAGATATGGACAAGCCGTCCGTGACTGATGCGGCCGATTTGGAGCAATACAGAAAGTCAATCGCACCCTACGTCGAAAAATTGAGCGCCTCCTATTACGAGTTCTTGCCGAAGTGGAGCGACCCTTCTCCTGACATGACCCCAAAGTACATCGAAGTGGTCACCTTCCACGTCAAGTACGGTAAGGGTGACGATTTTCGGAGCGCTGTCGCGAAAGTTCATGAAGCCAATCAAAAGCTGAAAGTGCCGGAGCATTACTCCTGGTATCGCCTTGTAAACGGCGGCCGCGGCGGCACGTACGTTCTCACCTTCGGTCATGCAAACTGGGCCTCGTTCGAGGATGATCCGGCAGTGAAGCCGCTGCGCGACAGACTGCGGGAAGCATTCGGCGAGCAGGAAGCCATGTCGGTGATCGAACGTCTCAACGGGTCTATCGAGGGCACCTACAGCGACCTCATCAGGCCTCGCCCGGATTTGAGCTACATACCGGCCAAATAACGCGACCTCAATCACGTGTCGGCTCTCGTTGCCGAGTGAATCTCCTTCTGTCTCGCGAGCGTGGCGGATTTTAATTCGTCGCGCTCGCGAAATCCGCTTTGTCGCCTGCTAACTCCTTTT
>CAVPKZ010000136.1:0-18593 GCA_963705755.1 uncultured Acidobacteriota bacterium | reverse complement strand
CAGTGTCTTCACCGTTTTAGTCTGTTTCGGATGCATCGCATTATCGAGTGGCGTTGGTGCCTCCATTTTTGTTTTTGGGGTTGGCGCGAACGGTTTGGGGCAGGGGCGGAGAGCCGTTGGTCGCTGACATGACCAAGGCTGCGCTCGCAAGTTTGAGTGGCGTAATTGTCGTTTCCTTGGTGGCGTACGCTGTGAGCTTTCGCAAAGCATTTATTCGTATTCCAGAGACTCCGGACTCCGGCCCGCTGCCTCGCACGAAAATTCGATTTTCACTGCCTGCGTCGCTATCTACAGCTTTTTTAACTCCCCCGCAAAGGGCGTGCTACAAATTTGTCGCCAAGACGCTCTTGCGCAGCGAGGAACACCTGGAAGTGTTAATGGGATTTATGGCCGTTGGAGTAGTCGCGGCGGCAAATGTTCTCAGCATCGCCGCCTGGTATTAAGTCCATCCTCTCAGGAGAAACGCCCTCTCTTGAATTTTTGTCGGTGCCGTTAATTTTGATGCTACTGCCGGTGATTGGAATCCGATTTGCCTTTGAAATGCCCGTGGATTTGCGCGCCAATTGGATTTTCAGAATTTCGCTGGAACATCGCTGGACGGAAGCTAGAGAATTCTCTCGACGCGTGCTGCTGGTGTTTTCTCTTTCTGGCTCTGCGCCCGCTGTTTTTTATTGACACTATTATTTTGGGGTTGGGCCGCCGCACCGCTTCACACTGCCGTCTTCATTTTGTGCACCATCGCGCTCGTAGAATTGTCGCTGTTCAAATTTCGCAAGATTCCTTTTACCTCCGTGTATCCGCCGTTTAAGAGCCACTCCGGAGTGATCGCGCTAATCTACCTGTTTGGCTTTTTCGTTTTCACGACATACATCGCGCAGATGGAATATTAGTCGCTGCTCAGCCCCTGGAGAACCATCTGGTTTATTCCATTATTTCTGGCGGTGGTCTTAGGGCTGCGCGCGCATCGAAAGCAGATGCTGGATATTGACAAGAAACTCGTTTTCGAAGATTTGCCGGCAACGGGGTTTTAGAAGCGGATTTGGAAACGCCGTGGGCGTAGCGACCAACTTGAACTTCAAAAATCGCGTATCCTTGTTCCAGACGCTAACTTCGTCGAACTTACACAAAATTTTCCTATCGATGACACGCATACTTTTGACCAACGATGACGGGTACGAAGCGCCGGGATTGCGCGCGCTGGCCGCGGCGCTGGAGGGATTCGCTACCGTCAGCATCGTCGCGCCCAGCCGCGAACAAAGCGGCGCGGCGCAATCGTTGACGCTGCGTCAACCGATTGTGTGCCATTCCATCGCGGAGCGCGAGTGGGCCGTCGACGGCACGCCAGCCGATTGCGTGATCGTGGCGCTACATAAACTTTTGCCGGAGCGGCCGGACATGGTTATTTCCGGAATAAATTTCGGCGCCAATCTGGGCGAGAACGTGTATTACTCTGGAACCGTGGGAGCGGCGCGGGAAGCCGCGTTGCACCACCTACCCGCCATTGCGATGTCGCTGTGCTCCAAAATTCCTAAAGTGAGTTTCGAGAATGCCGCGCGCGTGGCCAGATCGGCGGCCGAGATTGTTTTGAAAGAAGGCTTGCCGGACCAGGTGCTGTTGAATGTAAATGTGCCGGAGCCGTGGACTGGCGGCGTTTGTTTCACGCGCCAATCGAAAAAGATTACCAGGAATCAACTGAGCGAAGGCAAAGATCCGCGTGGGCGTTCCTATTATTGGTTGTTCGAGCAGAAAATCGACAAAGATGTGGGACCCGAGACGGATTACGCCGCGATTTTTTCCGGTAGCGTCTCAATCACTCCGTTGCACCTGATCCCACGCATACCGAGTCATTGAATCATTTGTCGCATTGGGCTGAGCCGATAGCCGCGGCATTTAAGCGCGGACGTTAACCGATGCGCGAGGTTTCGGCCTTCATGGGCTAAAGCCCCGGTTATAGTGGACTTCATATGTCGCGGCTAAAGCCACGACCCAGCAATCGGCGATTTTCCTTCACCGCACTAAGTTTTTCAGCGCACCAAGCGTTTTATTTAGTGGCTTCGGCCGGTGCGTAAATTAAAACAATGCCGTTTTTTTGCATCGCCGCATTGATGGCCGGCACGTCGGTGGAAAGCAGTTCGTGCCATTTGGCGAGCTGCGCGTCCAGTTTTTGATTTAGCTCCGCGAAGACCGCCAGTTCCCCTTCCGTGGGCGCAGTGTCGGCGCTATCCACCGCGCCTTGCAAATACCCCAGCCAGCTATTCATTTTGGTTGGATAGTTGAGTTCGTCTTCGCTGGCCTTGGAGTTCACCTGGATCAACTCATCTTCGACCGCGCCAATTTTCTTGCGCAATTCCTTGGACTGTTCGATGACGGCTTTCGCGTTGTCTTTGGAGTTCCAGCGCTTTTCGACCAGGTTGAGTTGGACGCGCAAATCGCGAATCGCCAGGATCGAGCGGTTCATCTCTTCCTGGCGGTCGCGCATTTTCAGCATCAAGTCGAATTGTTTCTGAAGGTCGTCCATGGATGTTTTCAAACGGGGATCGATCTTTACTTCCATGCTGGCGGTGGAGTTTTTCCCGCTACGGTAAGCCGGGCCTGGTACTTTCCCGGCATCACCAGCGGGCCAACGGGATCGCCTTCGTCATAAATAGCCGCGGGAATTTTCACCGGAGGCTGGTAGCGCAAATCCCAGGCGAACAGATTTGGTCCGGCCTTTGCGGGAATGTGCTCAGGCTCTGCATCTTTGTCGCCTTCGTCCGGCGCTTCTTCGGTCTTTTTTCTTCGCTGGTATAGCTGCGAATTACTTTTCCCTGGATATCTAAAATTTCGAGCTTGGCCGGAGTTTTAGGTTCCTCTTTCAGGTGGTAATACAACGACGCACCGAAAGCGGGATTTTCTCCGATGGAATCGCGGCGCCGCGTATTGTGACCGACGCGCGAACGCATCACCGTGGAAGGCGCGAACAAGCGCGCATCCTCGTTGGAAACGCTGGCGTTCATCTGTCGCAGTGGATCGATGTTATCGAGAGACCAGAACGCGCGACCGTGTGTGGCGACTAACAGATCATCGTTATGAATGATCATGTCGTGTACTGGCGTGGTGGGCAGATTCAGCTGCAAGGTTTGCCAATGCGCGCCATCGTCGAAAGAAACAAAGATGCCCGTTTCCGTTCCGGCGTAGAGCATGCCTTGACGCTTGGGATCTTCACGCACGGCATGCACGTAGGAAGTCTCCGGCAACCCATTGGTGAGCAGCGTCCAACTCTTGCCAAAATCGGCGGTCTTGTAAATATATGGTTTGAAATTATCCAGCTTGTGCGCATCCACAGCGGCATAAGCGGTGCCGGCATCGAATGGCGACGCTTCAATCAAGCTCACCATGGCCCACTCCGGCAGGCCTTTGGGCGTAACGTTGGTCCAGGACTTGCCGTCATCGCGGGTAATTTGAATCAGCCCGTCGTCGGTGCCGGCCCAGATCACGCCTTTTTGTTTCGGCGATTCCGCGACAGTAAAAATCAAATCGTAAAATTCAATGCTGGCCTGGTCTTTGGTGATGGGGCCGCCGGAATCCTGCTGCTTGGATTTGTCGTTGCGGCTGAGGTCCGGGCTGATAGTTTGCCAGGAGTGCCCGCCATCGTTAGAGCGAAATAAAAACTGCGAAGAATGGTACAGCTCATTGGGATCGTGCGGAGAAAAAACAATCGGCATGGTCCAGGTGTAGCGGTATTTTTGCACCGCGGCGTTGTAACCGTCGGGATCGAGCGGCCACTGTTGAATGTTTTGCACCTGGTGGGTGCGCCGGTCAAAGCGCGAAATATCTCCGAAGTAGGAGCCGGCGTACACAATGTTGGAGTCGCGCGGATCAACCGCGACGTAGCCGCTTTCTCCGCCGCCCACGGATTCCCAATCGGAGCGGCTGATGAACCCGTGATCGCTGGCGGTGGCGATGCCCACGGAGCTGTTGTCCTGCTGCGTGCCGTAAATGCGATACGGAAAGTCGTTGTCCGCGGTGATGTGATAAAACTGCGCGGTAGGTTGATTCATTTGCGTGGACCAATTTTTGCCGCCATCCACAGTAATGGTCGCGCCGCCATCATTGCCGTTGATCATGCGATTGGGATTATTGGGATCAATCCACAAACCGTGATGGTCGCCGTGCGGAGCGGGGATGCGTTCGAACGATTTGCCTCCATCGATGGAACGGTAGAGCCCGGTGTTGGCGATATAAACTTTGTTGGAATCTTTCGGGTCCGCCCAGAGGTGCGTGAAATACCAGGCGCGTTGCCGGAAGCGATGATCTTCATTGATAAGCGCCCAGTTTTCGCCGCCGTCGCCGCTGCGATACAAGCCGCCCTTTTTCGCTTCGATCAACGCGTAAACCACATTTGAATCTTCGCCGGATACGCCCACGCCGATGCGGCCCAGCGGGCCCTCGGGCATGCCGTGGCCTTCAATGCGCTTCCAGGTGCTCCCGTCGTCACTCGAACGGTACAACCCGTCCTTATCGCCGCCGCTGTTGAGCATCCACGGGGTGCGGTAGCCTTCCCACATGGCGGCAAAAAGCACGTGCGGGTTGTGCGGATCGAAAACGATGTCGATGCCGCCAGTGCGATCATCGAGATATAAAACTTTTTCCCAATTTTTGCCGCCGTCACGAGTGCGAAAAATGCCGCGCTCGGTGTTCGCGCCATAAGCATGTCCCAGAGCGGCCACGAAAACGGTGTCCGGATTGGTGGGATGCACGATCACTTTGCCGATGTGGCGGGAATCTTTCAGCCCGATATTTGTCCAGGTTTTGCCGCCATCATTCGAACGGTAAACGCCATCGCCAAAGGAAATATTCCCGCGGATGCAGGCTTCGCCGGTGCCGGCATAAATCACATTGGGATCGGATTCGGAAACTGCAATCGCGCCGATGGAGGATACCGCCTCCTTGTCGAACAGTGGATCCCAGGAGACGCCGCCGTCCATGGTCTTCCAAACGCCGCCGGAGACCGCGCCCATGTAATAGGTGTTGGGCTGGCTGGTGACGCCAGTCACCGCGAGCACCCGGCCTCCGCGAAACGGCCCGATCAGGCGCCATTTCATAGCGCCGTAGAGCTTCGGGTCGATGGTGTTATTGCTCGCAGCGGCGTGATCTTTTTCTTCGTGATCTTTATCTTTTTGTTTCTGTTTCTGCTGCGGGTAGGCGCCGAAAGCAAATGTGCCGAGTAAGGCGATCGCGAATGCTGAAACAATTACTGGTTTCCGAACTGCGTGCACGCAAACCTCCTGGGAAATGGCAAGTTGGGCATGGTACAGCGGCTCGCGCTTGGACGGAAGTGTTTTCCTCATTAAGAGCCGATGCGTTACGATGCTGGACCCGGTGTATGGTTTGACGCACAACGGTCGGTGTTGTGGGCCGGTGCGGTAAAAGACGCGACTGAAAAACGTGGCAAAGCCCAAAACATACGATGTGGTCGTAGTCGGCGCCGGGGTATTCGGCGCGTGGACGGCTTTTCATCTGGCGCGCCGCGACCAGCGTGTGTTGCTCATCGATGCTTATGGCCCTGGCAATTCCCGGGCAAGCTCCGGCGGCGAATCGCGGATCATCAGAATGGGCTACGGCGCCGATGAGTTGTACACGCGATGGGCGATGCGTTCGCTGGCGCAATGGAAGGAACTCTTCGCGGAAACAATGGGAACGACGCCGTTATTTCATCAAACTGGCGTTCTGTGGCTCGGAAACGAAGAGTACGCGCGATTGAACGAGATGACCGCGGTGTTGACGCGTTGCAAGGTGCCGTTCGAATCGCTGAGCAGCAGCGCAATTGCCCAGCGTTATCCGCAATTCAGTTCGCACGACCTCGGCGTGGGGATTCTTGAAACTGAGAGCGGCGTGTTAATGGCACGCCGCGCGGTTTCAGAGGTGGTGGAAAGCGCGCTAAGCCTGGGAGTGGAGTATCGCCAGACGCAAGTTACGCCCCTTAGTGCGACCGATTCGAATAACTCGAGACTCGATGCCATTTCGACCAAAAACGACGAGAAAATTTCGGCGGCGCAATTTGTTTTTGCCTGTGGCGCGTGGCTTGGAAAAATATCCCCTGAAATTCTCGGCCCGCGGATATTTCCCAGCCGCCAGGAGGTTTTCTTTTTTGGCGTGCCGCCGGGCGACAGTCGATTTTCCGCGCGCTCGCTGCCGACCTGGCTGATTCAAGCGGACGAAGTGTACGGAATGCCGGACCTTGAATGGCGTGGGTTCAAAATTGCTTTCGATAGTCACGGCGAACGCGTTGATCCTGATACGCAGAAACGTCTCGTATCGGTGGAATCCATCGAGCGCGTGCGCAATTACGTGGCAAAGCGCTTCCCTGCCCTGGCAAACGCACCAATCGTGGAAACACGGGTGTGCCAGTACGAAAATACTTCTAACGGCGATTTTTTGATCGACCGACACCCAGAAATAAATAACGTGTGGTTCGCGGGTGGAGGCTCCGGGCACGGCTTCAAACATGGCCCCGCGTTTGGAGAATACGCCACGCAACAGATATTAGATGGCGGCCCGACTGAACCGCGATTTTCGCTTGCCAGCAAGGCGACGGAACAAAACCGTGCGGTATACTGACGCGCTGACTACCGCCAGCATCTAAACCGAGTGAAACGTTTCAATTTTGCATCCGTCTGTAGTGATGACGGCCCAGCGGCGGTCCATGGTTCGGATACGAAATTGTGTTTATTGCCATTGGTATGCACGAAAATTCCCGCAACGATGCAGGCAATGCAGCAAGTAACGCACGGAGGAAAGATGCTTTTGACGATTAAACGGGCGGCACGACTGCTCGCGGTAGTTGTGGCTGCGATACTCGCGAGCCTGACGCCAGCAAACGCGGTGCCGGACAACTCGCCAGAATTTAAAGTT
Organism: uncultured Acidobacteriota bacterium; assembly: GCA_963705755.1. GTDB lineage: Bacteria > Acidobacteriota > Terriglobia > Acidiferrales > UBA7541 > Acidiferrum. The sequence continues at coordinate 11,699 of CAVPKZ010000136.1, read as the reverse complement.
CCGGTGGAGTATTACAAACTCTCCAACGGTCTGCGCGTGGTGCTATCGCCGGATCATACTTCGCCGATTATTTGTGTCGGCGTTTACTACCACATTGGATTTCGCATCGAGCCGCGCGACCGCACCGGCTTCGCGCACCTGTTCGAACACATGATGTTTCAAGGCTCGCAAAATCTGGGCAAGATGGAATTCATCAAGCTGGTGCAGCAAAACGGCGGGATCCTGAACGGCTCGACGCGTTTTGACTTCACCAATTATTTCGAGACGCTGCCCGCCAATAAGCTGGAAACCGCGTTGTGGGCTGAGGCCGACCGCATGGGCGGCCTTGCGGTGAACGAAGATAATTTAAAGAATCAGCAAGGGGTGGTCGGGAACGAAGTAAAAGTGAATGTGTTGAACAGCCCGTACGGCGGCTTTCCATGGCTGGACATGCCGCAATATGCCAACACCAATTGGTACAACGCGCACAATTTTTATGGCGACTTGAAAGATATTGAAGGCGCGACGCTGCCCGAGGTGCAATCGTTTTTCAAAACGTACTACGCGCCGAACAATGCCGCGCTGGCAATTGTGGGGGATTTTGACCCGGCCCAAGCGAAGCAATTCGTGGAGAAATATTTTGGCGGTTTGAAATCTTCGCAACTGCCACCGCAGCCGGATCTTACCGAGCCGCGTCAGGAAAAAGAAAAGCAAGCCATCAAGAAAGACCCGCTGGCCAGCAAGCCCGCTCTCGCACTCGGCTATCACATGCCCGAGCGCAACACCCCCGAGTATTACGCCATGGGCCTGATCGACGAAATGCTGATCGAGGGCGACGACAGCGTGCTCTATCAGGAGTTGGTGCAGAAAAAGGGTTACACCGGTGCGGTAAACGGCGGCATCAACCTGCTCGGCACGCCCTGGAATTACAACGGGCCGATGCTGTTCATCACCAACATGATTCACGATCCAGCGACCACCCCGGAAACCATCGTGCAAACCATCGATAGCTCCATCGAACCGCTGCGCACTAAACCTGTGGATCAAAAAATGCTGGATCGCGCGCTGGTTAAGTTGCGCTCCGATCTGTACGACACCATCGGCGGCCAAGGCGGATTTGGATTGGTGGACCTGCTGGCTAGTTTTGCGTTGTTCGATGACAATCCCGCGCGCGTAAATTCGCTGGTTGCGGAATATGAAAAGGTGACGCCGGCACTTATCCAAAAAACAGCGCAGGAATATTTGCGGCCTGGAAATCGCACCGTGCTGCTGATTCAACCGGCGCCGGCCGCAACGGTTAAGCCCACCGGCGATAGCGAGAAGAAACAGTGACGGAGCGAACGATGACAGTAACGCGCACCATGAAATTTTTGCTACTGAATGCAATATTCCTTTTTGCTGCTACTCACACGTCGGCCCAAGCGCCGGCCGCGGCGCAAAAACAAACTCCTCCTGCGGGCGGCCCTCCGAAACCTTTCAATGTTCCCGCACACGAATCCTTCACCTTGCCAAACGGCATGCGCGTCACATTGGTACCGTACGGAAATATTCCCAAAGTGGCGATCAGCCTGGCCGTCCGCAGTGGGAATTTGAACGAGCCGCAGGATCTCCTGGGCGTTGCGGACATCACCGGCGAATTGCTGAAAGAAGGCACCAAGACCCTGAGCGCCCAGGAGCTTGCCGAAGCCGCGGCCCGAATGGGCAGTAGCTTAAGCGTTGCGGTAGGAGCGGACGAAACCGCGATCGATGTGGATGTGCTGTCGGAATACGGCGCCCAAGCCGTAGGTTTGGTTGCTGATGTGGCCATTCATTCCGCCCTGCCGGAATCGGAATTGGCGCGTTTGAAAGCGAATTTGCTGCGCCAAGTATTGGTCGCCAAATCTCGTCCTAGCCAAATTGCCTTGGCGCGTTTCCGCAAATTGCTCTACGGCGATCATCCTTACGGAGAAATTTTGCCTACGGAAGCGACCCTGAACAAAATAACCATCGAGGATGCGCGTAAGTTTTACGCCGCAAACTACGGAGCGCAGCGCGCGCATCTTTATGTAGCCGGAAAATTCGATGTCGCCGACGTGAAGAGAGCGGTCGCCGCCGGATTCTCGGATTGGGGCAAAGGCACGCCTCCTGTTTTGAACGTGCCACATCCCAAAACGCAGCGGCTGTTGGATGTGACTGACCGCCCGGGCGCGCCGCAATCCACGATCTATGTGGGCTTGCCGGTCATCGATCCCACTAATCCTGACAATATTCCGCTGACGGTGACCAATGCGCTGCTGGGCGGTTCGTTTAGCTCGCGCATCACTTCCAATATTCGCGAGCAAAAGGGTTACACGTACTCACCCACCAGCCAGCTTTCGCGGCGATACCATGACGCGTACTGGGCGGAAATTGCCGATGTGACCACCACGGCCACCGGACCTTCGCTTAAGGAAATTTTTGGGGAGATCGATCGCTTGCAAAAAGAACCACCGGGCCCGGCGGAGTTGAAAGGCATTCAGAGCTATATGTCCGGGCTCTTCGTAATTCAGAATTCCACGCGGCAGGCTCTTATCGGGCAATTGCGTAATGTGGACCTACAAGGGCTCGGCGAAGACTACCTGAAAAATTACGTGCAGCGAGTGAACGCCGTTACGCCTGAGGATGTTCAACGCATGACCGCCAAATACATCAAGCCGGAACAGATGACCATCGTGGTGGTCGGAGATAAATCAAAAATCACGGAACAGTTGGCGCCATACGCAGGAACGCCAGAAGCAGCGAAATAAACAGAATCAAGCGCGCCTGCGTGCGTTGCTCGTGCTTAGTGTGTACGGCGGCGAGGCCGTTTTGTTACGCGAATTAGAGTTCGCAGTGCGGCATTGACGGACTGTTCGTCAGGGAAATACTTCGCAACATCTGGCCAGAACAGCACGAGATTCGTTCCGGCGTTGAAGCCTGCGGCGTATTTGCCAGGGACACCGTTTTTCAATTTAGAGAAGTCATACTCCTGACGTAATTCGTCAACCTTTTGCTTCTTAACCTTTTTCTTCATAGTGATTCATTCCAGCCAGGTTGCTTCCCGATCGCCAGCTAGCCGGACGATTTGGCGGCGGCGCGCTTGTGGCGGGTTGATTTGTGCCGGTATAAATTCTTATCCGCATCGGACAACAACTTTTCAATTCTCTCACCGTCGCCGCGATAGGTGGAGACTCCGATGCTGGCGGACACCGCGGGCTCTTCAGGATCATTGCGCATGACCTCATGGATCCGCACGGCTACCTTATGGGCGTCGTTTTCTGGCGCTTCGGGGAGCACCAGCACAAATTCGTCTCCACCGTAACGCGCGGCAGTGTCCACAGCACGAATGTTCATTCTCAAAGTATCCGCCAAGCGGCAGATGGCGCGGCTGCCTATCAGGTGGCCGTAAGTATCATTAATTTTTTTCAAGCCGTCGACGTCCAGCAACAAAATCGAAAAGGGTCTGCCGGTGCGATTGCTGCGTTCCATTTCTTTCTCGAGTACGTCGAGCAGCCGACGATAATTCGCCAGGCCTGTTAGGGGATCGCTTACCGCCAGGTGGCGCACCTTCTCGAACAGGCGCGCATTATCCAGCAAGGCGCCGCCTAGCGCCACGATGTAACTCATCACCGTCAAGCCTTGCGCTAAAGCGAAAGGGGCGTCCAGCAGGTGTTCGGATTGCGACGCCGCGCATTGCGCTGCGAGATTCAGCGCGGCAGTGGCGTAGATGGCTTTGTCGAAAGCGCTCGCATCACTTGTCAAACGGCGGCGATACCAGATAACGCTGGCCAGAAAAATCGCGCCGGGAAGAAGTTGCTGCGGACTGGGGAACAGCGCGAAGGGGTGCGGTGAAACTTCGGGCGGCAACCGCCTAAGCGTCGCGGTAATTAAATAGGAAGCAGAAGTTATGGCGACGAGCGCGGCCGCCAGCTCCTGGCGTGGATGATGCGAGCGCGGCAAGAAGCGCTCCACAAGAAGCGCCACGACCAAGAGCAGCGCGAACACCATGCGGCTCTCCCACCAGGCCACCGGCGCCCACAGAAATTCCAGGCGAGCATCGCGAAGCTGAAAAAAAAGAACGCTGGTGGCCGTGAGCACCACGCCGGAGACCATGAAACCCACGCCGAGAATCAGCGAGATGCGGTCCTGCGTGCCCTGAAATCGCACCAGCGTCACGGCCGCGAAAACAAACGCCAACAAACCGGTGATGACCTGCAAGTATCCTTGCAGCTCGGGATCGGCCTGCAGTGACTTGCCCCGCAACCAATAAGCAGCGAGTAATACGCCGGTAAATGCCACGGCGTGAAGCAACACGGTAGCCGCTGGTTTGCGACTCTTCCACAAGAATGTCATGGGCATGAAATTGTTGGCGGCTTATTCTTTACCGTCAACTAATTAGACTATGCGGCGGCGCAGCGCAGTTTCCCCGGTGTCAAGGAAGGTAAATTAAACGATACCGTACCGTGGACCCTGTCGAGGTACAGCGACCCTGTTCGTGCGTACCTGCACCAAATTAACACTCCTGACAGTGGGGATTTTTTGCATATGGCGAAAAACTTTGCGCTTGCGCCGCCTCCGAACTTCTTGCAGAGTTACTGGCATTGAAACGATTCAATAGCGTCAAATAAGCACAGCACTTCTACCGTCGTTAAGAGCATCATGCGCCAAAGCGATTGCCGTTCCGGGCCGCACCGAGGAGGAATTTTTTGAGCAGTGAAGCCGCCGTCACTGGCGCACCGCGATTGCGGCGCGCCCTCACCCTCTGGAATCTGGTGATCATCGGCATGGTGATCGTGCAGCCCATCGCCCCGATGGGAATTTACGGAGTGATCAGCAATAAAGCCGGCGGCCATGTGGTTACCACCATCTTGATCGCCATGGTGGCCATGTTATTTACGGCCATCAGCTACGGAAAAATGGCGCGCGCGTATCCGAGCGCGGGCTCGGCGTACACTTACGTGGGCAGGGAAATTCATCACGGGTTCGGTTATTTAACCGGATGGGCCATGGTGATGGATTACATTTTGAACCCGCTGATTTGCACCATCATCTGCAGCAAGCTTACCCAAAATATTCTTCCGGGCATGCCTTACTGGGTCTTGGCGATTTTCTATGCGGCCTTTTTTACTGTTCTGAATTTACGGGGGGTTAAAACTTCCGCGCGCATCAATGACGTTCTCGCCGCGGGAATGTCCATAGTGGTAGTGGTGTTCTTCGTTTTCATTATTCGGTTTTTATGGGGCCTACATGTGTATGGCCCGAGATTTTTTACTCAGCCTTTCTATAACCCCGCGACGTTTAGCTTTTCGGGCGTTTTCCAAGGCACCTCCATCGCAGTGCTGACCTACATCGGGTTTGACGCCATCTCTACTTTTTCGGAAGAGGTGGAAAATCCGCGGCGAAATATTTTGCTGGCTACTGTTCTGGTTTGCGTGATCACCGGCGTACTATCGTCGCTGGAGGTTTACGCCGCCCAGTTGGTGTGGGGCTCCAAGCCGTTTCCCGCCGACAAGGTGGAATCCGCTTTCCCTATGGTGGCTCGGCAGGTGGGAGGTTTTTTTCTTTTTCAGCTGCTGAATTTCACAATTCTGATCGCTAACATCGGCTCGGGCATTGGATCGCAATTGGCGGCGGCGCGCTTGCTATATGGAATGGGGCGTAACGATGCGCTGCCCAAGGGATTTTTTGGAAAGATCAGTGCCGGCCTGCGCATTCCGCAGAACAACGTAATTTTGATTGGCGCGCTTGCGCTGCTGGGCGCCTTCCTCATCACCTACGAGCGTGGCGCGGAATTGCTGAATTTCGGGGCGTTCATCGCGTTCATGGGGGTGAATGCCGCGTCGTTCATGCATTATTTCGTTCGCGCCAAGGAAAAGAAAATCGGCAACCTGCTGGTTCCTGCACTGGGTTTTTTGATTTGCGGATTCATCTGGTGGAATTTAAGCCCCCCGGCAAAGATTGTTGGAACCATTTGGCTGGCGCTGGGGATTGCCTACGGAGCCTGGAAAACTTCATGGTTCCGCAACGAAATGTCATTCGATGCTGCGCCTGAGCAACAGGTCGAGTAACAGAAGGTCGTAATAATGTTGGTTACTTTGTGATGCGGAAATGTTTTTCTAACGGCCCGGAGGTCGAGTGAAGCGGCAAGGTAATAAAGACGCCACGGTGACCATGCGCGATGTGGCCGAAACCAGCGGATTTTCGCCCGCCACTGTTTCGATCGTGCTGAATAATGCGCCTCTGGCTCGCTACATCGCGGCGGCTACGAAAAAACGCATCGAGGAGACCGCCAAGAAATTGGGCTACCGGCCTAACGCCATGGCGCGATTCTTGCGCAGCAAGCGCAGTCACAGCGTGGGGGTGATGATTTTCGATATTACCGATCCGTTTTGCACTCCGGTGCTGCGCGGCATCGAAAATGCTCTCTATCAATGTTCTTACGTTCCTATTTTTGCGGACGCTCACAATCAGCGGAATCGCTTCGAGCGTTACCTGGAAATGCTGCTTGATCGTCACATCGAAGCGCTGATCGTGGTCGCAAATTGGCTTTTCGTGGACATTCATTTGCTTGCGGACATCGGCAAACGCAATATTCCCGCGGCCACCATTGGTTGCGAATTGCCCGGCGACACCGTCAGTTCCATCATCGTGGATAACGAAGCGGGCGGGCGCCTGGCTCTTGAGCATCTCTATCAACTTGGCCACCGCAAGATCGCGTTCATCCGCGGACCGAAGATGCTGGTGGATAGTGCCCCGCGCTGGCGAGGCATTCAGAAATTTGCGCAAGGTGTGGGTTTGGAGATCGACCACGCGCTGGTAGTGCAACTCCCGGATTCTTTTGATCCCAATTCAGGATTCGAAAACGGGCAGCGTTTCACCGATGAACTGTTGCAGAAGAAAAAGCGCTTCACCGCTTTGTTGGCGTTCGACGATCTCACCGCTCTTGGCGCTATCCGCGCATTAACCAAGGTTGGTCTGAAAGTTCCGGAACAATGCTCGGTGATCGGCTTCGATGATGTGCCGCTGTCGTTGCTCGCCGCGCCGCCCTTGACCACCGTGCGGCAGCCGTTGGAAGCTATGGGCGGCCTGGCGGTCAACGTGATTATGGAAGGCGTTAACGCCAATCTGGAGAAGCGCGAAGTAAGCATCGCGCGCCACAGAACGAATCCGGAGTTGGTCATTCGCGAATCGACGCGCGCGGCCGCGCTCTCGGGTGCTGACGACTGAGCTCGCGTCCGCGTATGGCGAAAGCGTCTGAGCGGAATGCCGGTGATTTAAGAAAAGGCGCGAGCAAAAATCGCGCCTTTTCCGTTGGTGGATTACTGAATTATTCCTTCGGCAGAAAAACTTCGGAAGGCGTCATAAACTCTACTCCCGGAATTTCGCTGGTCAGGCGAATGCGCTCAAATCGTCCGCGCTTCCCGCCGCTGCCTTCAAAGGTGAGCAGATATTGGTTGTTGAGATGGGTGGAAATCTCGTCGAAATAACTTTTCAGCGTGACCGGAGGCCCGAACCCCAGGAAATAAGCTTCCGCGCCAGTTTCCTCCGATATTTCGCTCAATTCCGATTGCGCGTTATTCACGCGGAAAAATCCACGCCCGACGTGCCCGGCATCAGGAGCATATATGGTCCAGATATTAATGTTGTTCTTCTGCGCGTTTTCGATGGTGGGATCCACGTCAGGACTGAGAGGTCCAAAATTTCCGCGAAAATAATCGATACCCGAAGAAATCAACATGATGGAGCGCCGCTCGCCTGAACCGGGAAGCCGCTTGATGAGGTCCTGCAACTCCAAATAAGGACTGGAAAAGGCGCCAAATCCACCATAAGGAATACGCAAGGCTTTGGCCGCGACGGCGTGGTCCTTGGTGAAATCCTGCCCCACCATGGCCGCACCGTTGCGCCCGTAAAACACGCCGATGTACGTTGTCGGCGGCTGAGCCATCATGAATGCTTTCAGGTCGTTCCATTGGTTGGCGATATTCTGATCCAGCGAATCATCGATCAGCACGGCGAGAAAAAGCGTTTCTCCCTTGCGCCAATCGGCAACCTGCAAGCGTTCCTTACCTTGGTAAAGCTCGACGTCCTCTTTTTTAATCGGCGGCGGTTGCGTGTTTTTCTTGCCTACCGCCGTGACTGTGGCGGTAACCGGTTCGGCAGCTCGAACAGCCATAGCCGTGAAACTCGCGACCGCAAGTGCGGCAGCCAGCAAAATACTAGTTCTCTGCTTACTCATCGTCTTCATTTCCTCGCTCTTTTCTTCCGTCCAGGGATTAGATGCACAAAGTAAGCCAATCGGCATCTGGCGTGCTCTGTCAAATAAGCGTCACCAGAATGTCCAGATTTCGTTAGGGAAATAGCCCCCGCATCAGCGGCTTGAGGTTGGCATCTGCCGGGAAGTGTGCTGAAATGCCCCCGCCGCACCGCCTGCCTGGGAGCCGTTCTCTTGAAAAGCTATGTTGGCGCGATTGATCAGGGCACCAGCAGCACGCGCTTTATGGTATTCGACAAAAGCGCCCGGGTGGTCGCGCTGGCCCAGGCAGAACACGAGCAGATTTTCCCGCGGCCTGGCTGGGTGGAGCACGACGCGCTGGAGATTCTGCGACGCACGCGCGAAGTCATCGCGGAAGGACTGACGCAGCGCGGCCTGCAGGTTGCCGACCTGGCGGCCATCGGCATAACCAATCAGCGCGAGACGACCGTGGTGTGGGACCGCAAAACCGGCGAGCCCATTGCTAACGCGATTGTCTGGCAAGACACCCGGGTGTCCGACGATGTGGCGCGATTCGCCGTAGACGGTGGACAGGATCGTTTTCGCGCCCGGACGGGCTTGCCGCTAAGCACCTACTTCAGCGCGTTGAAACTCAGGTGGTTGCTGGCAAATGTACCGGGCGCACGCGAAAAAGCCGCGGCTGGGGAACTGCTCTTCGGCAACATAGACACATTTTTGGTCTGGAATCTTACCGGCGGCCCAGCAGGCGGGGTCCACGTCACGGATGTAACCAACGCCAGCCGCACGCAACTCTTCAATTTGCAATGGCTGGATTGGGATGCGGAGCTGCTTACCGCGTTTGATATTCCTCGCGCGATGCTGCCGCGAGTTTGTTCCAGCAGCGAAATATACGGCGAGGCCGCGATCAGCGAAATCAAAGGCGTGCCGATCGCAGGCATTCTCGGCGATCAGCAAGCGGCGCTGGTCGGACAAGCTTGTTTCCACCCGGGCGAAGCGAAAAATACTTACGGCACCGGTTGTTTTCTTTTAATGAACACCGGCGAACGGATGGTGCCCAGCAAACGCGGCCTGCTCACCACGGTAGCCTATAAATTTGGCAGCCAGCCTGCCCATTACGCGTTGGAAGGCAGTGTGGCCATCGCGGGCGCGTTGGTGCAATGGCTACGCGACAATCTCGGCTTAATCCAGCGCAGCGAAGATGTGGAAACGCTGGCGCGCACCGTGACTGATAACGGCGGCGTTTACTTTGTGCCCGCTTTTTCGGGATTGTACGCGCCGCACTGGAAAGAAAATGCGCGCGGCGTGATTGCCGGTCTAACGCGCTACGCCAACAAAGGGCACCTCGCGCGCGCCGTGCTGGAAGCCACCGCTTATCAAACGCGCGAAGTGGTGGAAGCGATGGAAGCGGATGCCGGAATTTCGCTGGCCAATCTGCGGGTGGATGGCGGCATGGTCGTAGATGAATTGTTGATGCAGTTCCAGGCAGATATTTTGCATCGCCAAGTTTTGCGTCCCGTCATTCAAGAAACCACGGCGCTGGGGGCAGCTTACGCCGCGGGACTAGCGGTAAAGTTTTTTCCCGGGCTTGAGGAACTGCGCGCCAACTGGGCCGTGGCCCGCACGTGGAAACCAAGTCTGGACGAAGCGAGTCGCGAACAGCTTTACAGGCAGTGGAAGAAGGCCGTGGTTCGCTCATTGGATTGGGCCGATTCTTAGATTAAAAGGCACAAGGAGATTTGATGACCATGCCATCACCACTGCTCGGCGAATTTCTTGGCACGCTGATTATGATTTTGCTGGGCGATGGCGTGGTTGCCGCGGTGCTTCTGAAGCGTTCGAAAGCGGAGGGCAGCGGTTGGATAGTCATTACCGCGGGCTGGGCCTTCGCGGTAATGGCGGGAGTATTTACGGCGCTTGCTTGCGGCGGCGAAGCAAATTTGAACCCCGCGGTGACGTTGGGCCTCGCGGTGCGCACCGGAATCTATAGCAAGTTGCTGCCTTTTTTTGTGGCGCAATTACTCGGCGGAATCGCTGGAGCACTGCTCGTCTGGCTGCAATATCTTCCGCATTGGCGTGAGACGCCGGATGCTTCCGCTAAACTTGGGTGCTTTTGCACCTCCCCGGCGATCCGCAGTTTTTTGCCAAACCTGCTGAGTGAAATCATTGCCACTTTTGTTTTGATATTTGTTATCGGTGCGATTTATTCGCGCTTGGTTTTTGCCAATGGCCCGGCGCCGGGATTTTTGGCGGTATACCTGGTTTCCAGTTTGGTATGGGGAGTCGGGCTTTCGCTGGGCGGCCCCACGGGTTATGCCATCAATCCCGCGCGGGATTTGGGTCCGCGCATCGCGCATGCGATTTTGCCGATCGCCGGTAAAGGCGCGTCCGATTGGGGCTACGCTCCGGTACCCATCCTCGGGCCGCTGTTGGGTGGTGCGTTGGCTGGACTATCGCTGCGGCTTCTCAATATTTGAAATATCATCTGAACTCGTGAAATGAATCCTACCCGCTCCATCTTGCTGGCTGCCTCGCAGAATGCCTGGCTGCGCATTCACGCGGCCAGGCACAAATTTGTGCGCCGCGCAGTTTCGCGATTCATGCCTGGCGAAGAACTCAGCGACGCGCTGGCCGCCGCGCTGCGTTTGCAAAGCAAAAATATCGGAGCAATTTTCACGCGCCTGGGAGAAAACATAACAGACCAAGCCGAAGCGCAAAGTGTCACCGAGCATTACCTGGAAGTTTTGCGCAGCGTCCGGGAACGACAGCTCGAAGCGGAAGTATCCGTAAAATCCACACAACTAGGACTCGACCTGTCTCCCGAACTTTGTTACGGCAATTTGAAAACGATCATCCAGCAGGAAGATCCGCGGCGGGTGGTGTGGATCGACATGGAAGCCAGCAATTACGTGGATGCCACGTTGCAGCTTTACCGGCGCGCGCTAGGCGAGTTTCCCAACGTCGGTGTGTGCCTGCAAGCGTACTTACATCGCACACGAGATGATCTGGCGAGCTTGCTACTTTGGCAACCGTCCATTCGCCTCGTAAAAGGCGCCTACAGCGAGCCGCCCGAGATTGCGTTCCCGGAAAAGTCGCGCGTCGATGAAAATTATTTCTTGCTCGCCAAGGAAATGCTGCTCGCAAAAAAGGCCGAGCCAAAAATCCGCGCGGCGTTTGGAACGCACGACATGGTACTGTTGCGGCGCATTTCAGAATTTGCCGTAACGAGCGGCGTTCCGAAAACCGACGTCGAAGTGCAGATGCTTTACGGCATCCAGAGCAGTGAGCAGGAACGTCTCGCTCGCGAAGGGTATCGTTCAAAAGTTTTGGTGTCCTACGGCATCCATTGGTATACCTGGTTTATGCGGCGCTTGGCGGAACGGCCGGCAAATTTGTGGTTTGTGGCGCGCAATCTTTTTTAATTCCGCTGAAGTTTTAGGCAGCGTCAATTATTGAGTTGGCGTGGCAAAAGGCCGTTCGCAAATAAATATGG
>CAVPKZ010000135.1:0-9253 GCA_963705755.1 uncultured Acidobacteriota bacterium | reverse complement strand
CCGCAACCAGGGAACGGACCCCGCCAGGCCCGAGCAACCGGGCCAGCGTGGCGATGAAATGGAAGAAAAGAACAACAAGATTGCGGATCGCAGAATCGTAGCAGGACGGGAGATCCCGAGGAATTATGGGCGAAATAATAATTCGCCAGCCACAGGCCACACGGAAGCGCTTGCGGGAAATTCGTGGACCGCGCTTCCTACTTCTTCTTGGATGATTCGATCGCCGCCTGCAGAATCGGCTTTGCCCATTCTGGCATTTGCCCCAGCTTGTATTTGCGTACGATTCGACCACGGTGCCATTGCAGCAGAAGCTTCGGCTCCGGCCACCGATGCATAAGTGCATCACTTTCTGCGGTGTTGTCGAACAACCTCAGTTCCGTCAACCTTGGAAGGAGACGCAGAAGATTCAAACGACTACGGTCGTATCGCTGTGGTATTTTCATCTCCGGAATGTCGTGGCCACCTTGGGCGACCCGCAAGCGCACGCGTTCGATGTGCAGTTCAACAGTCTCTAAGCCAACATACCAAATGTGAACGTCGATGCCGGCAGTCGCGGCTCTCTCAAGAAGCTCCGTCATCGTATTTCCGCCAAGCGTCGTTTCAAAGGCGAAATCGCGCCGCTCGATAATGGACATTTCGAGCAAACGGCGCCCTTCCTCCCAGGCCTTGGCGTTCGCTTCTTCTTGGCTAATTTCAGGAGACTCCTGACGGGCTTCGCGGGCGACAACATCCGGATTGAAGAATTCCTGTCCGACCTTCGCAAACATAGCGCCGCCGACACTGCTCTTTCCAGCGCCGTTTACGCCGGCGAGAACATAGATTTGCGATTTCTTGCGACGCTTAGCCACGCTTGCGGGCAAACTCGAGCGCAGCCTCGGCAAGCTGTTTTGGCGTGGCGTTAAACGCTGCCTTCATTCGCTTGCGGGCCTCAGGGCTTTGCATTCGGGCCAGCATTGCATCGTATTTTTTGCTAAGTCCACTCAGGACTTTGTCCGGCGTACCGGAGAGCCTCTCGAATTCTGCGATCGGAACCACGGCTGCCTTCGGCGTCTCATGTCTGTAATCAGTACGATTTCGCCTTGCATCACCCGATCGAGGACGTGTCCCATCCGGTTCTTTACCTTCGTCGCCGTCATTCGGACCGCTCGCTCGGTGCGGCGCGGCGACGACTCAACCAATGTTCGATTCTGTGTAGTTCGTCTCAAACCCAATGCATGGCTGACACTTCTGCGCAGCAAGTCCTGGTCGAATGGTTTCTGTAGGTACTGCACGGCACCAAGCTCCGCCGCATCAACCGCGAATTGATTGTTCAGTGCGGAAACCATGACGATTACCGGCAGATTAGGTGAGAGGGCATGGACCTCCTGCAGCAGCTCCAGTCCATGCTTTTCGGGCATACATATGTCGGCGAGAACAAGGTCAAAGTTTCCGCCTGCAAGGCGGCGAAGGGCTTCTTTACCGTCTTTCGCCTCGGTCACCGCAAAACCCGCGTTCTTGAGCGCGCTCGCATGCGATGCTCGGGCACTTTGCTTGTTGCCGATGAGTAAGACATGACCAGCGGGCATAGGATTTTGCCTCGAAAGACCATTTTAGCTAAATTGGTCATTATGGGCAAGTCCCTCCCACGGGGGCGGTTGCGAATCCCGCCGAAGACGTTCCAGATAAAATGACGCAGCGGAAGTTGCCCCAGCGTTTTTGACTATGCGTACCCTGAGTGCTATCTGCACGAGTGGTAACGGTCGGCAGAGGTGCGTCTGCGCCCATTCCTGCTCGGCCGAGGACACCCATTGTACTTGCTGGATAGGGAAGTAACGCTCGAAGGCGCGCAATAGCCTTCCAGCCGAATTAAGGTTTCCGAGCGGCCATCTTGGAAGCCATGAGCATCAGCAACTTCTGATCCGCGGGCTTCGTTCGCGCCAACAGTCTTCGAAATCTGTCAAGGATTCGCATCTCCCGCATATTGCTTCCGAATCCATCCTTCTCTTTGAGTCGCATCTTGGGCGCCGGCGGTCGGTTACCATCGTAAAACAGTTGGTAAAGCGGGACATCCAAGGCTCTCGTGATTTTTTCTAGAGTTTCGATTGATGGTGTCGTGTGCGAATTTTCGACGCGCGAGATGTAACAGCGCGAGAGTCCCGTTTTATGCTCTATGTCGACCTGTGATAATTTCTTAGTTTCACGGATCCTCTTTCTTTACTCCGATGGGGTTTATGACGGAAGCGGCCAGAAGGAACGACAGCAGCTTGAAATCGTCATGCGCGAGCACAACCTGCAGCCTGCAAAAGACATGTGCGATGCACTGCTCGAATACGCTCTCAAACGAGATGATCGTCTCCGACGGATTGGCGAGGAAGATCGTATCGACGATAAGACAGTTTTTATCATCAAGCGGAATTGACGAATGCTGTGACAAACGCCTGGCCGTCATAGCTAAGGTAAATCGGCAAGACCTGGTGCCCCTGAGCCAAAAGCTCTCTGCGGCTGAGCCTGGCTGTAACTTAGTTATCCCGCGCCCATCCATCTGCGCGCATCCATCTGGCACAGGCGGGTCCGATCGTTTAAGATTGCGGCCTTAGTCGCGCGTGGATTCTATTGCGCAGAGGTTTAGAATGACGACAAACGCAACTCAAGCACAAAATTCGACGGTCAGCTTCGCCGGCCAACCCGATGCGGCAAGGGGCCTGGCACTGGTTCGCGTGACAGTCGGGGCGATGCTCGTGTGGGTCTTCTTTGAGAATCTGGGGAAGGGCACGTACACCACTGCCGGCTACGCTGGGGTGATCAATTACTACATTAAGAACAGCCACTCACCGGCCGTATGGAAGTGGGTGATGGGAATCATGGTCAGCCATGCGGCCTTGGCAGCTCCCCTTCAAGCAGTTGGGGAGATTTCGCTGGGGATCCTGCTGGTCATCGGCCTGCTCACGCGTCCTGTGGCCTTTCTCGCATTCCTGTACCTGGGCAGCCTTTGGGTTTCGGAATTGGGTACGTCATGGATTTGGGAGCTACTGGTTCCCGTGCTCGCATCGCTGGGGCTCGCGGTGGGACGCGCAGGTCGTGCCTGGGGCATCGACGCGTTGCTTGCACGGCGGCATCCCGCGTCCCCTTGGTGGTGATGAGGGAGTCTGCGTGCGAGTTTCGATCATCATTCCTACCCATAACGAAGTGCAAGCCATTGGCCGAGTGCTTGCCGATCTGCCTTCCGAACTCGTCACGGAGGTCATCGTTGTCGACAGCAATTCGACTGACGGAACGCCCGATCTCGCCCGAAAGATGGGAGCTCAAGTCATCCAGGAGCCTCGCCGAGGATACGGGCGCGCGTGTTTGACAGGGCTTGCGAATACGCAAAATCCTGACGTGGTCGTTTTCCTCGACGGAGACTTCAGCGACCGCCCTTCGGAGTTGCCGATTATCTTGGCTCCGATCATCGAGGGGCGCGCTGACATTACGCTCGGTTCGCGCCTCGGAGGCAAACGCAACCCCGGTGCGCTACCGTGGCGCCAATCATTCGGCAATCGCCTTGCCGCCGGCCTGATCAGCCTTTTGTACGACGTGAAGGTCACTGACCTCGGTCCGTTTCGCGCAGGCCGCGCAAAGGTGCTACGCGCTCTCGCCCTTGAAGAGACTACCTACGGCTGGGCCGTGGAAATGATCGTGAAAGGGGCCATCGAGGGATTTCGCATCGTTGAAGTCCCAGTGAGCTACTACCCGCGCATCGGAAAATCCAAAATTAGCGGTACGGTGAAAGGCACGGTAGGAGCAGCTTGGTTCATCCTGAGCCGGATCGCGCGCTATTCTTTTCGACGTCGAAGGGCGCGAACGCCGCGACCGGCGTAAGTCCCGATGGACCAATCTCTCATGGAATCCTCTAGCCAGACCCCTGTGGGTTTTTCTCATCCAAACCGAACATTAGTCATTATGGCGAAAGCCCCAAAGCCCGGCATGGTCAAGACCCGTCTCACTCAGAGCCTTCCTTCTCCCGCAGTGACAGCGCTGTATCGCTGCCTTTTAGAGGACACCCTCGCGTTGGCAACGTCATTGACTAGCGTGGAGGTCGCGGTCATGTGCCCCGAGTCGGATCAGGACGAATTGGCGCACCTGTTGGGTAATACAGTGCAGGTCGTGGCGCAAAAAGGCGAAGGTCTCGCAGCGGGACTGACTTCTGTATTTCGACATTTCACTGCCGCCGGCCGGCAGCACGTCATCGCATTCAATAGCGACAGTCCACACCTCGCGCCGTCGGTTCTGGACAGTGCGTTCGAAATACTCGCCGCGCATGACGTGGTCGTCGGGCCAACCTTCGATGGAGGCTACTATCTGGTTGGCGCCAAGACCGCTCACCCGGCGCTCTTCGAAAGCGATGGCATGGGAACAGGGAGTGCGCTCAACAGATTACTGACGCGCACGAAGGCCCTTGAACTCTCAGCCGGCTTAACAGAACCCTTCTATGACATTGATGTCGCAAACGACTTGATTCTGCTGGCTCGGGAATTACGTCTCGCTCCCGCGAAGGCCCCAAGGACTGCAGGCTGGTTCGGCGAATGGCAACAAGCAGTCGCTCAACTTCCTCATTGAATGGGAGGCCTGTGAAACTCACACCCTCGCACAGGCTGTACGGACTTGGTGCCATCTTGCTTGTGGCGCTGACGATCTGCTCACGAAACTTCAGCCGCACGGGTGAACCGTCATTTTTCATTCCGCTGGCTGTTGCCGGCGTCGCGTACCTCCTAGCCATCCGCGAGCTCTTCTCGACGCCTGAATTTTCGAAGCGCGTCATCGTCTTCGGTCTCGTCCTGTCTGCTTTGTGGCAAATTCAATTCCTTCGACTGCCACCTGGCTCAGACGACGACATTCATCGATATGTTTGGGATGGCCGCGTGCAGCGGCTCGGCTATAACCCTTATATCGTGATCCCGGGCGATCCTGCACTTGCCAGCTTGCACACATCTGAGACCCGTACGCTGAATAATCCAGATGTGCCGAGCCCCTATCCAGCGGGCGCGCAGCTCTTCTTCCGCGCCGTAACCTCGATTCACGAGTCTATCTTTGCTCTGAAAGTAGCATTTGTCGCTTGCGACTTGGCGATTGTGCTTGTGTTGCTCGATGTTTGCGTCGTAGCCGGCAGGGAGAGCACTGGGTTCTGGCTTACGCCTGGCACCCACTGCTAGCGATTGAGGTGGCGGGCAGCGGTCACGTTGACATTGTCGGCGTGCTGCTGCTGTTGGTATCCGCCGCTGCGCTTCTGAGACGCTGGCGTGCCGTTGCAGCAATGTCATTTGCGCTTGCTGTTGCCGTGAAATTACTCCCGATCGTACTCCTGCCACTCTACTGGAAGCGCGTTCGGATGCGCGACGCCGCGCTGGCAGCAATCGTGGTCGGACTCCTATACATACCATTTCTCAACCACGGCCGGATTCCCATCGGTTCGCTCGGCTCCTACGTGCAGAGGTTCCGCTTTAATGATCCGGTTTTTGCAACGCTCGAGCGAGTGGTGGCTCCGCGCTTCGTCGCCGGACTGGCAGTGCTCGTCGGCTTTCTTGCCGCAATCTGGATGAGAAAAAAGCCCGCGGAAGGGTCCGCGGAGGCGTTCGCCTGGCCAATGGCGGCATCGCTATTCTGCGCTCCGGTTGTCTATCCGTGGTACTTGCTATGGATGCTACCGTTCCTAAGGTCGACCTCTACACTTCCCATCCTGGTCTGGACTTTGAGCATCCTTTCTACTTATTATGTGTGGCACCTGCGGACCGTTGGGCGCCCTTGGTCAGTTCCTGATTGGATTGTGATTCTGGAATACGGATCCGTGGCAGTCGCTGCTGCCATCGTCGCTTTGCGTAGGCTTACGCGATCGCCCGCACTCCAATGCTCGGCGGACTCGGTAGAGTGAAGGCAGCTGAACCACAGCCGATTTATTGCATCTAGGGCCCATTGCACGCATCCAAGAGGACGTTCGTCTCACTGAGGAGAACCTTCATGAAAAAGTTGTGCCGTTCCATGACGATCTACAGCCTTGCTCTCAGGGGCACTGCTACTTGCGAGCACTTCCCGGGCCCAGACGCGCCCGCCCATTGTCGAACAACTCGCCAAAACCTATGGCCTTGATTCGTACGGGCAAGTTGATGCAATCCGCTACACCTTCAACATCGAGATCCCGGCCTTCAAGTTGACTCTCTCTCGTTCCTGGGAGTGGGAGCCCAAGACCGGAAAAGTCTCCTACGAAGGAAAAGACAAGGACGGCAAGCCCGTCAAGGTTACCTATCTCCGCTCTCAACTCAACACCGCGCCGGCCAACGTGAAAGATGAAATCGAGCCGGCTTTCGTCAACGACAATTATTGGGCGCTCTTCCCTCTCCATGTTTACTGGGACACTAGCGCGAACGTAGTGGAGAAGGACAAGCAAAAATTGCCGATCGGACAGGGTACGGCGAAGCTTGTCTCGGTGAAATATCCTGCGGAGGTTGGTGGCTACACGCCGGGAGACACTTGGGATCTTTATGTCGGGTCGGATGGGCGAGTGGTGCAATTCATCTATCATCGCGGCGGACCCAAACCACCCAGCAACCTCACAGCCACCTGGACGGGCTACAAGAAGGCTGGCCCTCTGCTCTTCTCGACGGACCATCGCGGAACGGCGGACGGCAAACCGGCGCGAATTTTCTTTACGAATGTGGCCGTCAAGCTAGCGGGGTCAGACACCTGGGTGGACGCGAAATAGGAAACGCTCGAGCTCATTCCGTCATTCGATGTCGATCTTCACGACTCGGACTCTCTGGCAATCACGACGGTGGTGCAGGAACTCCCGAGTTTGGGGAGATCGCGATTTGCGGCCATGCGAATGTCGAGCCGTGGGCGCTCTCCCCGAATGATCGGACAATAAAAATCTGGCTGCAGTAGTGCCCCTTGCAGGCGCCGTCGTCCTGCGCATCCTCCATGACATGTATCTCGGAACTCGCAAGACCGGCACGCTTCTGGAAGTGTACGGGCCTGCTCAAAAGGCAAAGAGTTCAGAATCCCGGCCCCTGACAAAATCAACTCCGAGAGCGGCTCTCCGGAGCCGGACCAATAGACGCATGGCTGCGTTGTGGCGCGGGGCGTAACTCGCACGGTGCTGACGCCACATCCTCCTTCGAGTGGCGGCAGGCCGGCCATCGCCCGCACCAAGGGCTCGCCGATGGCGATTACATCGGTGCTCTCGAAAAGCTTACGGAACCCTTGCCAGTATTCTTCGTACGTGAGTGCGTAGAGATCGGACCGCACTGCCTGATATACGTTCACACGCAACGGAGCGCCAAAGCCTTTCGCGACTCGTGCGACATCCACCAGCCGCAAGAAGTTTGACTTCATCATGACCGCGATAATCGTCACGGGTACACCCAGACGCACACAACGCTTGGCCTGTTGATGAATCAGTTCCCAGTTACCTTGGCCGCGTTGGCCATCCTGTTCCGCTTGGGTTGGGTAATCGAGAGAAAACTCAATGTCATGGAAGGCACGCAAGTCGTGGTCTTCTAGAACGGCAACACTATGACCATTGGAAGTGATGGTGAGCTTCACCGGTCGAGTTCGCAGGTAAGCCAATATAGTCTTGTAGTCAGGATGCATCCCGTTCTCGCCAGTGCCCAGATTCACGGAGCGAACCGGAAGGCATTCAATCACTGACTTGACGTGTTCTAACGAGAGACGGTCAGCACGAGTGGGATCGCGATAGCAGAAGGCACACTTGAGGTTGCACTCGTTGGTGAGCCCGAGCCCAAGCGAAATGCCGGTATTCGGCTTGAGGACCTTCGGGATGGCAGACGAAGGCGCCGGTTTGACGTTGCTCATGCATCTCCCTCCGATCCACGTGTTGCACCGCTTGCCAAACAGTGCATGTAACGAGCAACGCCAAAACACTAACACTTTCGTTGACCTATCCGAAACACTCAACGCCCGATGACCAGAACTATCCAAAAACGCAAGGCTGGCAAAGCGAAAATGTCCGACCAAGGAATTGGAGAGGCGCTAGTTTTCGGCTTTGGGATTTTATTGTGCATGAAAGCCGGCTGTGTTCCAAAACCCTTCCTCCAGTATTGTATGCGGACAGAGTCGGGTGTACGTTATCCGTCAGCAGAGAAATTAAAAGAATTCTCGCGCAGAGGTATTGACCATGAACCGTCGCAATTTTCTGCAATCAGCGGGCATTGTGTCAGTAAGTCTCGCATTCGCGAAGGCGGGACGGCTGCTTTCACAGGTCACAACGGCCGGCCGTTGGCGCACGTTTCACGTAACGACCTGCGTCGAAGTCCTGAAACCTTCCGGTGTGACCCGCGTGTGGGTGCCGGCGGCACTCATTAGTGAAACGCCCTTCCAGAAGACGCTCGCGAATACCTTCAACTCCGAGGGCGGTACGGCGAAGATGGTCGAGAGCGAGACCGACGCGCTCGGAATCATCGCCGCGGAATTTCCGGCCGGCGTAAGCCGATCCTCACAGTGACGAGCCGGATCGCCACGAAGGATTGTGCGGTCAATCTCTCCGCGAAGGGCACGGCGCCCAAAGAGAGCCGCGCGGAATTGGAGCACTTCTTGCGGCCCACCAAGCTGCTGCCGACCGACGGCATCGTGAAAGCGACAGCGAGCGAAATCACGAGGCGCGAAGACGGATGTTGAGAAGGCGCGTGCGATCTACGATTGGATTGTTGACAATACTTTTCGGAATCCGAAAACCCGCGGCTGCGGTCTCGGCGACATTCGCTTCATGCTGGAGTCCAGAGATCTGGGCGGGAAATGCGCGGATCTTAACGCGCTTTACGTCGGGCTGGCGCGCGCGGCCGGCCTTCCAGCGCGCGATGTTTATGGCATCCGTGTCGCCAAGTCCGAACTGGGATACAAGAGCCTTGGGGCTTCGTCAGAAAATGTGACGAAAGCGCAGCATTGCCGCGCTGAGGTTTACCTTGGTGAGTACGGCTGGGTGCCAGTTGATCCCGCAGACGTACGGAAGGTCGTGATCGAGGAACCACCTGGAAATCGCTCCCTGGATGACAACATGGTGAAGAATGCGCGCGCGCGGCTATTCGGGTCTTGGGAGATGAACTGGATGGCCTACAACTTCGCGCACGACGTCGCTCTGCCCGGGTCGAACACCGCGCCAGTCGGCTTCTTCATGTATCCGCAGGCGGAAACAACCGACGGCCGACTCGACAGCCTGGATCCCGATGACTTCAAGTATGAAATTACTTCAAAAGAGATAACAGCTACGAACGGGTGACGGAAACGGACC
>CAVPKZ010000134.1:0-16711 GCA_963705755.1 uncultured Acidobacteriota bacterium | reverse complement strand
GTGGCCGCTCATCCCGACGACGAGGTGCTGGGCGTGGGCGGCACGATGGCCCTGCTCGCCGCCGCGGGAGCGCGGCTGCGACTGGTCGCGGTCACCGACGGCGAGTTCTCCCACGGGCGCACGGCCGACCCGGCCGCGCTGGCCGGGCGCCGGGTGGCCGAGACAGCGGCCGCGCTGCGCGTGCTCGGCGCGCAAGACACCGAGGTGATCAGGCTCCGGCTGCCCGACGCGGGACTTGCCTGGCGGGAGAACGAGATCACGACGGCGCTGCGCGAGCTCACCGACGGATTCGACGCCTGCCTGGCCCCGTGGCTGCGGGATGTGCACGCCGACCACGAGATGACCGGGCGCTCGGCCCGCCGGGCGTGCGAGGAATCGCTGGGGTACCCGATCTGGATGTGGCACTGGGGCCTGTCCGGGCGACCAGCGGGTGCCGTGGCACCGGGCCCTGCGGGTGCCGCTGCCGCCGTTTGGCCGCCGCTAAGCAGGCGGCGATCCGGTGCTTCGCCAGCCAGACGGAAAACCGGGAGCCGTCCGGGCAGCCGGTGCTCACGCCCGGCATGCTGGCGCATTTCGGCCGGGCCCAGGAGGTGCTGTTCAGGTGACAGCCCGATGACACTGGAGGCGGGCTACTTCGACTCGATGTACGCGGCCTCGGCGCGCAAGGCCGGGGCAAAGTATTAGTTTTTATCTTTGTGCGCACAGATTGCTCAATTTCAAATCGCTACGCGCCATTGCTCCAGCAGATGAACAAAAAGTACCGGCAGAAGCCCGTCCCGCCTGATTTTTCCCGACAGAAACGAATCGGCCGATAAAATTCGCCGTTATCTTCAGGACTACAATTACCAATTAACGGCAATTCGCGATCTGGATCACGCTCTCGTAAAAAAAACCATGGCCAAGACCACTCCCGAAGCCGCAGTCTTTGATGCCAAAGGCGACCTTGTCTATCACGGCCGTATCGATAACCTCTACGAGCGCATCGGACAATCCCGCCGTGCCGCCACCACGCACGAATTGGCGGATGCGATTGAAGCCGCAAGCAAAGGTCTCCATCCTCCAGTGTCAACACCGAAGCTGTTGGATCGTTTATCTCGGACCTTGAATGATCCGGGTAGGACTAGCGATTTCCGGTGCGGCGCTGCTAATTGTCTTCTTGTTGTCTCATTCAGCGCGCGGCCTTGCAGCACCCCAGGCTCCGCAAGACGCCAGCAATACCAATTCGCAAATTACCTTTAACAAGGATATTGCTCCGGAATTGTCTTCAGCATTGCGCCGCGTGCCATCGCCCCGGCGAATCCGGCCCCTTCCCGCTGCTCTCCTATAAGGATGCGAATATTGATGCCCGGCAAATCGTCGCCATTACGCAAAGCAGATTCATGCCGCCGTGGCTGCCCGATCCCGGCGAATTTAAATTTGCGGATGAGCTTCGACTCTCCGACGCACAAATCACTACGATCGCTCATTGGGTGGAACAAGGTGCCGTCGAAGGCGCGCCTTCCGATCTGCCGCCCACCCCGAAATTTGCAGAAGGCTGGCAGATGGGGACGCCTGATTTGGTTATCAAGGCGGAAAAGCCTTATCAGCTTCCCGCCAGCGGCACTGACCAATATTGGAATTTTATTGTTTCGCACTCCAGTGAATCGCACCCGCTGGCTCGAAGCCATCGAAATAAGGCCTGGCGACAAGCGTGTCGTGCATCACGCCAATGTTCTGGTGGATCGCATGCAGTCGGCTCGTGCGCAGGAACCTTCCCCAGGGGCCGGCTTCGGCGGAATGGAAATTAAAATTGAGTCCGAAGCATTTGATCCTGACAGTCATTTCCTCTTCTGGAAGCCGGGGAACAACGCCTTACACCTTAAGAGCCCCACGGCATGGCCTTGCGACTTGATGCGGGCACCGATCTGGTGCTCAACATTCATTTGCAGCCATCCGGAAAGGCGGAGTGGATCCAGCCAAGCCTGGGTCTTTATTTCACCGAGCAGCCCGCGACACTTTTTCCGATGTTGCTGCAACTCGAAAACGACCGGAAGCTGGATATTCTCCTCCCGGAGAAAAAAGCTTTTTAGTCACCGATGCATTCACGCTACCCGAGGACGTCCAACTGCTGGCCATTTATCCGCACGCACACTACCTGGGCAAGGACCTGCAGGCGTTCGCGAAGTTCCCGGATGGCACGCAAAAATCCTTGATTCACATTCCGTCGTGGGATCTGAACTGGCAGGCGGTTTTTCGCTACGAGACGCCCGTAGAGCTGCCGGCGGGAACAGTGATTTCCATGCGCTATCGTTATGATAATTCCGACGAGAATATTCGCAATCCCAATGTGCCGCCGAAACGCGTGGTGGGAGGTAACCGCGCGAGCGATGAAATGGCGCATCTCTGGCTGCAGGTTTTGCCGCACAGCAATCCGGGCGAAACCGGAGATCCACGCAGAGTTTTGCAAGAGGCCATGGCCAGGCACAATGTCGACAAGAATCCGGCCGACTTTGAAGCGCACTATAATCTTGGCGCGATGTTGCAGGGACGCGGCGATATAGCCGGCGCCGAAAAACAATACGCCGTGGCGCTGAGCATTCGTCCCGAAGACGCCACCGTGAATAACGCTATCGCGGGAGCGTAATCTGGCCGCTGGTCATCCCGATGCGGCTATAACTTATCTCCAGACCGCACTCCGTTCGCGGCCGGATTATTTTGACGCGCACTACAATTCTGGGAACTGCCCTAGCCATGCAGAATAATTTCGCAGCAGCGGTGGAAGAATTTCGCGCGGCGGTGCGCCTCTCCGCCGATGCCAATGCGGAAGCAAATCTTGGCGCAGCACTCGCGGAACTGGGGAACTGGAAAGAAGCTCGCGCGCATCTGGAAAAAGCGCTGGCCATCGATCCCACTCTTGATAATGCGCGCGACAATCTGGAGCAAGTAAAGCGCGCGTTGCCCAACGACCCCAAATAGGCCTGATTTACACCAGCGATTAGCGCGGCGGATCGATCCGTTGCGCCTGCTTTTCTGCCTTCAGCGCCAACTCCATCGCGTAAAAGCAATGCTCCTGATTCATGGCCGTGTCGGTGCGATCCAGCACATCATTAATAAGTTGTTCGCCATATGGCAGAGCAACGTCCTGGCAGTCGATATAACGCGTGCCTTTCTGGTCCACCTAAAAAGAAAGCTCCCAAGATTTCTTCCCGCGATGTCCACGTTCTTCCGAATTTCAAAATAACCGTCGGTGCCCAGCACAAATAGCCGCCCGTCTCCCCAGGTAGCCAGTCCATCAGGCGTAAACCAGTCGACGCGAATATAACCCGTTCCATGATCGCCTCGCAGCATCACATCGCCGAAATCTTCTAGGCCCGGATACTGCGGATGGTTCAGGTTACCGATCTGCGAAGCCACAATTTCCGCTTTCGTGGAATTGGTGAAATAAAGGAACTGGTCGAATTGGTGTGAGCCAATATCGCAGAGGATACCGCCATATCGCTCGCGCTCAAAAAACCATGGAGGGCGTTGCGACGGATTCATCCGGTGCGGCCCGGTGCCGATGGTTTGCAGCACGCGGCCGATTGCGCCCGCACTCATCAATTCCCCGGCGCGAACGGTTGCGCGATTCTCAAATCTCTCGCTGTACATGATGGAATAAATCCGCCCGGTCGCCTTCTGCGTGCTCCTTACTTCAGCAAGTTGTTCGAGCGAAGTCATCCCCGGCTTGTCCACCATGAAGTCTTTTCCGTGGCGCATCACTTCGAGGCCCAGCGGAGCGCGGTCCGCAGGAATTGAAGCGCTCAAAATCAGCTTGATGGAGGGGTCGTCCAGTATTTCTTTTTCACTACCGGCCAGTTTTACGTCCGGATAGTGCTTGCTGAAGGCCCCAGCCAGTTCCGGTTCTTTTGCGTAAAAAGAAAGCAGTTCGCCGCCTCCACGGCGTGCAGCTTCGACCTGAACATAAATATGATCGTGATTGATGCCGATAACCGAAAATTTCAAGGATCGTTTCACACGTGAGTCCGCTGTGCTCTGGCTGCTTGTGGCCCGCAAACCCCGTGCGGCGTTTGCAGAAAGACCGGCGGTCACCATCATACCTGCGGCAGCGTTGCCAGAAGTTTTGATAAATTCCCGCCGGTCGACTGATTTCTTTTTCATTTGGTTTTCCCTGACAAATTATGACCTAAATTCTGCCTGCAGTACTCTATTTTGCAAAAAGTGTATTACCACAAGGCATTGCACGTTTTGAATATCGCCAGCTAAAATCTCGGGCGCCGCCAGGGGCATGTGATGAAGCTATGCAGATTGGTCGTTTTTGTAGCGCTCCTGTTGTCCAGCGTGTTCCCCGCAGACAATAGAGTCGCCACTACTACCGAAGCACCGGAGGATGTAGCAATCGACACGAATCCGGTCTCGACCTTTTGGAGCCAGACAGTTCCGATATACGCTGACCGCGATAAGTATGATCAGTTGTTACCCCGCTACCGTACCGAGATCCGCTCGCGGTGGACCGCACAAAATCTTTATTTTTTGTTCAGTTGCCCCTATGAAGAGCTATTTTTGCGTCCTAATCCCAGCGCCACAACGGAAACGAATAAACTCTGGAATTGGGACGTGGCCGAGGTATTCATTGGCTCCGATTTCAAGAATATCCAACATTATAGAGAATTCGAATTGTCCCCTCAGGGAGAATGGCTCGACCTCGACATCGATTTAAGCAAACCACATCATGAAGAAGGCTGGAAGTGGAACTCCGGATTTCAGGTTGCCGCGCGCATCGATGATCAAACGAAAATTTGGTACGGCGCAATGAAGATTCCGTGGACGGCATTGGACGAGACTCCTCCATCGTCCAGTAAAACATTACGAGTTAACTTTTTCCGCAGCCAAGGCCCACGCTCCAACCGGAAGGAGATTGCCTGGCAGCCAACCCTGAGCGAAACGTTTCACGTACCAGAGCGATTTGGCTTGTTGCGCTTGGTTGCGCACCGTTGAGGTTAACAACGACAATAGCCACATGTTTATTTTTAGATTCCTTGCACTGTATGAAAATCGATGAGTGGGCCCTCCCCAAGCTTGCAAGGTAAAATCGCCGTTGTCGTCGGCGGCACGTCCGGCATCGGACGCGCCATATCTCTCGGTCTTGCCGATGCGGGCGCAGCAGTGATCGCTTCTGGAAGGAACAAAGACAAAGTCGACGCCGTCGCCATCGAACTCGAATCTAAAAATTCCCGCACACTGCGCGCGACCTGCGATATTGCCAGTCGTGTCTCCCTGGGAGATTTGCTTCAGCAGGTGCTGCAGCGCTTTGGCACAGTCGACATCCTGGTTAACTGCGCCGCAAAGATTCGCCGCGCGCCGACACTGACATTTTCGGAAGATGAATGGAACGATATTCTGGACACCAACCTGACCGGCACCTTGCGATCTTGTCAGATTTTTGGCAAGTACATGCTGGGGCGAAAATACGGTCGCATCATAAATATCGCCTCACTCAATAGTTTTGTTTCCTTATCGGAGGTCGCTGCCTACGCTGCAAGTAAAGCGGCGGTCGTTTCACTGACGCGGTCGTTGGCGGTCGAATGGTCGAAACATGGCGTACTAGTGAATGCCATCGCTCCGGGCGTTTTCCGCACAGAACTGAATACCGCATTGCTGGACGGCACGGAGCGCGGCCACGAATTGTTGATGCGTACGCCGATGGGGCGTTTCGGTCGAGTCGACGAAGTTGCGGGCGCCGCAGTGTTTCTGGCCTCCGACGCGGCCTCGTTCATAACCGGGCAGACGCTGGTGATCGATGGCGGATTCCTGGCAAGTGGCGTCAACCAGTAGAACCGGCAATTTTGTCCATCAATGCACTAAAGATTAAAATCTAGCTGTGCGAGGTGATTAGTGCCGTGGTTTTGGCGCGAAGCGGACGAACTGTCGCGGGTCGAAGTTGACGCGCTGGCGCTTCGGCTGCTCGACGAGGCTCGCGTTCGAGTCGGAAAAGCAATTCGCAGAGTTCTTTTGCTGCCGCCCGATCTTACGCGAGCACACAGCGGCTCCGGCAAGATCACCGAGACTCTTTATAATGCTCTCGCGCCGCACAGTGATGTGCACGTCATTCCTACGCTTGGTCAGCATGTTCCTCATACCGCTGAGCAAAATCGCTGGGTCTTCGGCAGCATCCCCAACCAGCGCGTTCATGTTCATGACTGGCTCGCGGGAGTCACCAGAGTGGGCATCATCCCCGGCGAGATGGTTTCAGAGACCACCGGAGGCGTCGCTGATTGGGACATTCCCGTCGACCTGAATCATTCCTTGATGAGTGAAAAGTGGGACCTGATCATAAACATCGGTCACGTAGTGCCTCACGAGGTCCTTGGCTTTGCCAATCACAATAAGAATTATTTCATCGGACTGGGCGGCAAAGAAACCATCTGCACTTCGCACATGGCGGCGGCAATTTATGGCATCGAGAATAATCTGGGGAAACTTATCACCCCGCTGCGCAGTTGTTTCAACTGGGCGGAGCAAGAATTTTTAGGCCATTTGCCGGACGTTTATTTTCAGGTAGTGATGAAGCGTAGTCCGGACAACCGGCTGGTCACTTGCGGCGTGTACGTGGGAGACGATCTCGAAACCTACTTGATGGCCGCACGCGCTAGTAAAAACGAAAACATCACCATCGTGGAAAAACCCATCACCAAAGCCGTGGCGGTCATGCAAGCAGATGAATTTCACAGCACCTGGGTAGCCAACAAGGCGGTCTACCGCACACGCATGGCGTTGGCCGATGGCGCCGACCTGTTGATTATCGCCCCGGGATTACAGCGATTCGGAGAGCAGGAATCCGTCGATCACCTCATTCGAAAATACGGATACCGCGGCACCCCTTATACGCTACAGCAGTACAAGGAAAATTCGGATTTGCGGGAATTGGCTCACGCCGCGGCGCACTTGATCCATGGATCGAGTGAAGGGCGATTCACGATCTCTTATGCTCCGGGTCATTTAACGAAAAATGAAATCGAACGGGTTAACTATCGCTATATGCCGCTCGATGAAGCAATCGCCAGATATCCGCCGGGGGAAATGAACGAAGGTTGGAATATCATGCCCAATGGCGAAGAGGTCTTTTTTATTAGTACACCGTCTTCAGGACTGTGGGCCACGCAAAGCCGATTGGACTCGCGCGAATAGTCAACGATTTTCTAGACTTCCAGGCTCACACGTTTTTTGGTACGGCAGGCCTCATAAGTTGCTTGCACCAGCACTAAACTGCGACGCGCTTCCTGCCCATCGCATCGCGGTTTCGTGTTCGTCCGAATGGCGTGCAGGAAATCTTCCAACACCGCTTGATGACCTCGCGCATCGCTGATCGTCGGTGAGGACGAGCTTGGATTTTTGTCGGCTTCCGATCTCACCAATAAATCCGCGGACGGATTTTTAAGCTCTGCCGCCAGCAATCGATCCTGCTCGATAATTACCGTGCCTTCCGAACCGGTAAGCTCGAGTCTGCGCGGATAGCCCGGAAACACCGAGGTAGCCGCCTGCAATACTCCCAGCGCTCCGTTCGCAAATTCCAGCATGGCAATCAACGTATCCTCCGCTTCGATGGCATGCAACGCGGTCTTGCAGGTAGCTTGAACAGCTTTCACTTCGCCGAATATCCACAACATGAGATCAAGCGTATGCACCGCTTGATTGATCAGTGCGCCGCCACCGTCGAGCGCCCAAGTCCCGCGCCACCGCGACTTTCCGTAGTAGTTTGGAGGACGGTACCACTTCACTCGCGCGTCTACGAGAATCGGTTTGCCCAGCGCGCCGGCATCCACGGCATTTTTCACCGACAAAATATCCGGCTTGCCACGATCCTGAAAGAAAACTCCAAGCTGCACGCCAGCTCTGCGTGTTTCAGCGATAAGCGCATCAGCCCGCTCAACCGTAATATCAAGGGGCTTCTCAGTGAGCACGTGCAAGCCGCGACGCGCCGCTGCGATTCCCTGCTCGGCGTGGAGCCCAGACGGACTGCCTATGGCCACGAGCTCCATCGGACGATGAGCAAGAAACTCTTCAAAATTGCCGAACGGTTTCCCGCCGTATTCGCGGCACAACCGGCCAACCTTCTCGGCATTGGTGCCGAAGACCGCCGCGATTTCAACATCCGCAATCACGCGGGCAGCACGCGCATGCGTCTCGCTGATATTTCCCCCGCCTATCAATCCTATGTGTGTAGCCATTTGCGAAGGCTAAAATCGCAAGCTAAGCGCTGACCCGCAGCTCTTCCGCCAGATGTTCACTGGCTCGCATGGCCAGCGCCATGATCGTCAACGTGATCGACTTCTCTGGATGTGAAACGAACGCGGCAGCGTCCACCACCAGAAGATTTTTTATATCGTGGCAGCGGTTCCATCCATCCAGCACCGACTTTTGCGGGTCGTCTCCCATGCGCGCACCGCCGGCTTCATGCGTCACACTACCCATCGGGTACGGGTTTCGCTTTTCATAGGGCAGCAACTCCGCACCGGAAGCTCGCAGAATTTCTTCCATCTCTCCGTACATTTCATCGCGTAGCGCAAACGCGTTGTCGTATTCCGCATTGGTATGAAAACGCACTTGCGGGATCCCAAATCGATCCGTCAAGCCATCGGGATCAATTTCCAGAAAATTCCATTCGAATGGCAAGCCTTCTCCGTATCCGCCGATGCTCACCGCCGCCGGATACAGTTCCTTGATTCGTTTCTTGTATGCTGAACCGAAGCCAGGAAGCATTGCGCCCGGTCCCGGCCCCATGCTGCATCCTGTTTCTACCGTGAAGCGGTATCCGCGCAAGAATTTATTATTTTTTGCGTAGTTGAACCGCGGGATATAAAGACTATTTGCGCCTGGTCCATCATCATTTGTTGAAGGTCTCCCGGCCAATTCCGGGAAAAACCCCGTCAGCTGATTGAACGCCACGTGCTCCATCAAGTAGCGCCCCAGCGTTCCACTCGAGTTGGCCAGGCCCTGCGGAAATTCACGGTTGCGCGAATTAAACAAAATCCGCAGCGACTCCACCATTGACGCGCCCAGAACCACGGCCTTGCCAAAAACTTTGTACTCCTGATGGTTGGTGCTGTCGATAAACGAAACGCCGCGTGCTTTCCCGCTATTGCGATCCATCAAAACTCTGTTCACTACCGCGTTGGTATGCAGTGTGAAATTCGGCATCTTCTGCATTTTGGGAAATAACACTTCGAGCGTACTGAAACGAGAAGCGGTGTCGCATCCAAAGTTGCAAACGCCGCAATAATGGCACGCCAGCCGGTTGTCGTAAGGCTTGCTTAGCACTGCCACCGGCATCGATACCGTTTTCATGCCCAGTTTTGCCGCGCCTTTTTTTATCAGCAATTCTCCGCAACGCGCGTTGAAAGGCGGCAGCGCGTTTTTGCTGGCAGGCTAATTGTAAATCGCCTCTCCACCGCCCGACATTCCGATCAGTGCTTCGGTTTTGTCGTAGTACGGCTCCAGGTCTTCGTAGGTGATCGGCCAATCCTCGCCAAATCCGTCTTGCATGCTTTTTGGTTTGAAATCCAAGGGGCCATATCGTCCGGACTCTCTTCCCCACACTAGTGTGCGGCCACCGACGGCGCGCAATCGCGTCCAGGTGAACTTCGCTCCGGGAGCCAAAGCGTAAGGATCATCGTGCGGAATGGTGAAGAGTTGGTCAGTCCATTCATTGACTTTCCATTCCATGCCCTGCGGCAACTTGCCATATTGCCCGGGTTTTCCGTGGCCGCGGTACGGCCAACGATAAGGCGGCTTGTGATTGTGAAAATCCTTATGCGGTTGGATCATCCGGCCGGCTTCGAGGCACAGGACTTTCAAGCCCTTGATGGCAAGAGTGTATGCGGCCACTCCGCCTGCGGCTCCCGAGCCAACCACGATCACGTCGTAAAGACTTTCCGTCGCCAAATTAAATTTTTGCCCTTTCCTGCCGCTAGTGCTGTTCCGGATGCGTACAACCGGGAAAGTCCGGCATGAAATTCATTCCCTGAAAATCCAGCACATCAATCAATCCGATCTTCGAAGTGTAAAAACCTTCCACCGTCATATCTTTTACTAACGAGAAGAATGTAAAACCTTTATGCTGCGCGTTTGCATCTCGCTCCGGCGCGCTCATATCGGTTAGCAACCTGATGCGATCCGCTTCATCGGCTTCGCGAAATGATTTGCTGAATTGCTTTTGACTTTCGCGTTCAATAAAAGCTAGCCCATCGATCCATTTCCTTTGCAGCAGAGGCTCAAACTCCGCCGCTGAAAAGACCACAAAATCAATGTAATTGGCGACCTGCGCTTCTTTTGCGCCCGGTGCATCGTCGGTTGGAATGATCAGCGCAGCCAGAATCTCAACGGTGCGAAATTCGTCAGCATTAAAAAATTGTGGAGAATACTTCGCAGCGGGCTCCGGTTCTTGAATTTCGTGATGCATGCTGGAGATGGTAACGGGTTCGCGGTGTTCATCGCTCCGCATCAACTGCATGGGCAGCCAGGACGCCAGGAATTCTCGCCCGGCAGCAGTTGCGCTTAACAGCCCTAGATATTTAAGTGCACTTCTCCTGGAAACTCGTCCTTCATCCATCATTTTTAACCTGACCGCTGAATACTATTCCTAGCATACCCGGAAGCTGCCATTAAAGTTCTGAGCAGCGACGCGGAGTTGATCATGGGATTTTTTTTGGAAAGGTCCAAAAATGCTCTAAAATCAGCGTTGCCGTCACTGTGCGCCCGTAGCTCAGCTGGATAGAGCGTCTGCCTTCTAAGTAGGCAATATCAATCCAAGTCGTTGCTTCGCTTGCGTTTATGAGTTTCGAGCCATTCTTGGTCTGCTCCAAAGTTGCTCCAAGAAAATTCTCTTCAATTGGCCGAGAAACCGGGCATCTCCAACAATGTCTACCCTGTCAAATCCTTTTGAGCCAATCAAGAAGGGCATTCACTCTCGGCCGATCTTTGATGCCGCTGAAGTCAGCAGCCACTTAATGCAACGCAGAAACCTGGGCTCAAGCTCCTCTCAAACCTGTCCCGTTGGCGACTGAGCCTACTGCCTCGAGAGACAGCGGATTGACGGCTCAGTTCTGTTCAAAAGAATCAGCTTATATGACTCCAAAAAGCTTCCGTTTTACCTCGGTTTTGCGGTGGGAAAGACAAGGTAAGGTTACGGTTTCTAATTCCCCCCGCTTGTGTGGGCGTAGTCAGGTTAAGTGAGGATTTTGTGCGCTGGATTGTGAATGAAAATGAATTTGATTCTATATTTCTGAAAGCACAGGATTGCGTTTTTATAGACAGCCGCCGCGACCCTACAGCCCTCAAATGCCTACAATTTGTAGATGGCGAGATATTAACCCGTTTCTTTGCCTCTTTAATGTTTGAAATGATGGCGAGAGCGAACGATAAAAATGCGTATTACATTGTGTTACGTCCTGACCCTATTCATTATTTTCACAGGCATTTTGGCAAGTATCCTGTATTGGAGATCGGGACAACGGACACAGTTGAGAGCTATCTAGCCGGACTAAATGAGGACCCGGGCGGAAGTCCAAGCGATGCCCTAAATACGAACTGGTGGACCTGTGTCATCATGCCTTCGTCCATGACTTGGTTTGTGCACGTGATGCGATCTGAGGAAAACGGGGGGCATTTGTGGGTCCCAGAGCAATGGGTGCCATGGTTAATGGAACTTCACCCGGGCCTAAGACCCAAAAAGTTGTAAGTAGGACGGAGAGACCGGGAACGGGACGTCTCCAGTCCGCGACCTAGAACAAAACGTGCACGCCAAGTCCCTCAGATCGAAAAGCGCGAAGGCCGTAACAATTTAGAGCACCACAAGAGGAAATGCCGGCAGCACGCAGTCCCGCGTGGTTCCGGCATCGGACAGTGATTTAGCGTACTGATTTCTTACGGGACGATCGCTGCCGCTTCGCTGGAGTACAAGCTTTCGTTGTTGCTCGCATCCACCGCGGTGACCACGTAGAAGTAGGTCTGCCCCGACTGGACGCTGCTATCGGTGTACGCCGGAGTGGTCGATGGTACGGAGCCATTTCAACGTAGGGTCCGCCAGAAACCATGCTGACGTAGGTCCTGAATCCGGCCACTCCCGTAACGGCGGGAGCCCATGACAGCGCGACAGTGTGAGCGGTAGCCGTGACGCCCATTCCCGACAGCGAGATGCTGGACGGAGAATTGGTGGCGTTACTGCTTACCGCCCTTCTGCTTCTCTGGCAGTGGATTTCTGCTTCAAGACTGTTGAATAGACAGACCTTAGATTGCGGTTGTGAGCCCTGTTTTACTTCCGTTGCGCTTTGAAGAGTCCGGGAAGCGATTGTCGACAAAACGCTTATTTGGTCTTCAGGTAGTCTTCTACAGCTTCCTGGCCTGCATCGCATTTTATCTCTCGCGTTAACGTTATGACATTGGCAAATCTGAGCCAATTGAACTCATTCGCGTAGTCGCCATCTTTTGCGGATTGAAAATCCCAAAAAGCACCCAATCGCCATACGGGTCCGATTTATCCACTGGGTCCCTTGGGTATATGAGCCGCCGTATCGACCTGAGACAGAAAGCTTGCCATTGGGGTACGCGTTCCGTCAATAATACGGAGCATTACTACTCCATCGTAAAAAAATGCTTCTTACTTTTTCCCAGTTCAATGTTTCCTAGTAAGTGAGGGGAGTTCTCGACACGGACTCCTGCGAGCAAGGCGACACCAGGTCGTCGTCCGGTCCGCCGCTCTGCATCGCGCACGGCCCGCAGTAAGGCCAAAAGCTCCACCTGCGCCCCGAGTGTAATCGGGACTCCGTGTCGTAGCCAAAAAAGATCTAGCTAGCGGAATTTGCCTGGCGGTAACAACGATCTTATGAAACCCGACGTGGAATACCTCGTTCGTCAGGGCCCTATTGAATTCAATCTTCGTCACGAGGAAACCGGTTCTTACCAACTGCTCACACTTAGCAAGAACGAACATCGCTTTCTGACCCACACGCAGAGCGCTGGCGGCCTATCAGAGCAAACTCACGTGGAACAGTTTCAGCGAGGACGTGATAGCACCGATACCGGATAGGCCTTCGACGGAGAGTTAGGATTCAGAGGGACCCTTTAGATAGGAGACGCCGTGCCTAACAGTCCGTCGCGAAAGCAGGTTTGTTCGAATGGCGGAGTCTATAACGAAGATACCGGCGATTCCGCTGGGATCTGAATCCTAACGGTGAAAAAACGCTGTTGCCGCGTTCCGTACGCAACCATAATCGACAGGGCGCGCAAAATAGTCGCGAAAAATCCTGGCAAGCCTATTTCTCAGCTCCCGCGGCGTTCCCGCTCCCAGCAGCGAGCGGAAGATCAGACTCAAATTGAAGGCGCCGACATGAATCAACAAGCGCTTGAGAATATTGTTATGCCCTCGCAAATGCGTTCGTCTCATTGCCCCGGTGTCGTAGCAGTGCGCAAAGCTCCGTTCGATCAGCTCGCCTCTCTTCCGTAGCAGGCGCTTTCCATACGCTCCGTTCACTCGCCGTCGGTTCGCATAGACCGCTTGCTGCTGATCGTGCTTGCCTTCCCAATGCCGCTGACCCTTCTGTTTCTTCTCCGTAATGTACGTTCGTACTTCCGCGCCTTGCATCTTCACCAGCACTTCTCCGCTGTGGTAGCCCTTATTAGTGACCACTTCTTCGATGCCTGGGAAATGCATCTGCGGCTTCCCATTCGCTGCTTCGGTCTCCAGCAACGCCGCTGCGTTTTCACCCGCCTGCGCGAGGGTCTCTACCACCGTCGTCGTATCGCCTTGGTCCGCTTCCTGCAGGGTTACCGCCAACACTGCTCCGCTCTCCAGGTCCACAGCATGCTCGGCTTTGTGTGCCAGATGCGTCCGATCATCTTTCATCTTGGTAATTCGCGCGTCTTGCTCATGCGGGTTCACCCAATCTTTCTTGCTGGCTTTGTTCTTCCGCGTGCGATCCAAACCCCCAGCTCTTCGCGCGTCGGCGTTTCAATTCCCGATTCTCTTGCTAAACCCTTCAGAAACTCCTCATAACTCTCGCCCGTGGCGCGTCGCACGATCGAGCGCATCGCCGCGTTAGCCTCCAGCGTGGTCGCGTCGATCCCCACGGTCTTGCCTTTCACCAGCCCGCGATCTCTTAACCGTTCCAAGATCCACAAGAACACCTGCTGATGCGTCTCCACATCGATCAATCGTCGCGTGCGCGAGATCGTGGAATGATCCGGGGTCTGCTCGTCTAACCCGATTCCCAGAAACCTCCGCAACCCCAGAGAATCCGCCGCGCGCCAGGCGATCCCGCGCTCCGAATCGATCCCTTCAAAATATCCAACCAGCAACAGTCGGAAATAAATCCCCGGCGTCAGCGACGGCCTCCCATTGTTCTCCGCGTAAAACTCCGCACACTCCTTCTCAGCGAACGTATCGAACTGTTCCGCTTCCAACAGCTCATTTACACGATCGTAAAAAGGATGCGCTGGCCCCTGCGCCAGTTCCTGGTGGCCAACCCACAACCGCTCTTGCCTCCTTCTTCGCCTTCGTGTGCCCATCGCCATCCGTTTTCTCCAGAATGCATTTGCATTCTACGAGAGACAATGACGAGAACAAGTTACTTCAGGTTACAAAACTAAATTTCTGATTTTCGCCGCGGGCTAAGGACAAGACCTCTCAATCGTTCAGTTATTTCAGCAGGAATTCAGACTCTTACCCTTTCAACATGGACTGCCGAACATGCGCGAACCTTCGCAAGAGTACAATGCCTGCGTATTTACAGGAAGATGGAATGAACTGGGCGCGACTCGTTGTGATCGTTGTTGGCGCTGGTGTCGTCTCGTCGCTTACTGACTGGTTCTTCGCCGGCGATTGGATTCATCGGCGCTACACTTACCCCGAAATCTGGCGTCAAGGTGCCGAAGGTAGAGCGATTGCCCTGACCAGTCCGCTACCATTTCTCACCTGAGGGGTCTTTGCCTATGTCACCGCCCGGCTGGGTCTTCACTCTGTATTGGGCGCCGTCAAACTGGCTGTTGCGGTGTGGCTAACTGGCCCGTTGCCGCTGATCCTCACTAATGCCGCATTTATGAAGCTGCACCGGGTGTTTGTCGTGTCTTACGCAATCGGTTGGTTAATAAAGCTTATGATCGTTGCGGTGGCCGTTGGCTGGTTCCTTCGTTGATGCCGACGGAAGAATCTATCGCGTCGTTTGGCTCCCAGCGACTTTAACCACGGCCTGCTAAACTAAAGAGTCCCACACCGCGCAAAGGTACAGAAGACACGATTCGACTGATAGCGAGCGCCACTCTTTGGCCTTATCGACCGGAGGTTACCAGATGCTCTTTGCGGAAAAAGTACGCCGGTGGTTGTTGCGATGATTTGTGTTCAAAAGTAGTGCAGCTTAATCTTGAAGGTGTTATGGAAAAGCCTATACGGTTTCAGACACCTCTCGTTGGCAGTAGACAATCCATCAAAACAAATAGGCTTGCTTTTTAAGTTATTCCACATCAACAGGTGGCCCGTTATCGATAAGCCATCGATATTTTTTGGATTTGCGACAATTTTCCATTTGATTGATTCAGTAGCCACGCTTGAATCTGGAACGAAACGCAGGAGCTTACGGTGTGTTTGGCCAACGGACTGCCAGATACATATCATTCCCTGCCTAGTTTGCGATGAACAGCCCCACCAGCGACGATTTCGCGGTCCTTATGGAAACCCGGCCCTTACCACCCGCGTCGGCGAATCAACCATGCCGCGCCCACTAGCAATATATTGCCGCCCATTCGCAACAACGTAACTGGCGTTTCGTTCGCCCGGTAGTGCATCCTACAGAACTTAAAAAACAGTTTAGATTGCGCCGTGCTAACACAGTTGCTATAACTCGGAACCCCGGTCTCCCCGCCCGGTGCTGATGGGGGATGCCTATGTCCATCAAAGTTCTTTTAGCTGATGAGAGCGATATGATGCGGGCTGCAATCCGACAAATATTAGCTGTTGAACATTCGATAGAGATAGTCGGCGAAGCACGCAGCTTCTCCGACGCTGTTCAGATGGTGGCGGATATTAAGCCAGAGGTCTTGCTACTCGATTTGTTTCTGCCCGAGAAACGTCACTTCAAGCCCGAATTCGTGAGGTCGCAGCTTAGAAGCGTCCCCCACACGCTGGTTCTATCAATTTCCAATGATGCTGAAGCCAAAGCCTTGGCGGCAGGGTACGGCGCTCAAGCGTTGCTCGACAGAAGAAATTTATCTGGGAATATAATTCCTGCAATTCTGAATTGCTGCGAACATCGTGCGGTAAGAACGCCATCGACGCGCCTCACGTAGCGTTAGGTATCACGTCCAGAACTCGCGTAATCTCCACTATCTTCACTACCCAATTATTTCGTTGCGCAGATTAATCTCAGGTATAAGCTCATCTTCCTTTGGAGCTTAACGTCCACTTCGACAGAATCTTTCCAAGGATAAATGTAGCAAAAAACCCGGCAAATTAGTTCGACCAACCGGATTGGGCCGATTTAGACTTAATGACGCGCTGCGGGCGATAAACGATGCTACTCGGCAGAACGGTCTGCCCTTGCCCACGGCACGGGAACGTTATCGGAGATTCTCCCCGATACTTCGGCGGCTGCCCGCCCGGCTCAAACGTGGGTTCATCCATCAACCATCATGCTTGCACTTAGGGCATATAGCTGCCGCAATCATTCTGAAGCCTGAATTCAGCATC